>DASUKS010000092.1:0-39250 GCA_036278595.1 Dehalococcoidia bacterium
GCTGCTCCTGCGTCCGTCCGAAGCCGTCCTGCGCCAGATCGCGATGATCGCCCCACTGGCGATCACAGACGCGATCGCGGAGTGCGCGGGGCTGCAGACGGACATCAAGTGGCCGAACGACGTGCAGGCGCGCGGGAAGAAGCTCGCGGGGGTGCTCATCGAGACGTCGGTGCACAGCGGGGAGCGCTTTGTGCTCGTGGGCGCCGGCATCAACGTGAACTTCGACCCACGGCCGTACGACGAGATCCGCGACATCGCCACCAGCGTCGCCGTCGAGCTTGGGCACAACATCGAGCGCGAGCCACTGCTCGCGGCGTACCTCGCGCGCTTCGAGCGCATGTACCGGGATGCGATAGTGGGCGACTCGGTGCGCGACGCCTGGCGTGCGCGGCTCGTGACGCTCGGCAACGAAGTCACGGCGACGTGGCCCGGCGGAAGCGTCGAGGGCATGGCCGAGGACGTCGACGAGACCGGCGCGCTCATCGTGCGTACCGCCGACGGCGAACGCGTGACGGTCGAGGCCGGCGACGTGACGCTGCGCCGCGCCTGACTGTTACGGTTCGATGATCGTCTCCATTCGGCGAGCTGTGCCGGTCGCGGCAGATGATCGCAGCCGATATAGTTCGTCGCTGGTCGCGCATGGGAGTAAGGGGTGTCGAGGGGATGATGAGGCGCTATCTCGTTGCGGCGGTTGCGGTGGGCCTGGTGGCGCTGGCCGCGGCGTGCGGCGGCGGCAAGTCCAACGGCGCGCAGCCGACGAAGACGGCGGTCCCCAACACGCCGAGCGACCCCAACGCACAGGAGCTGCAGGCGCTCTCGGCGAAGTTCGGCACGGCTTCGTTCGAGGTGCACTACGCCATCAACGACACTGGCTCCGACCAGCCGCTGAACGGCTTCATCACCATATACAAGCAGGGGCGCGACCGCACGAGGTTCGATGTGGCCTCGAACGACAGCGGCGAGACGGTCTCGCTGGTCCTGCTGCAGACGCCTGAGAACTCCGTCTTTTGCCTGCCCGGCGCGGGCGCGCTCGCCCAGCTCGCGGGCGTCGAGGACGGCTCCGGCGTCTGCTTCAAGAACGACGCCAACTCGCCCGCGCCCGATCTGTCGGCGATCACCGACAACTTCGCGCAGATCTCAGACGGCGATATCAACGTCACGTCGAAGAGCACCCGGACCATCCTCGGGGCCGCGGCAACCTGCTTCGACTACACGAGCGACGGCGGCGACACGAAGAGCACCACATGCTTCACGGCCGACGGTGTGCCGCTGTACGACAAGAGCACGAGCGGTTCCGAGACGACGGAGCTCGATGCGGTGCAGATCAAACCGCAGCCATCATCGGACGTGTTCAACCCGCCGTACCCGGTGAAAGACTTCCCGACGGAGACCGCCGGCCAGTAGACGACCGCTACTCCGCGACCGACGGCGTCGCGCCTGCCGCCCCAGCTGGCGGCACAGACCCGGCGCCGTCCCCGCTCGCGCCCGGGGTGGAGCAGGTCACCACGCCATCGCTCGAGATGGCGCAGTCCGGCGGCAGCGGCGGAAGGCACCCGGGGCTCGATATCTGCGGCTCGACCTCGCCGGGCGCCGCCGGCATCGGCGTGACGGGTGGGCATCGAGGCGGCGGCGGGCAGGCGGCGCCATCACGCGTCGCGCACGGTGGCGGCGGGTCGCACTCGGCGTGAGTGGGGGCGCACGGCAAGGGTCCGCAGTAGCGCGCGATCGCCGGGGCGACCTCAGGGCCGGCGACCGGTGTGACGTCCGGGCAGGTGGGCAGCGGGCACGCGATGCCGGCCGCCATACCGGGCGTCGCATCGGGCGCGGACGCCGGGCACGCCACGTGGCACGCGCCGCACGGCGTGCCGCAGATCGCGATCGAGTTGTCCAACGCGCCGGGCGTCATCGGCTCCGGGGTGACGCCAGGGCAGATGCGGCGGCCAGGCGGGCAGGCTTCCGCGTTCTCGCAGACGACGTCCGGCAGCGTCGGCGTCGCGCAGGCGTGCGCCTCCTCGCACGTCAGTTCCGGCTCCGGCACGATGTGATGGCACTCGCGCGCGGTGATGGCGCAAGTCGAACTCGAGAGCGAGCGCGTCGCGGCTGTCGAGGTCGCGCTGGCTGCCGCGCCTTCCGCTGCTGGCCGGTCTGGCGAGCCACCGGTCGCGTACACGCCGACCGCGCCGGCGCAGGCAGCGGCCACAACTGTCGCAACGAGCGCGAGTTTGAGGTTCAGTCGTCGCATGGCCGGCCCTCCTGCGATTACAGACGCCCGTGCCCATGAGAAAGTTCCACGCCTGCGGCCCGTACGCCGCCGCGGGCCTATACTGCCGCCGATGCGCTCCGCCCCTTCGTTCCTGCCAGCCTCGCGCGACGCCTGCGGCCGATGATCACGGTCCGCATCGGCGTTGCGCTCTCGCTGCTGATCGCGATCGCCGCCCTCGCGGTCGCGGTGCTCTCGCTCATGGGCGACATCCGCAGCAACAACGATGCCGACGGGCGGGTGGTCCAGACGGGCATCACCAACCGGCTGACGGGCGATCCGGTCGAGTTCTCGCTCGACGATTTCTTCATGAGCCCGGACGGTGAGGGGCAGGTGAACGCGCTGTACGCGTACCCCCCGGGCTTCTCCGGCTCGATTCGCGGGTGCAAGGTCGTCTGGCAGCGCGACGCGACGGTGGTGGCGGACGGGCGTGTCGTTGGACCGGGGCTCTTCACCGATCCGTGCACCGGAGCGCACTTCGACAGCGGCGGGAACCTGATCGACGGGGCCGCCGACCGCGGACTCGACCGCTTCGCGATGACGCCGGAGCCCGAAGGTCTGATGGTGGACACGCGCACGCTGCTGTGTGGGCCGTCCGTCGCGCCGGCATCGAACACCGAGGCGACCGCGACGCCGACGCCGGTCACGTGCAAGCGCGTCGCACGTGCGGCTGCGCGCTGACTATCCGGCGCGCAGGCGCCGCTCGTGGCGCCCGATCTCGAAGTCGCCCCAGCGGTTGAGCAGGTGGCGGACTGGGCCCAACTTCTTCGTCAGGTCGGGGTAGGCGATCTCGCCGCGGATGATCTCGGTCATGTAGCGCCAGAACGTCGGGTTGTACTTGAGCATGAGCACCGAGAACGATGGCAGGCGCTGGAGGATGCCCTGCAGGCGGCGGGACGTCAGGATCTCCTCGCGCATTGTGGCGTCGAGCGTGCGCTGGTAGCCGGTGAGGTCGGGCACGTCGCCGCGCAGGTAGCGGCGTGCCTCCTCGGCCGCGAGACGGCCGCTGACGAACGCGGCCCAGATGCCTTCGCCGGACAGCGGGTCGACGAGGCACGCCGCATCGCCGACGAGCGCGGCGGCGCCGCGGGTGATTGGCACGCCGTCTCGGCGTAGCGGGAGCTGGTAGCCGCGGAAGCCGAAGAGCCGGCGCTCGTCGAACCCGTAGTACGCGCAGAGGCGCGCGAGCCGCTTGCGCAGGGTGGGGCCGACGGACTTCCAGCCGCCGACGCCGATGTTCAGGTGATCGCCCTTCGGGAACACCCAGCCGTAGCCCCCGGGGATGCCGGCGAGGTCGAGCGCGATGAAGCGCGACCATGCCTCCATCGTGCGCTCGTCCGCCGGGTAGTTGGTCTCGAACGCGACGGCGTGCTCGCTGAGGGGGGTGAGACCGAGTGCCTTCGACGCCGGGCCGTTGACGCCGTCCGCGCCGATGAGCACCGGCGCCTCGTACGCGTCGCCGTTCACACGCACACGCATCGTCGCGCGATCAGATTCGATGGCGCGCACCGGCGCGGCATCGCGGAAGTCGACGCCGGCCGCGGCCGCCTGTTCGACGAGGAACTCATCGAGCCGGCTGCGCTGCGTCATGCGGGCCAGGAGGTGCGGGCTCGTGCGGTCGAAGCGTGCGCCCATGTTCACGCTGACGCGCACGCCGTAGATCTCGCGCTCCGTGACCGGCGCCAGGTCGATGTCCGTCGCGCCGTCCGCACGCGTCGTGATGCCGCCGCCGCACGGCTTCTCGCGCGGGAACGTCGCGCGGTCGAGCAGCAGCACGCGGGCGCCGGAGCGCGCGAGATCGCGTGCCGCCGTGCTTCCCGCCGGCCCGGCGCCGACTACGATCGCGTCGTAAGTGGTTGGCATCGCCTTCATGCTATCGGAGCCTCGCCCGAAGGAGGCGTACGCCGCCGTGCTAGGATGCGCGCCATGCATGGCAGCGTCGTCGTTCGGGACGTCCGCGAAGGCGACCTCTCCGCGCTGGCGGCGATGGACCTTCGCTACAACGCGTCGCCGGTGCTCCATCTCGACCGTGAGCAGGGGGGGGCCGAGCAGCGGTTCGCGTTCAGCTGGCGGGAGCGGCCGGCCGAGCCGGTCGTCTACGCTGCCTACCCCGTCGAGCGGCTCCGCGACGCCATGCCGCGCGTCGATGCCTTCTTCGTGGCCGAGGTCGCCGGCGTCCCGGCGGGGCTGCTGATGATCGTGAAGCCGGCGTGGACGGACGCGTGTGAGATCACCGACCTTGCCGTAGACGCGCGTTGTCGCCGGTCTGGCGCCGGAAGTGCCCTGGTCGAGCGGGCGATCGCGTTCGCGCGGGAGCGCGGGATGCGGGCGCTCTGGGTGGAGCCGCGAGGCGACAACGCGGCGGCGATCGAGTTCTACCTGGCACTCGGCTTCCGGCTGAGCGGCTTCAACGACCGGATGTACTCGAACGAGGACGACGCGGACGGGCGGCTGACGCTGTTCATGTACCGGGAGGTCGGCCCGTAGCCTGCCGATCGCATGGGCGATACGTGGGGTTGCGTGGCCGCGCGCACCGCGTGTACGGTGGACGTACAACCGAAGAGCAGTGACGGGAGCCTCCGGGCTGAGAGGGCGTACGCCGACCGTTTGAACCTGTCCGGGTCATGCCGGCGAAGGGACACTCGATTTGACGCCGCTGCCTCGCAGCGGCGCTTTTTCTTGCCAGACCCAACGTCACCGCACATCGAAAGGAGACGATGATGCTCGAGACACGACCACGCGAGGTGAGCGCCGCGAACGCACTCGCCGCGTCGAACGCCCGGAAGGCGTACCAGACGGGTTCGCGCGACGACATCCGCGTGCCGTTCCGCGAGGTCGCGCTGACGCCGACTGCCGCTGATGCCACGCCCGCCGCGCTTCGGCTGTACGACACGAGCGGGCCGAACACCGACGCCGCGGCGCGAACGGACATACGCTCCGGGCTGCCGGCGCTCCGCGCGCGCTGGATTGAGGAACGCGGGGACGTTGAGGCGTACGAGGGACGGCGCATCCGGCCGCAGGACAACGGTGTGCGCGACGGCGACCCGCGCGCGAACATCGACGAGTTCCCCGGACTGCGCCGGCAGACGCTGCGCGCGAAGGGCGGCGCGCGCGTGACGCAGATGCACTACGCGCGGCGCGGCATCGTGACGCCGGAGATGGAGTTCATCGCGATCCGCGAGGGGTGCGCGCCGGAGTTCGTGCGCGACGAAGTGGCGGCGGGCCGCGCGATCATCCCGTCGAACGTGAACCACCCGGAGAGCGAGCCAATGATCATCGGCCGCAACTTCCTGGTGAAGGTGAACGCCAACATCGGCAACTCGGCCGTCGCGTCGTCGATCGACGAGGAAGTCGAGAAGATGACGTGGGCGACGCGCTGGGGCGCGGACACCGTGATGGACCTCTCGACCGGGAAGAACATCCACACGACGCGCGAGTGGATCATCCGCAACTCGCCGGTGCCGATCGGCACCGTGCCGATCTACCAGGCGCTGGAGAAGGTCGACGGCAAGGTCGAGGACCTGACGTGGGAGGTCTACCGCGACACGTTGGTCGAGCAAGCGGAGCAGGGCGTCGATTACTTCACCATCCACGCCGGCGTGCTGCTGCGGTACGTTCCGCTGACGGCGAAGCGCGTCACCGGGATTGTCTCGCGCGGCGGCTCAATCATGGCAGCGTGGTGCCTCAACCGGCACGAGGAGAACTTCCTCTATACGCACTTCCGCGAGATCTGCGACATCATGCGGACCTACGATGTCGCGTTCTCGCTCGGCGACGGCCTGCGGCCGGGGAGCATCGCGGACGCGAACGACGAGGCGCAGTTCGGCGAATTGCGCACGCTCGGCGAGCTGACGGAGATCGCGTGGGAGCAGGACGTGCAGGTGATGATCGAAGGCCCCGGCCACGTGCCGATGCACAAGATCAAGGAGAACGTCGACCTTCAGCTCGAGGTCTGCCACGAGGCGCCGTTCTACACGCTCGGCCCGCTGACGACGGACATCGCGCCCGGGTACGACCACATCACGTCGGCCATCGGCGCGGCGATGATCGGCTGGTACGGCACGGCGATGCTCTGCTATGTGACGCCGAAGGAGCACCTGGGGCTGCCGGACCGGCAGGACGTGAAGGATGGGGTCATCACGTACAAGATCGCCGCGCACGCCGCGGACCTCGCGAAGGGGCACCCCGGCGCGCAGGCCTGGGACGACGCGCTGTCGAAGGCGCGGTTCGAATTCCGCTGGCGCGATCAGTTCAACCTCTCGCTCGACCCGGAGACGGCATCGGCGTACCACGACGAGACGTTGCCGGCAGAGCCGGCGAAGGTCGCGCACTTCTGCTCGATGTGCGGCCCCCACTTCTGCTCGATGCGCATCAGCCAGGACGTCCGCGCCTACGCCGAGCAGCACGGGCTCGACGAGCAGGACGCGATCGCGGTGGGGATGAGCGAGAAGGCGCGCGAGTTCCAGCAGGCCGGGGGCAAGATCTACGTGCGCGCGGACGAGTGAGCGGAAGCGGTCAGGCCGCGCTCGCGTCCGCGGCGGCGGGCACGGCCGCTCGCCGCGGCGCAGGCGCCCGGTCTCGGCGTGGTGTGGGTTCCTGCGCCCAGCCGAGCCAGTCGTAGAACCGATACACGAGCAGCACGATGACAATGGCGGCGGCGCCGTCGAGCACGTAGTGCTCGCCCGTGTACACGACGGCCCAGAACAGCAGCATCGCGCGGATCACCCAGACAACGCCGACGATGCGCCATAGTCGCGACTGACTATGCAAAAGCCAGACGCCGGCGATCAACGGCACGGCCACGTGCAGGCTCGGGAACGCCGCCGTCGGGTTCGTGTCGATCTGGAGCGCGTTGCCGGCGTAGGCGCTCAGCAGGCGCGGCGTGCCATCCGCCATCCACGGAGGCATCGTCGGCACGATGAAGAAGATCAGATCACAGACCGCGATCACGGACGTATGCAGGAGGAGCAACCGCCCGTACTGTCGCGGGCCAAGGCCGGCGCCGACGGCGAACGCGAGCAGCGGCGACAGCCAGAACAGCGACGACCAGAGGATGAACGCGGCGTGCCCGCCGCTGCTCGGCGGCACAACCCACTGCAGGAAGCGGCTGGCCGCATCGGGGCCACCGAGATCCTCGATCGAGTCGAGGGACACGGCGGAGAACAGGTGGTGGTGGTAGGCGAGGCCGCGGAGGTACGCGTGCAGTCCGCTGACGATCGCAAGCGCGACGAACGCGCCCACGCCGCACAGCAGGCGCAGGAAGCACACGCGGATCGTCCGCCAGCCGGCGGCCGTGATATCGCGACGTTCCATCGGCATGCAGTATTATCGGCCCGGCGCTGGACGCGCTCCAGTGTCAATTGCTGAGCTGCCTTATCCTTGTTCCGCCTCGGCGCTTCGACCTATAATCGGCAACCCCGGCCAGAAAGGACCCGAAACCGATGCCCACGCCGTATGCCTACTTCCAGAAGCGCATCATCCCGCTCGAAGAGGCACGGCTGCCGGTAATGACGCACGCCTTCCTGTACGGCACCGCAGTGTTCGAGGGCATCCGCGGCAACTGGGCGGAGGACCGCGACGAGGTGCTGCTCTTCCGGCCACGCGAGCACTTCGAGCGTATCAACTTGTCGTCGCGGATCATGAAGATCGGGCTCGATCACACGACCGATGAACTGGTCGATATCTGCAGCCAGGTCGTCGAGCGGAGCGGCTTCCGCGAGGACGTGTACATCCGGCCAATCGCGTACAAGAGCGGCGAAGTGATCGGCCCGCGGCTCAACGACGTCGCGGACGACTACCTGATGTTCGTGCTGCCCTTTGGCAACTACCTGGACGTCGAAGCTGGCATCCGCTGCCAGACATCGTCCTGGCGCCGCGTGCCTGACACCTCGATCCCGGCGCGGGCGAAGGTGAACGGCCTTTACGTGAACTCGGCGCTCGCCAAGACCGAGGCGGTCGAGAACGGCTTCGATGAGGCGATCATGCTCAACGACGACGGGCACGTCTCGGAGGGCTCCGGCGAGAACGTCGTGATCGTCCGCCACAATCGGCTGATCACGCCCGAACGCAGCGACAACGTGCTCGAGGGCATCACGCTTGCGTCCGTGATGCAGCTCGCGCAGGAGGAACTCGGGCTTGAAGTGATCGAGCGCACCATCGACCGCTCGGAGTTGTACGTCGCTGACGAGTGCTTCCTTACCGGCACAGCGGCGCACCTCTCGCCGGTCATCGAGGTGGATCGCCGGCAGGTGGGGAGCGGAACGATCGGCCCGATCACGCGGAAGCTGCAGGGCCTGTTCTTCGACGTCATCCGCGGCCGCAACGCGAAGTACGCGGACTGGGTGACGGCGGTGAAGCCGGCTGCCGAGCCGGCGAAGATCAACGCCTGATGGAATTCCGTCCCCCGCGCACGATCGGCTCGCTCCTGGGCGGCGGCATCGCGCTCTGGTGCTTCCTGCTGACGGCGGCGCTCGTCGTGCGCGGCGCCACGCTCGACGTGTCGCTCTCGGCCGTCGCGCTTTACATTCTGGCCACCATCTTCTTCTTCCTCGGCGTCCTGTTCGCGTACTGGACGTACAGCCTCGGCACGATGCGCTACGTCATCGACCGCAACGTCCTGACCATCGCCTGGGGCGACATCCGGCAGCAGGTGCCGATGCCGCAGATCGAACGCCTGGTGCCGGGCCGGGAGTTGAGCGCGCCATCCGTCGCCGGCGTCAGCTGGCTGGGGCACCACGTCGGGCGCGCGAAGGTCGACGGCGGCATCGGCGAGACGCTCTTCTACTCGACCCACCGCTCGCCCGACGAGCTGCTCTACCTGGTCACCGCGAACGGCGCCTACGCGATCAGCGTCGAGGACGAGGTGGCGTTCGCCGAGGCGGTGCAGGCGCAGCAGCGACTCGGGTCGCTCGTCGCGGTGCCGCAGGCTCCCGACCGCATGTATCTGGCGGCGCAGCCGTTCTGGGAGGACCGGGCGGCGCAGGTGCTCGTCGCGGCCGCGTTCGCCGTGTTCTTCGCGATGTTCGCCTACATCTACCGCCAGTACCCGCACCTGTCGGAGAGCATCGAGTTGACGTTCCCGCAGCTCACCGGCGTGACGCGCGTCGGCGCGAAGAGCGAGCTGCTGAAGCTGCCCGCGGTCGGCATCGTGCTGCTGCTGATGAACATCGTCCTCGGCTTCGTCGCGCACTCGTGGGAGCGGATGGTGGGGTACGTGCTCCTCATCGCGGCGATCGGCGCCGAAGGTATCCTGCTCGCCGCCGCGATCATCGCGCTCCGCTAGCCCGGCGCCAGGCCCGTCCGGCGCGCCGACGCCGTATAATCCGATCGTGCCTCGCAAGTCATCCGCATCTGATTCGGCGCCTTCCGCGTCGCAGCCCAGGCTCGTGCTCGTCGATGGGCACAGCCTGATCTACCGCTCCTTCATGGTGTTCCAGGGGAGCAAGAACAACGCGCCCGTTGAGTTTGTTGTGAAGCGCACAGGCGAGATCACGACCGCGGTCTACGGCTTCACCAGCACGCTGCTCAGCGTCCTCGACCGCCTGCAGCCGACGCACCTCGCCGTCGCGCTCGATGCGCCGGCGAAGACGTTCCGGCATGAGAAAGACGCGACGTACAAGGCGACCCGCGCGCCGATGCCCGACGACCTCAAGCGTCAGGCGGGACGCATCCGCGAGGTGCTGGATGCGTTCAAGATGCCCGTGTTCGAGGAGCCCGGCTTCGAGGCCGATGACGTGCTCGGCACGCTCGCCCGGCAGGCGAAGGAACAGGGCATCGAGACGTACGTGGCCACGCTGGACTCCGACCTGCTCCAGCTCGTCGAGCCGGGCGTGCAGGTGTTCATGTACCGCCCGTACATCAAGGCGGCACCCGCCGTGACCTACGACGAAGCGGCGGTGCGCGAGCGCTACGCCCTGGAGCCGGCGCAGATCCCCGATTACAAGGGGCTCAAGGGCGATACGTCGGACAACATCCCCGGCGTGCCGGGCATCGGCGAGAAGACGGCGACGAAGCTGCTGCAGCAGTTCGGCACGGTGGAGGGCATCTTCGAGCGCATCGACGAGGTGACGCCAGACAAGCTGCGCGCCAATCTCCACGAGCATGAGGGCGAGGCGCGCTTCAGCAAGGAGCTGGCGACGATCCATCGCGGCGCCCCGACCAAGCTGGACCTCGAGGCGTGCCGCCTGCAGAACTTCGACCGCGAGCGCGTCGAATCGCTGTTCCACGAGCTGGAGTTCCGCAGCCTCATCTCTCGCATCCCGGAGCAGCTCGGCGAAGAGCAGCACGAGGCGAAGAAGACCGCGATCGCCGCCGCGCGGAACTATCGCACGATCACCGACACGGCCGGTCTCGACGCGCTGGTAAAGGCCGCGCGCAAGGCGAAGCGGATGGCGCTGCACGTCGAGAACACCGATGCCAACGGCATGCGCGGCATCCTCGTCGGCATCGCCATTGCCACGGCGCCAGGCGAGGCGGCGTACATCCCCATCGGCCATCAGCTCTCGCTCGAGGATGGACAGCAACTGCAGCTCGACGAAGTGCTCGACGCCCTGCGGCCGCTGCTCGAAGACGCCGCGTTCCCGAAGGTCACGCACAACGGACACTTCGACTTCCTCGTGCTCGCGAACCACGGCCTCACGATGCGCGGCATGCGCTTCGACACGATGATCGCGGCGTATCTGCTCGGGGAGCAGAATATGGCGATCCAGACGCTCGCCTTCGACCGGCTGAGCATGACGATCCCGCCGCTGATTGACCTCATCGGCCGGGCCGGAAAGAACCAGATCACCATGTCGCAGGTGCCGCTCGATACGTCGTGCGAGTACTGCTGCTCGCAGGCCGATGCGCAGCTGCAGGCGGCCGACGTGCTGTCGTCGGAACTCAAGCAGCGGAACCTATGGCCCCTCTTTGACGATGTCGAGATGCCGCTGATGGCGGTGCTCGGCGATATGGAGCTGACCGGCGTGGCGATCGACCAGTCGATTCTCGTTGCGATGACGCGCGAGATGCAGGACGAGCTCGAGACGATCGAGCGCGAGATCTACGCCGTCGTCGGGCACGAGTTCAATATCGGCTCGCCGCAGCAACTCTCGCAGGTGCTGTTCGAGGAGATCGGGCTGCCGAAGACGCGCAAAACCAAGCTCGGCTACACGACCGACGCGATCTCGATGGAGCAGCTGCGCGGCCTGCACGACGTGATCGATCTCATCCTGCGCCATCGCGCGATTTCCAAGCTCAAGGGCACGTACGTCGATGCGCTGCCGGCGCTGGTCAACTCGCGCACGAACCGCATCCATACGACGTTCAACCAGACGACCGCGGCGACCGGCAGGCTGTCGTCGAACGACCCGAACCTGCAGAACATCCCCGTGCGCACCGGCTACGGCAACGCCATTCGCCGCGCCTTCATCGCGCGCGACATCGGCGACGACCCCATGCTGCTGGCCGCGGACTACTCGCAGATCGAGTTGCGGATCATGGCGCACCTCAGCCAAGATCCGGCGCTGATCGAGGCGTTCCGGACTGACACCGACATCCACGCCGCGACAGCGTCGAACGTGTTCGGCGTCCCGCTCGACGAGGTGACGGCGGAGCAGCGGCGGCGCGCGAAGGTGTTCAACTTCGGCGTACTCTACGGCCTCAGCGAGTACGGCCTCTCGACGAAGGAGCGCATCCCGAGAGAGGAAGCCGCCGGGTTCATCCGCCGCTACTTCGAGCGGTACGAGAAGGTGCGTGGCTGGCGCGACGGCGCAATCGAGAGCTGCCGCCGGCTCGGCTATGCCGAGACGATGATGGGCCGGCGCCGCTATATCCCGGAGATCCGGTCGGCCAACTTCCAGGTGCGCTCGTCGGGCGAGCGCATGGCCATCAACATGCCGGTGCAGGGCACGGCGAGCGACATCATCAAGATCGCGATGAACCGCATCGACGCCGAAACCGCGGAGCGCGGCCTGCGGAGCCGGATGATCCTCCAGGTACACGACGAGCTGATCTTCGAGGGCCCGCGCTCCGAGCTCGAGCAGGTGCGCGAGATGTGCCTGCGTCTGATGCCGCAGTCGCTGGACCTCGTCGTCCCATTGGTCATCGACGTGAAGACAGGCAAGAACTGGGGCGAGCTCGAAGTCGCGAAGGGCCCGCTGGCCGAAGAGGAACTGCTGGCCTTCGCGGAGTAGGCCCCGTTACGCTCCGGGTTCCACGCCGAACGATTCATACGCGGCCGCGATGATCGCATAGCACTCGCACGACGCTGCTTCGAGCGCCGCCCGGTCGAGCACCTGCACCTGCCCGGCGCTCGATCGCACAGCGCCGCGGGCGTGCAGCTCGCCGATCGCCTCGGTGACGGTCGGGCGGGCGGCGCCGAGCATGTCGGCGAGCAGTTCGTGCGTCATGCTGAACGCCGCCGCGCCTACGCGGTCCTGCGTCATCAGCAGCCAGCGGGCGCACCGCGCGCCGACGCCGTGCAGGCCGTTGCAGGCGCCGGACTGCGCGACCTGGACCAGGAACGCGTGGGAGTAGACCTCCAGCACCGACGAGAGCTCGCGATTGGTCCGGACGGCGGTGCGGAACGTCTCGACGGGCGTGCGCAAGGCTGCGCCTGCCACCTGGTTCATCACGAGAAACGGGAAGCGGGAGCCGCCGTGGATGAGCGGCGAGCCGACGATGCCTTCGTTGCCGATCGTCGCGACTTCGATGGTCGCGCCGCTCCGTAGCGTGCTCAGCCATGAGATCACGCACGACGTCGGGAAGTAGACGTAACGGGGGTCGTCGTGCGGGTGCACGAGTTCCTCCCGGCGCTGCAGCGTCACCTGCTCGAGAATCGGGGCAAGCCCTTCGAGGGCTGATGGGGAGAGCGCATCGAGGACCCGGTTGCCGTATGTCCCCGACGGTTGTTGCACCACGCCGCTAACGTAATCGCGCACGTCCATATGGTCTGTCGTGTACATGACAGACGCCGGGGCACTTGACCGGCAATAGTACCATCTGTCGGCCACGCCTTTGTCCGCGCGTAGCCACCGCCCGATTGGGGGACGCGCGTGCCCGAGACCCGCTGCGAGCGCAGCAGCAATGGGAAACACCAATGGCTGCGGATCCGCACCGGCCGCGTATGCGAAGCATGCTTGCGGGTTGAGGCGGCCGAGCCGGATGAAGCGAATCGCGAACCGTCGCAAAGCGAAGAAGCCGCGACGGAACCGCCGGAAGAGAAAGGCCGCTGAACCGCCGCGGGGCTAACGCGACCGATCGCCCTACAATTCGCCGATGGCACGCGTCGCTGTGCTCGCCAGCTTCAACATGGACCTCGTCATGCGCGCCGCACGCCGCCCCGACGGCGGCGAGACGTTGCAGGGCGACTTCTCCATGCACCTTGGGGGCAAGGGGTTCAACCAGGCCGTCGCCGCGCACCGGTTGGGCGCCGAGGTCGGCGTCACCGGCCGGGTGGGTGACGATGACTTCGGCCGTATGTTCCTGGCCGCGCTCGACCGCGAAGACATCGACCGGCGTGCTGTCGTGGTGGACCGCTCGGCCGGCACCGGCGTCGCGGCAATCGTCGTCGAGCCCGATGGCACGAACACCATCATCCAGGCGCCGCGCGCCAACCGGGGCGCGCGGCCGAGCGACTGGATGGCGGGCTACGACTCATACGCGTATGAGGAGGCAGAAGCGCCGCCGTTCTTCGAAGGCGTCGACGTCGCGCTCGCGAACCTCGAGACCAACGCCGATGCCGCCGCGCGCTTCCTTCGGCAGATGCGGATCGGCGGCAAGCGATGGGGCGCGATGCTCAACGCCGCGCCTGCCGCCGACGTGCCGCCGGATCTCCGCGCGCAGGCGCAGGTCATCATCGTCAATGAGATCGAGGCCAGGCGTGTGACCGGGATCGACGCGTCGGAGGGCATCGCGAGCGCTGTCGAGGCGGCGCGGCAGCTGCACGGGGTGGTGACGCTCGGCGAGCACGGTGCGGTCGCCGTTGCGCATGGCACACGCGTCCACGTCCCGGCCTTCGACGTATCCGTGGTCGACACGACGGGCGCCGGCGACGCGTTCTGCGCGGCGTTCGCGATTGCGGTTCAGGACCGCCATCTCGCGGACGCGCTTCGGTTCGCGAACGCAGCGGGCGCCGTCGCGTGCACCCGGCACGGTGCGTACGAATCGATGCCGCGGCTCGCCGAGGTCGAGGAATTGCTCGCGTCGGGACGCGAGCGGGTCAACTGAGGATGCGGGGCACCGAATCGAACGCGTGCGATGCCACGATCGTCACGACGTAGCCGAGCAGGAGCAGTAGTCCAGTCATCGCGTGGAGCTGCACGTTCTTGCCCATGATCCCCATCAAGTCATACGGCGACGAGTACCAGCGGCGCAGCCCGCGATAGATCTCGAACACGAGCGGCAGCGCCAGCAGCGCGAGGAGGGTCGGCAGCGGGATGACGTCGATGATGGCGGCGACGGCGATCGCCGCGAACGCGCCCAGCGCGGATACCAGGAACGCCTTCGTCACCAGGTCCGCGCTCCAGCGGACGGGGAGCGTCCGCTTGCCGACGAGCGCGTCGCTGTTGCGGTCGGGGATCTCGTTTACATAAAGGATCAGTGCGATCAGGATGGCGACGGGGATCGACGCGACGAACGGTTCGGCCGACCACTCCTTCGTCTGCACGAGATACGCGCCCACGACCATGACCGGGCCGAAGCCGAGCGCCGTCGTGATCTCGCCGAGCCCGCGGTGCACCAGCTTCAGCGGCGGGGCAGTGTAGAACACGCTCAGCAGCACGCCAATGATGCCGACGATCAGCAGCGGCAGCGAGCCGCGGTAGATCACCAGGAACAGCCCGATGGCGATGCCTACGGCGTACGCGCCGAGAGAGAGCGCGCCCATCTGCCGGAGCGTCATGAGACCGCGCTGGATGACGCGCGATCCGCCGCTGAACTGCGTCGGGTTGACGTTCGCTTCGTCTGCCCCTGAGATCGCATCGAACACGTCGTTCGCCACGTTGAGGCCGATGTGGATGGCTGCGCCGCCAATCAGCGTCAGCACCGCCAGCCACCAGCTGAAGTGGTCGTTCTTCGCGGCGATCGCGATGCCGAGCAGGATCGGTACGATCGTCGCCGTGAGGAATGGCAGACGCGTCGCCACGAGGAACGTCCAGAAGCGGGAGAGGCGCGGCTTCACCTGCCGGTCCTGCTCGGCCGACAGCGCGCGCAGGTAGCGCCGCGCCTGGTCGTTCGAGCGCTCGGAGTACTCGAAGAACGGCATTTCCTTCTCGTCCCAGCCCCACGCGCGCCGCGGCGCGAGTGCGTAGCCGCCGTCGCGCGCCTGCAGCCGGCCCCAGAGCTCGATGTACCGTCGCTGGTCGTAGCCGATGCCCGGCTGGGGCCGGATGTGGCTCACCGTGAAGTTCACGTCGCGGTCAGACGGCGCCGGCAGCCCGGTCGCGTGCACGAGCACCTCGCCGCGCATCGGATCGACCTGGAACGTCGCGGGCGTCTGCTCGGGATAGCCGTCGTCGCCGACCCAGCTGAGGATCGCGTGCGGGTAGGCCGTGAGCTTCTCGAAGAGATTGCCGTCAATCTTCACGCGACCGCCCCCGCCAGATCCAGCGTCTGCGGCGCCTGCGACGGGTCGCCGTCTGCCCACCATGAGATGCGCGTCGGCGTCACCTCGATCAGCGCGCGCTCGAAGAAGAGCGGCAGCGCGAACCGCTTGCCGAGAAACGAGTCGATCGCTGGTTCCTTCGCGCGCCAGAGCGGCAGCACTTCTTCCCATGTCTCGTGTGGGTCATCCTCGATGATGCGGGCGTCGCCCTGGATGACGCAGCGGGCCTTCGACCCGCCGGTCGCGATCGGATCCGTGATCGACAGGCTCACGCGCTTGTCGCGCTTGATGTGCTCGAGCTTCTTCGAAAAGAGCACGCTGGACGTCATATAGACATGCGTGCCGTCCCACAGCGGGATTAGTGGATGGACGACCGCCTCGCCCTTGGCGTTCACGACAGCGAGCTCGCAGACGAGCGCGCGCGTTAGAAGATCGTCGACAACAGGAGGAATTGCGCCCACCCGTCTCTCCTTCGCACCAGTTCGTACATCCATACGCGTCCCCGCGCGCATGCGGATCTCACACGCTCACAGCGTAACGCGTGGTTGCGATCCAGGCTCGCCGCCTTGATGCAAGAGGGTGATAACCGCGCTTATGGCCGCGGGCGCGGAGGATCGCCGGGCGGGATCGTCGGAGGCTGGGGCGGCGGTCCGCCGGGTGGCATGGGGTCGGGCGGGCGCGGCGGGGAAGGCGGAATGATCGGCGGACGCGGGATGTCGGCGCGCGGCGTAGCGACGAACGAAGCTGTGTGCGTGCGCGCCGCGCGCCGGCCCGCCCGCATCGCTAGAGGTCCTTCTTCACGTCGCCGTAGATCTTCTCAGCCTTCCCCTTAGCCTGCTCGGCCTTCCCTTTGGCTTGCTGCTTGTCGTTGTTGGTGGTCTTGCCCATCATCTCGCGGGCCTTGCCCTTTGCCTCGTCCATGCGGCCTTCGTTCTTCTTGTTCGCCATTCGGACACCACTCCTTTCCGTCTCGTTCGGATTATCAACGGCCCGCAGTAACGCCACAGACAAGCAGGAATGTGACGCATCGCGTGGACGTGGCGGATTGGATGTGTGTAATCCGTTCGTGATGCCGCACACGCGCGCCGTATACGCGCGTGATAGACTGCGCGTGATACACACAGGCAGAGCCGAATCCGCACTTGCGGAGCGGGGGAACCACCGGCAGGGGTGAATCTCGCAAACGGCGAGTAGGTCAGCCTTCTCAGACCGAACCCGACAGCTAACCTCGCAGGCATGTGAGAGGGACGACGCCAGCATCAGGGCCGGGCGTCATCCTGTCCGGTTCCCACCCTTCGGTTGCCCTGTGCAGATCACGCCGCGATCGACGGATGTCGATACCGAAGGGAGTCTGCGCGTTGACGATCGCCGCCCCGCAGCCACACCCGCCGTCGTCGTCTTCAGGCATGAACGACACACCGCCGCCGACCGGCCGCCTTCTGCTCGTCGCCAACCGCCTGCCGCTTACGGCACGGCTGAACGATGACGGGCACGTGACCGTCGAGCCCTCGTCGGGCGGACTGGCGACGGGCCTTCTCGGGCCGCATGAGCGCTCGGGCGGCGTCTGGATCGGCTGGCCGGGAGAGCTGCAGCTCGACGACGAGCAGCGCTCCGAGCTGAACGAGCGCCTCGGCGAGTTGCGCGCGCAGCCCGTATACCTGACCGAAGACGAGATCAACGAGTACTACGAGAACATGGCGAACGGCGTGCTCTGGCCGCTGTTCCATTACCTGATCGACCAGCTGCCCGATGACCTCGGCGACTGGAACGTCTTCCGCAGCGTCAACGAGAAGTTCGCCCGCGCCGTCATCGATGAATACCGGCCCGGCGACATGATCTGGGTGCAGGATTATCACCTGGTGCTCGTCCCGGCGATGCTCCGCAAAGCGCTGCCGCAGGCGCGCATCGGCTTCTTCCTCCATGTCCCATTCCCCTCATCGGAAGTGTTCAGCGTGCTGCCGTGGCGCGAGGAGATCCTCAGGGGGCTCATCGGCGCGGATCTCATCGGCTTTCACACGCCTGGATACCTGCGCCACTTCACGACGTCGCTCCGTCGTGTGCTCGGCGTCGAAGTGGACGTCGACCGACTGTGGGACGACGACCGCCAGGTGCGCGTCGGCGTCTTCCCGATGGGCATCGATTCCACCGGCTGGTCGCAGCGCGCGAAGACGGACGAAGTCGCGCGCCAGGTCGATGCACTGCGCGAGGAATCTGGCGACCGGAAGATCATCGTCGGCATCGACCGGCTGGACTACACGAAGGGCATCCCGCGCCGGCTGCTCGCCATCGACCGGCTCTTCGCCGACCACCCGGAGCTGTGCGACCGCGCGCGCGTGATCCAGGTGACCGTACCTTCGCGCGAGCACGTCGAGCAGTATGCCGAGTTCAAGCGGCGCATCGACGAGATGGTCGGGCGCATCAACGCGCGGCATGCCACCGCCACGTGGGTGCCGATCCACCACCTGTACCGCTCGATCTCGCCGGACGAAGTGTGCGCGCTCTATAGGGCCGCCGACGTGATGCTGGTGAACCCCGTGCGCGATGGCATGAACCTGGTCGCGAAGGAGTTCGTCGCTGCGCGCACCGACGAGGACGGCGTGCTGATCCTCAGCGAATTCGCCGGCGCCGCCACCGAACTGGGCGACGCCCTGAACATCAACCCGTACGACGTCGAGCGGTTCGCGGACCGCATCTTTCGCGCCCTGGAGATGCCCGAGAGCGAGCGACGCATGCGCATGCACTCGATGCGCCATCACGTCATGACGCATGATGTGCACGAGTGGGCGGAGTCGTTCATCAGCGCGCTCGGCGCAACAGAGTCAATCGCGATGGCGCCGAAGCCGCACTCGTCGCCGGTCGAGATCACGCGCATCATCGAGACCGTGCGCCGCTCCCCGCAGGTCGTCCTCATCCTCGACTACGACGGCACGCTCGTCCCGTTCGCACCGACGCCCGACCAGGCGTCACCGGACCCGGCGCTGATCGAGCTGCTGGAGTCGCTCGCGCGCCGTCCCGGCATGCGCGTGCACGTGGTCACCGGCCGCACCCGGACGTCGATCGACCGCTGGCTCGGCCGATTGCCGATCGGACTCCACGCCGAGCACGGTCTCTGGTCGCGCATGACGCCTGGCAGCCCCTGGCGCATCCTTCGGCCGGTATCGCAGGACTGGAAGGAGAAAGTGCGGTCGATCATGGAGCACTTCGTCGAGGCGACCGACGGCAGCCTCATCGAAGAGAAGACGGCATCACTCGCCTGGCACTACCGGCTCGCGAAGGCCGACTTCACGCACGAGCACGACTTCGGCGAGTTCCAGGCGAAGGAGTTGCGGCTCCTTCTGAGCGAGATGCTCAGCAACGTGCCGGTGCAGGTCATCACCGGCTACAAGGTGGTCGAGGTCCGGCCGCAGGGCGTGAACAAGGGCATGATCGTCCCTCTGCTGCTGTCATCGCTCGACGACGGCGGCGCCGTCTTCGCGATCGGCGACGATCGCACGGACGAAGACCTGTTCGCCGCGATGCCGGATGCCTCGCTCACCGTGAAGGTTGGTCCCGGACCCACGCTCGCCCGCTACCACGTAAACAACGTCGAAGAGACGCGGCGGCTCCTGCGCAGCTTCGTCGAATAGCCGGCTGCTGCTTCGTCCATCGCCGGGGCGGCGCAATCCACGCGCGATCGTGGTGCGTATCTGTCTCGGCCGGTCGATGCGGAGTACGCTATGGCTGACGACCCGGCGAGAGATAAGGAGCGGGCAATGGCTGAAGATTGGGCACGACCCGTCGTGCACTGGGACCTCCAGGCACGCGATCCGCAGAAGCAGCGCGAGTTCTACGCGGAGATGTTCAACTGGCAGATCGGCGACGCGCCGCTGATGTCAGTCCCGGCGGGCATCGGCGGGCCGCCGCCGGAGTTCCTGTCCGGCAACATCCTGCAGTCGGAGCATGCCGGGATCTCGCTGTACGTGCAGGTGCTTGATCTGCGCAAGACGCTCGATCGCACGCCGTCGCTTGGTGGCACGGTGCTGAGCCAGCCCATCGATATCCCGAACGGCCCGACGCTTGCGACGATCACGGATCCGGAGGGGAACCGGCTCGTCCTCGTGCAGCAATAGCGTTCGTTAGAGGATCAGCCGGATCGGCTGCTCGAGCAGCGATTTGATCTCGCTGAGGAACTGCGCGCCCTGCGCTCCGTCCGTCACCCTGTGGTCCGCAGACAGGGCGACCTTCATCAGCTGCTTGACGCCGACGATGCCGTCGCGCACCGCCGGTTGGTCCATCACGCTGCCGACCCCCAGGATCGCCGTCTGCGGCGGCTGGATGATGCCGATCAGCGTCTCGACGCCGTACGCGCCAAGGTTCGTGATCGTGAACGTGCCATCGTTCACTTCCTCCGGGCGCAGTGCACCGCCCTTCGCCCGCAGCGCCAGGTCCTTCGTCTCGCGCGCGATCTCGGGCAGGTTCTTGCGCCCGACGTCGAGCACCGCCGGTGCGATCAGCCCGTCTTCCATCGCGATCGCGATGCACACGTTCTGCTGGTCGTGCTGGAGCACCTGCTCGTTGGTATAGGTCGTGTTGAACTGCGGGTGACGCTGCAGTGCGATCGCGCACGCGCGCACGATCAAGTCGTTGATGCTAACGCGCGCCTCATCTGCCACCTGCGCATCGTTGACCTGCCGTCGCAGCGCCAGCGCGTCCGTCATGTCGATATCGACCAGCAGGTAGTAGTGCGGGGCTTCGCGTTTGCTCTGCGACATGCGTCGCGCGATGGTCTGCCGCATGCGGCTCATCGGCACGGCCTCGGCGGGGCGCGGCGGGGCCGAGGCGGCCCGGGGCGAGGAGGGCGCCGCGGCCGGCGCCGGGGGCGCCGGGCGGCGCGCCGACTGTCCTTGCGCGAACTCCTCGACGTCGTGGCGCAGGATGCGTCCGCCGGGCCCGCTCCCGCGCACCTCGTGCAGGTCGACGCCGCGGTCTTCGGCGATGCGGCGCGCGAGCGGCGTCGCGTGCACGCGGCCGTTGCCTCGTCCGTCGTGCGGCTGTGCTTCTGCTGTCGACGGCTGGGGCTTGTGCACCTCCGGCGGCGATGGCGGCGTCGGCGGCTGCTCGCTGACCGGCGTCGCCTCGATCGTCGGCGATGCCTCGCCGCGCGTCTGCGACACGCCTGCGAGTGGGGCGGCAGCCGGAGCAGGGGCCTCGCTGGCCGTTACCGGGCCGCCCGTGTACTTCGAGATGTCGTCGGTCTGTGCGCCGATGACGGCGATCACCTCGCCCACCTTCACGACGTCGCCCTCGTCGGCGAGCGCCTTACGGAACGTGCCGGCGCCGAACGCCTCGATCTCGATGTTCGCCTTGTCCGTCTCGATCTCGGCGATGATTTCGCCGCGCTCGACGGCGTCGCCCTCATGCTTGAGCCAGCGCAGCACCGTTCCTTCGGTCATGTCGGCGCCCATCTGCGGCATCACGACTTCCGAGATCATCTGGTCACCCCCTCGAGAAGGTCGATCGCAAGCGCGACGATATCCGCTTCCTGGGGCAGTGCGGCCTGCTCCAGATCGTGGGAGTATGGCATCGGGACGTCGGAGCCCGAACACCGCAGAATGGGCGCGTCGAGGTAGTCGAACGCCTCCTCCTGGATGATCGACACGACTTCGCCCCCGAAGCCGCCGAACTTCCAGTCGTCTTCGATGACGATCGCGCGGTTCGTCTTTCGCACTGAGGCGACGATGCCTTCGATGTCGAGCGGACGCAAGGTGCGGAGATTCAGCACCTCTGCCTCGATCCCTTCTTCTGCGAGCTGCTGGGCCGCGCGGTAGGCCTGGTGGACGCTGCCCGAGTAGCCGATGAGTGTGACGTCCTTGCCCTGGCGCATGATCTCCGCGCGCCCGAACGGCAGCCGGTACGGCTCTTCCGGCACTTCGCCTTTGGCTGCGTACAGCGCGGTGTGCTCGATGAAGACGACCGGGCTTTCGTCGTCGAACGCGGTCATCAGCAGTCCCTTCGCGTCGTACGGCGTCGCCGGTACGACGACCTTGAGCCCGGGCACGTGGGCGAACCAGCCCTCGAGGCTGTGCGAGTGCTGCGCGCCGAGCTGGCTGCCGGCGCCGCCCGCCATGCGCAGCACGAGCGGCACCGTGATCTGCCCGTTCGACATGTAGTGCAGCTTCGAGGCGTTGTTGACGATCTGGTCGATGGCGAGCAGGCTGAAATTGATGGTCATCAGCTCCACCATTGGCCTGAGTCCGGCCATCGCCGCACCGATGCCGGCGCCGGTCACGACGGACTCGCTGATCGGCGTGTCCTTCACGCGCCGCTCGCCGAACTCCTCGAGGAAGCCCTTCGTCACCGCGTACGAACCGCCGTAGGCGCCGATGTCTTCGCCCATGAGGAAGACGCGGTCGTCGTTCTGAAGCTGGTAGCGCAGCGTCTGGCGCAGCGCCTCGCGATACGTGATCTCAGGCACGGCCGTCCTCCTCGAGCTTCGGTGAGCGTGCGTACACATCCCGCATGAGGCTCTCGCGGGATGGCGCCGGGCTCTGCTCCGCGAACTCCGCCGCATCCTGGGCGATTTGGTCGACCTCTTCCTGCATGCGCGCGACGTCGGCTTCCGCGATCACCCCGGCATCGAACAGGCGGCGCTTCATCTGCTCGATAGGATCGAGCGCGCGCCAGCGCTCCACTTCGTCCTTGTGACGGTAGAACTCCGGGTCCGACATCGAGTGCCCGCGGAAGCGGTAGCAGATCGCCTCGAGGAACACCGGCCCGTCGCCGGACCGGACGCGCTGCGCGAGGCGCGCGACCGTGTCGTGCATCGCGACGACATCCATGCCGTCGACCTGCTCCGCGTGGATGCCGTACGCCTCCGCGCGCTTGTACACCTCGACGAGCGCCGAGACGCGCTGCACCGCCGTACCCATGCCGTAGAAGTTGTTTTCGACGATGAACAGCAGCGGCAGCTTCCACACCGCCGCCAGGTTGAGCGACTCGTGGAACTCGCCCTCGTTGACCGCGCCATCGCCGAGGAAGTTCACCGCGATGCGGTCCGTCCCCTTGTACTGCTCGGCGAGCCCGAGCCCGCAGGCGAGCGGCATGTGCCCGGCGACGATCGCGTAGCCACCGAGGAACGACTTGCTGACGTCGAACAGGTGCATCGAGCCGCCGCGGCCGCCTGTGACACCCGTCTCCTTCCCGAACAGCTCCGCCATTACGCGCTTCGGGTCGAGGCCGCGGGCGAGCGCGTGCCCGTGCTCGCGGTAGTGGCTGACGACGTAGTCGTTGTCGCGCAGCGCCGATATCGCGCCGGTCGCCACCGCTTCCTGCCCGATGTAGAGGTGCAGGAAGCCGTGGATCTTGCCGCGCGCGTACATCTCCGCCGCCTTCTCTTCGAAGCGGCGGATCTCCATCATCCTGTGCAGCAGCGCTACCGCCTGGTCATCGCTGATGCCGGTGCCGTCTCTCTTCGTCAGGGTTCCGCTCTTGCCATTTGCCATTGTCATTCCGTCCAGAAGTGAATTGCCTGGTTATCGACGGCCAGCGCCGCCTCCTTCACCGTCTCGCCCAACGTCGGATGCGCGGCCACCGTCCAGCCCAACTCGCGCGGTGTTGCCTCGAGTGTCATCCCGAGCGACGCTTCGGAGAGCAGCTCGGTGACCATCGGCCCGACCATGTGGATCCCGAGCGTTTCGCCGGTCCGCGCGTCGGCGACGATCTTGATCAGCCCGTCCGTCTGGTTGATCGCCTTCGCCCGCCCGTTCGCGCGCACGGGAAACTTGCCCACGTTCACGTCGTATCCCGCCTCGCGCGCCTGCTTCTCCGTCAGCCCGACGCTCCCGACCTCCGGCTGGCAGAACGTCGCGCGCGGCATGTGCCGGTAGTCGAGCGCGGGCGATTCGCGGCCGGCCAGCCGCTCGACGACCATCACGCCCTGCGCCGATGCGACGTGCGCCAGGTTCAGGATGCCGGTGACGTCGCCGATCGCGTATACGCCGTCCGCCGCTGTCATTAGATTCGCGTCCGTCTTCACGTAGCCGCGCTCGACCTGCACGCCGATGCGGCCCGCGGCCAGCGCCTCGACGTTCGCCTCGAAGCCGATGCCGACGAGCACGCGGTCGGCGTCGATTTCCTGATCGGCGCCCTTCGCCTTGTAGCGCACGGTTGCCCGCCCGTTGCGCGCTTCCGCGCTCGTGTCCGACGCGCCGGTCACGAACTTGATGCCCTGCTTCTTGAATGCGCGCTCGAGCTGGATGCTGATCTCCTCGTCCTCGAGCGGCAGCAGGTGGTCGAGCAGCTCGAGGATCGTGACGTCGACGCCGTACGCACGCCAGAGGGTCGCGAACTCCACGCCGATCGGCCCGGCGCCGACGATCACCACCTTCTCCGGCTGCTCGCGGAGCAAGAGGGCCTCGTGGCTCCCGATGATCACGTCGCCGTCCGTCGCCAGGCCGGGCAGCGTCCGCGGGCGCGCGCCCGTCGCGATGATCACCGCCTTCGCATCGATCGGCTCGTCGAGCCCGCGCACGCGCAACTGGTGCGGCGAGGCGAACGTGGCCTCGCCCTGGATGGTACGCACGCCGTTCTTCGCGAGCAGGAACTCGACGCCTTTCACCATCTGGTCGACCACCTGCCGGCTGCGGTCGATCGCCTTCCCCAGGTCGATGCGCAGGTTGTCGTAGGCGATCCCGTACGTCTCGCCGTCGCGCACGAGGTTCACGACCTCGGCGTTCCACAGCAGGCTCTTGCTCGGGATGCAGCCCCAGTTCAGGCACAGCCCACCGACACGGTCGCGCTCGATGAGCACGGTGCGGAGCTTAAGCTGCGCCGCGCGGATCGCCGCGACATAGCCGCCCGGGCCGCCGCCGATGATCGCGACGTCGTACTCACCCATTCCGCACGTCCTCGATCGGGATCACCGCTGCGGCGCCGCGCGGGTCGAGCGACGCCTGCTTCTCGGCGTGATACGACGACCGCACGAGCGGTCCCGCCTCGACGTGCGTGAACCCGAGCTCCGCGCCGTAGTCGCGGAAGGCCTGGTACTCCGACGGGTCGTAGTAGCGCTCGACCGGCAGGTGGTGCATGCTCGGCCGCAGATACTGGCCGATGGTCACAATGTCGCAGGCGTGCTGCCGCAGGTCGCGCATGACGGTGAACAGCTCGTCACGCGTCTCGCCGAGCCCCACCATGAAGCCGGACTTCGTCAGCATGTCCGGCGCCATCTCCTTCGCGCGGCGGATCAGCTCGAGCGAGCGCTCGTAGCGCGCCTGCGGCCGCACCTGCGGGTACAGCCGCGGCACCGATTCGATGTTGTGGTTCAGCACGAACGGCCGCGCCTCGACGACCTCGCGCAAGGCGTCCCAGTTGCCCTTGAAGTCGGGGATCAGCACCTCGACGCGAACAGCCGCGTCGTCGTGGCGGATGGCGCGGATGCAGGCGGCGAAGACCTCCGCGCCGCCGCTCCCGACGTCGTCGCGGTTGACGCTCGTGATAACGACGTAATCGAGGCCGAGCGTGCGGACGGCGCGCGCAACGCGGTAGGGCTCCATCTGGTCGATCTCGCCGGGCCTGCCGGTCGTGACCGCACAGAAGCCGCACGAGCGCGTGCAGACGTCGCCGAGGATCATGAACGTCGCGGTGCCGGCATTCCAGCACTCGCCGACATTCGGGCAGTGCGCTTCTTCGCACACGGTATGCAGCGCGTTCTCGCGCATCAGCGACTTCAGCCGCTGGTAGCGCTCGCCACCCGGGAAGCGGACCTTGAGCCACTCCGGCTTCCGTTCGGGACGTGCCTCAGCGACCACCGGCTACCTCCAGCATGGTTTCGAACGCGTGCTCCAGTCCGAACTCCGCGGCGACCGCGTCGACCACCGCGTCCTCGACCTTGCGCATGGATGGCGCACGGCCGAGCAGGCGTTCCATCGAGGTGACGCCGGCGTCCGCGATGCCGCACGGCACGATCGCGTCGAACCACGAGAGGTCGGTCGTGACGTTGAGCGCGAATCCGTGCATCGTGACGCCGCGCGAGATCCGCACGCCGATCGCCGCGATTTTCGCATTGCCCACCCACACGCCCGGCCGGCCGGCGACGCGTTCAGCGTCGATGCCAAATGCCGCGAGCGCCCGCATGACGCTCGCTTCGAGCGCTCGGACGTAGGACACAGGGCCCAGCCCAAGCGCGCGCAGATCGAAGATGGGGTAGGCGACGAGCTGCCCTGGGCCGTGGAAGGTGACGTCGCCGCCGCGGTCGCTCGCGATGACTTCGGCGCCGCGCTGGGCGAGCAACTCGCGGGTGGCCAGCAGGTGGCGGGTCTCACCGCGGGCGCCGAGCGTGTAGGTCGGTGGGTGCTCGAGGAGGATGAGGGTCGGCGGTGCGCCGGCACGGACGTCGTCCGCGAAGCGGCGCTGAAGCTGCCAGGCGTCCTGGTAGCGTGTCAGCCCGGGCCGGAGCAGGGTAATGCGGGATCCCAAAACGGCCTGATCTTTCCGGGTTCGAGCGCGCGACGCCCGTATTCCGAGCATATCACAACGCCTTCGCCACTCCCCGGTATCGGCGCCCATCGCGCGGTGCAACGTCGGCGCTTCCCTCATCGAGCGGGTGATGCGGACGCAAATCGCGCGCGATTGTCATACGTTCGAAACGATGCAGTCGCCGCATATCCGGTATTGTGACGCATTGCACAAATCTCGCGATCGGAGGATGATTGGTGATGACCAAACATCCGGGAGGGCGGCGTGCAGGGTGATCTGGCGATGACGCGCGCTGCGTACATGCAGACGAAGACCGGGCGCGCCTTGACGGAACAGGCAGCGGCCATCAGCGATGAGGACCTGCTCGACCGCATCTGCGAGCAGGACGTCGAGGCGCTGGCCGAGCTGTACGACCGCTACGGCGGGCACGCCTTCGCGCTGGCATACAAGATCCTGTCGGACCGGGGGATGGCTGAAGAAGTGACCCAGGACGCGTTTCTCTCCGTGTGGCGGCAGGCGGCGACGTACCGGAGCAGCGCGGGCCGCGTCCGCCCGTGGCTCCTCGCCATCGTGCACCACCGCGCGATCGACCGCACCCGGCGCGTCCGCGACCGGCAGCCGCACACAGCGCTCGACGAGGCGTGGATGGTGCCCGCGGACGCGGACGTCTTCGCCGACGTGTACCGGGGTGTGCAGCGCGGGCAGATCCGCGAAGCGCTCGCGGCGCTCCCCGAAGAGCAGCGGACCGCCATCAACCTCGCCTACTTCCACGGCAACACGTTCAGCGAGATCGCCGAGATGACGGGCGTTCCCTCCGGCACGGTCAAGAGCCGCGTGCGCCTCGGCCTGTCCAAGCTGCGGGTGTTGCTCGATAAGGAACTGGCGTGACAGCGGGGGCGCACGTCGACGCGGACCTGCCCGGGTACCTGCTCGGCGCGCTGGAAGGCGAAGACCGTGCCCGCGTCGCCGAGCACCTCGCGTCGTGCGAGCGCTGTGCCGCCGAGCGCGCCGCCGACGCCGAAGCGCTCACCGCCCTCGCCGCTTCCGTCGATGACGTCAGCCCCGATGCGGCCGTGAGGCGGAGCCTCCTCGCCGGCGTCGGGCGCGTAGGTGGCGCCACTCCGCGACCCCGCAGCCTGCTGCCGTTCCGGATCGACCCGGGATCCTCGAACCCGGTGCTCCGCTGGGCATCGATCGGGATGGCGGCCGCGTTCATCTTCGGGCTGGTGGGCGGCGTCACGGGCTGGGCGCTCGTGCTGGGCGACCGCCTCGACCAGAAGACGAACGACCTCAACGCGAGCCGCAACACACTCGAGACGTTGGTGCACAGCGGCAAGATCGCCACCATGGACGGCGCCATCAACGCGACGCCTGTGCACGCGGCGGTCGGCATCCCCGCGTCGGGTACCGGCGCGGTCGTCGTCGTCAGTGATCTACCTGCGCCGTCGACCGGGCAGGGGTATCACCTCTGGTTGTTCTCCAACGGCACCGCGCAACTCGCCGGCGTCTGGTCGCCGGACGCGCATGGCGACATGATCGCCCGGCTCGACCAGAACCTCGGCGCCTACGACGGCATGGAAGTTGTGTTGGAGCCGATGGGTGCGACCGCGCCCGCCGGCACACCGGTGGTCAGCGCCACACTGCCGTAGCGCCGCGAGGGAAGGCAGCAGCCCGGCCGAAGCCGGGTTCTCTGTTGCGGTCGTCTCAAGGCCAAAGCCGGCGCGCTACTTCGTAGCGACCCACTCGGGCTCTTCCAGCCCGTAGATCTCGGCGCCGTTCAGCCACCACATGCGCTCCCGGCAGTCCGGCGGCACGTCGAGCAGCTGGAAGATCGCGTCCCAGCGCCGGATGTGCTCGATGATCTTGTCCGGTGCGCAGTCCGAGCCGAAGATCAGCTTCTCGTACCCGATCTCCCGGCCGATGAGCCCCCGCTCGACGGCGTGGCGCTCGATCGTCGAGCCGCCGCTGAAGTCGAAGGAGACGTTGTGACGCCAGCGCGCGACCGACGCGGCTTCGTCGTAGTTGCCGGTGCCGCCGAGGTGCGCGCCGATCAGCTTCAGGCGGGGGAAGTTGTTCGCGATCGTGTCGAGGTGGAACGGCCGCATCCGCGTCGCCGAGATGTTGCGGCCCTCCTGCATCATGGCGCTCCAGCGGTTGTACGCCTTCGCCGCCTCCGGGTCGCGACGCGGGTGCGTAATCGCGTAATCGATGCCGCCGCCGATGACGCCCATGTGCAGCAGGATCGGCAGCCCCAGCTCCTGCGCCTTCTCGTACATCGGGAAGTAGTCCGGGCAGTCGTAATCGCGCAGCACGCCGATCATCTTGAGGCCGATGTACCCCATGTCGTGCAGTTCCACGAGGCGCTGCGGCGTCGTCGTCTCGGGGTCGATCATCGCCGTCGGGATCCAGAGGTCCGGGTGGCGCTGCGCGTGCTTGATCGCCTCTTCGTGGGTCAGGCCCCAGCGGCCGCCGCAGAGGAAGTTGGCCTTCGTGATGCCGGCGCCCACGGCATGTTCGTAGAGGTTCTCGACGAGCGGCGTCGGATCGTCATCCGGCTTCTCCCAGTTCCGCGGGAAATGCATGTGGATGTCGAAGATCTTGCGCTCACTCATGGGTTCTCGCTTCCAGGCGCTATCAGGGGATGAGGCCCTTGCTTCCGGACTCCTTGAACTTCTTGCGGTCCTCCGGCGTCGACATCGGGCGGTCGAGCTGGTACTGCTTCACGAGGTTATCGAAGGACAGGTCGGGGCTGGACGCGTCGATCATCTTGTCATACTTCGGGTCCAGCTGCTCCATCTTCGACTGGAACGACAGGTGGAAGGCGAAGTTGCTGATCATCCGCGTCAGGTGCGTGCCGTTGCACTCCGGGCAGTGCGCCTCGAAGTCGTCCGATACGCGCCGCGTGATCACCTCGACGAATTTCTTGCAGTCGTGGCAGGCGTATTCATAGATCGGCATGGCATCTCCCGGTGTGGCTCTCGATCATGATATCAGCCGGGGACGGCGGATCGCCGTCAGGAGCGCCGGTCGAGCACGTAACCGACGATGTCCTCGAGCGCGGAGCGCGCCTCGCCTGCCGGGAGCGGTTCGAGCGCCGTCAATGCCCGCTGGCCGAAGTCGCGCGCGACCGCGTACGACTCCTCGAGGATGTCGGAGTTCAGCACCATGTAGACAGCTTCGGCGACGTGCTCTGTGCGCGGCTTCCGCGAGCGGAATGCCTTCTTGACCGGGTTGTCCTTCGGGTAGCGCTCCATCAGCAGCAGCGATGGGAGCGTCAGCGTGCCCTGCATGAGGTCGCTGCCGATGGGTTTCCCCATCTCCTCTTCGTCGCCGGCGAAGTCGAGGATGTCATCGACGACCTGGAACGCCATGCCGGCGTTCAGCCCGTAGAGGCGCAGCGCCTCGCGCTCCGACGACGTGCAGCGCGCGACCATCGCGCCGCCTTCCGCCGACGTCGCGAACAGCGATGCAGTCTTGCCTTCGATGCGCCCGAAGTACGTCATGGTGTCCTGACTGTACTCGTACGCGCTCATGTCCTGATGCAGCTCGCCGCCCGCGATCGCCATGATCGTGCGTGCGAACAGCCGCACGACCTTCGTGTTGTCAGTTCGGGCGATGAGGTCGGCCGAGTGCGCGAACATGTAATCGCCGAGCATCACCGAGGCGGCGTTGTTGAACAGCGCGTTCGCCGTCTCGCGGCCCCGGCGTGAAGGCGACGCGTCGATGACGTCGTCGTGCACGAGCGTCGCGGTGTGCAGCAGTTCGATTGACGCCGCCAGCGCCACATGCAGGTCGATGTTGTAGTCGCCGAATTTGCCGGCGAGGAGCGCGATCGCCGGGCGGACGCGCTTGCCGCCGCGGGCGAGCACGTGCCCGAGCATCTTCGTCAGCATCGGGAAGTTCTCGACCTCCTTGATGCTGTCGAGCGTCTCCTCGACCAGACGGAGGTCTTCCTGTACCGGCCCGTAAATCGAGGTCGCGACCTTCATCTCAGCGGCCGCTCCCGGAGCTGGACGTGACGGCGATACCGAGCAGGCGCTCCGCGTTGCGCGTCGTTACGCGCGCGACCTCGCCGACGTCGATGCGCTGGAGTTCCGCGACCTTCGCCGCCGCGTCGGCGACGTATGCCGGTTCGTTGCGGTTGCCGCGATAGCGCTGCGGCGCGCCGAACGGGCTGTCGGTCTCGATCACAAGGTGCTCCAGCGGCGTCGCGCGCACGACGTCCTGCAGTTGCGTAGCCTTCGGGTGCGTGACCGATGTGTGGATGGAGATGACGAACCCGAGCGCGACATACCGCCGTGCGTGTTCCGCGTCCGCGCTGAAGTAGTGCATCACGCCGAGCGGACGTCCATCGGGCAGACGTGCGCCCATCTCGCGCGAGTAGTCGATGAGCAACGGCATCATGTCGTGATGCGCCTCCCGCGCGTGGACGGCGATTGGTTTCCCCACACGCTGCGCTGTCAACAATTGTTTACGAATCACCCGCACCTGTTGATCACCCGAAGAGAAGTTCCGGTAATAGTCGAGTCCGATCTCGCCCACCAGCGCCACGCGCGGATCGCGCGCCAGTTCCGCGAGTGCATCGAGGTCGGCGTCGGTCGCGTCGTTGGCGTTGTGCGGGTGCACGCCGGCTGCTGCGAGCACCCGCCCCGGGTGGCGCGCCGCGAACTCCACCGCCGCGCGGCTGTTCGCGAGGTTCATCCCCAGCGTCACGATCATCTCGACGCCGGCCCCGGCCGCGCGCTCGACCGCGGCGTCTGATTCGCCCGGGTCGCTCGAGAACTCATCGTCGTGAATGTGGGCGTGAGTGTCGACAAGCCGCATCGTTACGCCGAAAGGCGCGCCTCCCCCTCGGGCGTCTCGATCTTCTTGAACAGCGGCTCCGGCGCGGCGAGCTGACGGCCCGGCTCGGGCCGCTCCGCCGCCCAGCGCACCGGCTCCTGCGCCTCGCCCAGGTACGCGCGCACCTTCTCTGCCGAGAACGGCAGGAACGGGCTCAACGCCACATTCAGCGCGTTTATAGCAGAGAGCGCGACATAGAGGGAGCTAGCGGTGCGCTCGCGGTCCGTTTTCGCCGTCTTCCACGGCTCCCGCTCGCTCAGGTACGCATTGGCCTCCTGCGCGAACGCCATCGCGTGCGCGAGCGCAGCCTTCAGGTGCACCGCCTCGATCAGCTCGCCAACCTGGTGCACGAGCGTCCGCGCGCCGTCGAGCACTTCCTCGTCGCGCCGGTCGAGGGCACCGGGCGAGGGCACGCGGCCCTCGAAGTTGCGCTGGATCATCGCGAGCACGCGGTTCACGAGGTTACCCCACGTCGCGACCAACTCGTCGTTGTTGCGGCGCACGATCTCCGCTTCGGTCATGTCCGTGTCCGCGTTCTCCGGCAGGTTCGCCGCGAGCGCGTAGCGGATCGCGTCCGGCTGGAAGCGCTCGAGGTAGGTGAACACGGAGTCTCCGACTGCCTGGCTCTTCGATGCCTTCTCGCCCTTGAACGTCACGTACTGGTTGGCGGGCACGTCGGTCGGCAGGTTGAGCCCGCCGTACGCCATCAACATCGCGGGCCAGATGATCGTGTGGAACGGGATGTTGTCCTTGCCGATGAAGTAGTAGGTGCCGGCGGATTCGTCCTCCCACCATGCGCGCCAGGCATTGGGCTCGCCCTCTCGCTGAGCCCACTCCTTCGAAGCGGAGAGGTAGCCGATGAGCGCCTCGATCCAGACGTAGATCCGCTTGCCGGGCCCGAGGTCTTCGACCGGCACCGAGACGCCCCAGTCGAGGTCGCGCGTGATCGCGCGGTCGTGCAAGCCCTCCTCGACGAAGCCGGCGCTGAAGTTCTGCACGTGCTTTCGCCAGCCGACGCGGCTGCGCAGCCATTCGAGCAGGGGCTCCTGGAACGCGCTCAGTTTGAAGAAGAAGTGGTCGGTCTCGCGGATTTCGGGCGTCGCGCCGGTCAACCGGCTGCGCGGGTTGATCAACTGCTCCGGGTCGAGCGTCCGCCCGCAGTTCTCGCACTGGTCGCCGCGCGCGCGTTCGTAGCCGCAGTGCGGGCACGTGCCCTCGACGTAGCGGTCCGGGAGGAAGCGGTTCGCCTGGGGATCGAAGAACTGCTCGCTCGTCGCCCGGTACACGTAGCCGCGCTCCTGCCAGCGCAGGAACATGTCGTGCACGACGGCGGCGTGGTTCTGTGTCCCGGTCGTCGTGAAGAGGTCGAAATCGATCCCCAACGCATCCCACAGCTGCAGGAAGCGCGGATGAAACCGCCCGACGATCTCCTGCGGCGTGACGCCCTCGTCGTCGGCGCGCACGGTCACCGGCGTGCCGTGCTGGTCGCTTCCCGACACCATCAGCACGCGGTTTCCCGCCATCCGGTGGTAGCGCGCGAAGATGTCGGCCGGCAGGTACGCGCCAGCGATGTGACCGAGGTGCAGCTCGCCGTTCGCGTACGGCCAGCCGACCGCAACGAGGATGTGACGCGGGTGTGCGGGTTCTGCGCTCAAGATGCGGGCATTCTACCTCAACGTCTGTTTCGGTCTGTGTGCGCCGCAGGCTGTCCGCCAGCGACGCTCATCGCACTCACCCGTCTGCGTGCCACAACCGGTACGCCTCGCGCCGGGACAGCCCGAAGCGCTCGGACAGCACAGCGATCGCGTCCTTCGCCCGCGTGCCGGATGCCCGCAGTTCGCCGATCACCGCGTTGACCGATGCGGCGTCGGCAGCTTCGGCCGGCGGGCCGCCCGCTATCACCAGGGTGAACTCGCCGCGTGGCTCAGCGAAATGCGCCAGCGCCTCGCTCACCGTGCCGCGCCAGATCTCCTCGTGGAGCTTCGTGAGCTCCCGCGCGGCGGCCACTCGCCGTTCCCCGAGCGCCGCGCGCACGTCCTCGAGCGTGGCCCGCACGCGATGGGGCGACTCGAAGACGACGAGCGTGTCGCCGCTCTTCGCCGCCTCGATGAGCGCGGCGCGCCGCGGGCCGCCCTGCCTCGGCAGGAAGCCCAGGTAGTGGAAGCGGCGCGAAGTCAGGCCGCTCGCGGCGACCGCCGCCAGCACAGCCGATGCACCCGGCACAGGCACGATCGTGTGCCCGGCGGCGATCGTGGCCACGGTGAGATCGTGCCCCGGGTCGCTGATGCCTGGCATGCCGGCATCGCTGACGAGCGCGACGTCGCCTTCGTTCAGCGCCTTCAGGATCGAAGGCAGCTTCGCGCGGCTGTTGTGCTCGTTGTAGCTGGTGACGCCGCCGCGCCGGATCTCGAAGTGATCGAGGAGGCGGCGAGCCATCCGCGTGTCCTCGGCAGCGATGAGCGGGACTTCGCGGAGGATGCGGAGCGCGCGGAACGTGATGTCTTCGAGATTGCCGATCGGCGTCGCGACGAGGTAGAGCGTCGCCATCTAGGGGAGGCAGAATCCAAGTAGGGGCATAAGCAGTTTGCTAAAAATTGCCGAAAATCCTTGACTGCGTTGATACGCGCGCGATAGACTCCTTCAAATCATACTCCTCGCTCCCCGGCGGGAGCACTCAGAGCCGACATGAAGAAGCCGATGGAATGATAATCCGGTAGGAACCTCCGCCGGCCTCGATCGCGTCACCCACGGAATGGCGGGCACGCGGCGGGGACCACAGCGAAGCCTCAAGGCGGGCAGGCCCGGCGGCAAAGTAGGAGGTACCAGTGTCACAGCCCCAGTTCAAGCAGTTGCGCCGCGCGTTTGGCTTCGATGAAGTCGCGATCGTCCCCGGCGGCCATCACACGATCAACCCCGAACTCGTAGAGCTCTCCTTCAAACTCGGGCACCTGGAATTCGACCTCCCGTTCTTCGCCGCGGCCATGGACGGCGTCGTCGACGTGCACATGGCGGCCGAGTTCTCCAAGCGGGGTGGGCTCGCCGTCCTCAACCTCGAGGGCGTGCAAACACGCTACGACGACCCCGCGCCCGTCCTGCGGGAGATCGCCGACGCCCCCCGGCACGAAGTCACGGCCCTCATGCAGAAGGTCTACTCCGCCCCGATGAAGCCTGAACTCGTCGGCGAGCGCGTGCGCCAGATCAAGGCGCTCGGAGGCATCGCAGCCGTCTCGGCGACGCCCCCCAACACCAAGAAGTTCGCCCCGATCGCCCGCGATGCGGGCGTCGACGTCTTCGTCGTCCAGTCGACGGTGACGAGCGCGCGCCATATCTCACGCAGCGAACGCGGCCTCATCTTCGACGAGCTGGTACGGAACATGGGCGAGATCCCCGTCGTTGTGGGCAACACGGTGACGTTCGCGGCGACGAAGGAGCTGATGGAGACCGGCATCGCCGCGGTGCTCGTCGGCGTGGGGCCCGGCGCGGCGTGCACGAGCCGCGAGGTGCTCGGCATCGGCGTACCGCAGGTCACCGCAACGATCGACGCGGCGGCTGCGCGCGACACCTACTACCGTGACAGCGGCCGCTATGTGCCGATCATCACCGACGGCGGCATCACGCATGGCGGCTCGATGTGCAAGGCCTTCGCGGCCGGCGCCGACGGCGTCATGCTCGGCTCGATCCTCGCGGCAACGGAAGAAGCGCCGGGTCACGGCCACCACTGGGGCATGGCAACACCGCACGGCGAGCTGCCGCGAGGCACGCGCGTGAAGGTGGCGATCGACACGACGCTGCAGAAGACGCTCTTCGGTCCAACGTCCCGCACGGACGGGCGCGAGAACCTGGTCGGCGCCCTCCGCACCGCGATGGGCACCTGCGGCGCGCGCACGGTCCGCGACTTCCAGAAGACGGAGATGGTGATCGCGCCGGCGATCAAGACTGAAGGCAAGTCCTACCAGATCGCGCAGGGCGACTGACACGCTGTAAGCAGGATCTTCGACGGCCCGAGCATCTTGCCCGGGCCGTTCTGCTGCCACGAATCTGACCGCTTCGGTTAGCCCGGGCGGAACGCCTTGCCGAGCAGGTTCACAAACGACTGCAGTGCGCCGGGACGGTCGTCGGCTCCGGGTTCACCGGCTCGGCCTCCCCACGTCGCATCGTACTGCGCCCGCCGATGGGGCGACGCCAGCACTTCGTAGGCCGCGTTGATCGCCTTCAGGCGCTGCGCCGCCTTACGCGTCGGCTGCTGCCGGAGTGCGTGCGCCTGTTCCCAGTACGCTTCCTCGATGTCACGGAAGTGACAGCGCGGCGGCACGCCGAGCACGCGGTACAGGTCCTTGAACTTGGCCACGACGTCACCCTCCGCCTTCGCGGACGCGCCCGAAGCATGCTCCGGCGCGAACCCTCGAACCCTCATGGGAAGCATCGGCACGATCGGCCAGTGATCGTAGGGCGTGCCGCGGCCAAATCGGCGCGATTGTCGGCCGCGAAGGGCAACGGCTATAATGGCGTTCGCCGCGCGGAAGTAGCTCAGCGGTAGAGCACCTCCTTGCCAAGGAGGGGGTCGCGAGTTCGAATCTCGTCTTCCGCTCCATCCACACCACATCACAGCCCGAGCACGATCTCATTCGCCTGCGAGTGAAACCGTGCCCGGGCCGCGTGCTTCGCCGCCTCCCGCGCCGCGCGAAACGCGGCGCGGCTGACTTGCCACGACGTGCCGCAACATCGATGATCGGCGCGTGAAACGAAGGCTGTCCCTCGCCGCGTTCGCCGTCGTCGCTGCGCTCGCCAGCATGGTCCTCGCCGCGCACCTCGTCGCGCGGCCGGCAACGGCCGACGAAGGCTGGACCATCGACAACTTCGTCGCCAACATTGACGTCCAGCAAGACGGCAGCATGGTCGTCGAGGAGGCGATCGACGTCGACTTCGGCTCGCTTGAGAAGCATGGGATCTTCCGCGAGATCCCGATCGAGTACGCGTACGACGCGAAGAAGGACCGCGTCTACGGGTTCGATGTCATGTCGGTCACGGATGCCAATCGGCAGCCCCTGAAGTACGAGCAGAGCCGCAACGGCACCAACGTGCGGCTGAAGATCGGCGATCCCGACGAGACTGTGACTGGCAAGCAGTCGTATCGGATCAGCTATCGCGTCACGGGCGCGCTCAACGCCTTCGCGGATCACGACGAGCTCTACTGGAACGTCAACGGGCCGGACTGGCCGGTGCCGACGAAGTACGCCGCCGCAGTGGTGCGCATCCCCGGCGGCGTGTATCCGCGCATCTCCTGCTTCGAGGGGCCGACGGGATCGACGGAGCCATGCCGGAGCCTGGTCTCGGACGCCGGCGAAGGTGCGATGTTTAGCGGCACGAGACCGTTCGCGAGCGGCGAGCAGCTGACGGTTGTCGTCGCGATCCCGCCGGGCGCGGTCGCGGCGCCGCAGATCCGGCTCGTCGACAAGCCGAAGAGCGCGTTCGAGCAGTACTTCGCGCTGGGGCCGGGCGTGATCGTCGTGTCGGCGCTGCTGTTGGTCGCCGGGCTCGCCGCGCTGGGGTGGGCATGGTGGCGGAACGGACGCGACCGCACGTACACCAGCATCTACTACCTCACACAGAATCCGGAGGAGCGCACGCGCCGGTTGTGGGCTCGCGACCAGGTGGTCGTCGAATACACACCGCCCGATGCGCTACGTCCTGCGCAGATGGGGTTGCTGCTCGACGAGAGTGCCGACACGAAGGACGTCACCGCTACGATCATCGACCTCGCGGTCCGCGGCTACTTGAAGATCGACGAGAAGGAGAAGTCGTGGGCCTTCGGGAAGAAGGACTGGCACCTGACGCGCAAGAAGCCCGGCACGGACCTGCAGATGTTCGAGCGGACGATCCTCGATGGCCTGTTCGAGACCGGCGATGAGGTCGACCTCTCGGACCTCAAGACGAAGTACGCGGACTCGCTCCAGCAGGCGGAACGCGAACTCTACGCCGACTCCGTGGGGAACGGCTGGTTCGGCACGAGCCCGGCGTTCACGCGTACACGCTGGCGCGTGGGCGGCTTCGCTGTCGCGGCGGCCGGCGTCGGCGGCGGCTACCTCCTCGGCCGCTGGTTCGGTTGGGCGATCATCGGCGCGCCGCTCGTCAGCGTCGGACTGCTGCAGGCCGGTATGTCGCCGATGATGCCGCGCCGCACCGCGAAGGGCAGCGAGGCGCTGAGGCGTGTGCTCGGCTTCCGGCTCTTCATCGATACCGCGGAGAAGGACCGCGCGAAATTTGCCGAGCAGGCCAACATCTTCTCCGAGTACCTGCCGTACGCGGTCGTCTTCGGCTGCGTCGAGAAGTGGGCGCGCGTCTTCCGTGAGATCGATACGCAGGCCCAGGTGCAGGGCTGGTACGCAGGCAGCCATCCGGGCGCGACATTCGCGGCGGCAGACTTCTCCCGCAGCCTCGAGACCTTTTCGTCCTCAGTCTCGAACGTCATCGCGAGCACGCCGGGGAGCAGCGGTTCGAGCGGCTTCGGCGGATCGTCCGGCGGTGGTGGCGGCGGAGGCGGCGGAGGAAGCTGGTAGGGCGCGCCTCGGGCGCTTGTGCGGTCATTCCGCCGCGCGTTCGTCACCTGCCGTAGGCGACCGCCGCGCTCGGCGTGCCGCCTCATCGCCTATCCTGCAAGAAACGGCGCCATCGCGCGCTACGGCAGGCATGAGCGACTCTCCGGCTCCTACGAAGAACGCGTCGGGCGCGCACCGGACCGGTGGGCCGCACTGGCGCGCGCGCGTCCGCCGCCTGATCGGCCATCCGTGGATCTTCCAGATCGTGATCATCGCGGCGCTGGTCGCCGTCGCCGCGTACGAGATTGACCTGCAGGCGCTGGCGAATGCGTTCAAGGATGCGCGGTACGAGTTCCTCGTGGCGATCCTGGCGGTCACGGTCGTCGCGCGCGTGCTTCATGCAATCGAATGGCAGGTCGAGCTGACGAAGGTCGGCAAAGCGCCGCTCTTCGGGCTCATGGGAGTGCTGATGATCGGCACGCTCGTGAACATGGTCGTGCCAGCGAGCGCGGGCGACGTCGCAAAGGTGCAGATCGCCGCGAACCGTTACGACCTGCCGCGCGCGGGCCTGATCGGGACGCGCGGCGCCGAAGCGGTGATCAACGCGCTCATCATGGTGGGGTTCATCGCGCTGGCCTTCGCGCTGCCGGGCGGCGCCTTCGGCTCGAAGGAACTGTTATGGACCGTGCTCGCCGCCTCCATCGTACTGTTCATCGGTGCGTTCGTCGCGAGCCGGACGCTGCCGGAGCATCTCCCGGACTGGGGGATGCTGCGCCGGGTCCCGTTCGGGCTCGGCGCGCAGCTGCGCTTCCACTGGCCGCGGTTGTACGCCGGATTCGAGTCCGTGCGCCGGCCCGGACTGCTCGGCCTGCTCGTCGTGATGAACATCATCGGCTGGGGCTTCGATGTCCTGATCGTCTGGCTGTACGGGCGCGCGTTCCACCTGTCGGTCCCGTTCGATGCGTACATCTCGGTGACGGTCGCGATCGCGATCGTCACGGTGTTTCCGATCACGTTCGGGAACATCGGCACCTACGAGCTGCTTGTAACGAGCGTGCTGAGGCTGTACGGCGCGAACGCGACCGACGCGCTGGCGTTTGCGATCGCCACCCACCTGTTCAGCACCGCGTACAACATCGCGCTCGGGCTCATTGCCGTCTGGGCGATGCGTCTGCGGCCCGCGGACGTCTTCCGGCTTGCGGGCGGGCCCGAGCGCGGGCATCCCCGCGAGCGGCTCGCGGACCTGTCGTGAGGCGTTGGTGGCGGGGGCCCCGGGCATGATAGATTCCGCCGTGGCCGCACCTCCGGCCGCCGCCGAATGAACGTCGCGCGCACGGATCTCGTCCGTGCGTCTTGCTGTCGATGGAGTCCCTCGTGCCGCAACGCGACCTGTCTGCGCACTGGAAGCGCCTCGGCTTGCTCGATGGTGCGCCTGAGCCTGCGATCGAAGCCGCCTGGCTCTGGCAGATCGCGCGGCATCACCCGGACCGCGGCGGCGACCCCGAGACCGCTCGCGCGATCAACGTCGCGCGGGATGAGCTCAAGGGCCAGGGGGCGAAGCCCAACGAGTACGTCGCG
>DASUKS010000093.1:0-5505 GCA_036278595.1 Dehalococcoidia bacterium
GGTTGACTACGACAACATCTTCGATGCCACCGAAGACCTGACGCGTGGCAAGCCGAACGTGTTCGCGCTCAAGGTGCGTGGGACTTCGATGATCGATGCGCTGGTCAATGACGGCGACCTCGTGATCCTCGAACAGACGTCATCGTGCGACGACGGCGACATGGTGGCGGCGTGGCTGAAGCGCGAGAACGAGGCGACGCTCAAGAAGTTCTACCGCGAGGGGGACAGGGTGCGACTCCAGCCGGCGAACAGCACGATGAAGCCGATCTTCACCGAGGCCGACAACGTCGAGATCCAGGGCAAGGTGCTGGCGACAATCGGCCGCCGCGACTGACAACGGCGGCCGGCGCGCCGGGCCGGAGAAGCGCCCGATATACTGACCCAACCCTGCGTACGCGGCGGCTGTCATGGACCAGCTTCTCTCCGTCGAAGATCTCCGCATCTACTATCACGAGCGCGACCGCACGATCCGCGCGGTCGACGGCATCAATCTGTCGGTGTCGCAGGGCCGCACGCTGGCGCTGGTCGGCGAGAGCGGCTGCGGCAAAACGACCATCGCGCTGGGTATCATGGGACTCGTGCCCTCGCCCGGGCGCCGTGAGAGCGGCACCGTACGGTTCGAAGGGCGCGACCTCTACGCCCTGAAGAGCGACGAGTTGCGGCGGCTTCGCGGCGCCGAGATCTCGATGATCTTCCAGGATCCATCGAGCGGACTGAACCCCGTGCTCACCGTCGGCTCACAGCTCGACGAGATGATCCGTACGCATACCGACGTATCGAAGCGCGAGGCGCGGCGGATCACGCTGGAAGCGCTGCGACGCCAGCGGCTGCCGGATCCCGAGCGAATCGTGGACGCGTACCCGTTCCACCTATCCGGTGGGATGTGCCAGCGGGTGATGATCGCCATCGCGACGGTGCTGCGGCCGAAATTGATCATCGCCGACGAGCCGACGTCAGCGCTCGACGTGACGCAGCAGGCGGGCATCCTGCGGGACCTCGACGGCCTGAAGGAGCACCTCGGGATCGCCATCCTGCTGATCACGCACGACCTCGGCGTCGTCGCCGGGATGGCGGATGACGTCGCGGTGATGTATGCGGGGCGCGTGGTCGAGGAGAGTACGGCGGAGGAGATCTTCGCCCATCCGCGGCATCCGTACAGCGCCGGCCTGCTCGCAGCGCGCCCGCGCGTCGACCGCGTGGGCGAGCGTCTGACGCCGATCCGCGGCGGGCCGCCGGAGCTCTCGGCGGAGAGCGACGAATGCGCGTTCCTACCTCGCTGCCCGAAAGCGATCAGCGCCTGCCGCACGCAGCCGTGGCCCGGGCTGGCGGAGGTCGCCGCGGGGCACACGGCGGCGTGCTACAACCCGATGTTTGTCGCAGACGAAGACGAGCCCGCGCGACCTAACCCGCGGCCCATTCCCTAACGGGTCGAGGAGCGTCGCAGCGGGAGCTTCCGCTTCAAGACGGGCCGAAGATGGAATACGCTCCCCCGGAACCTGAGCCGCTCTTCTGCTGCGAGTCTTCGACGGCCGCATTCCAAGACCTCAAGAGACCTGGGTTCCCGCGATCGATGCGACCGGCGTGACGCATGACTTGGTGAAGGACGTTGTGCGCGGTTGCGAGCCCGGACGCTGGGCGCGCGCTCAGGCGCGCGGGGACGCGGCCGGGCGACGGTAGGCGCCGGTCGTGGCGCCCCGGCGGGCGAGAGCGCACAGCTGGTGGACGGCGAGCTGGAGGGCGGCTTCATCGTCGCGGCGGCCGCGCTTCACCGACAGGTCGGCATCGAGCAGGATGGCGTACGCCTCGCGGATTGTGGCCCAACCGTAGCGGGACGCCAGGCCGGTCACGGCGTTGACCCGGAAGGGCGGGAGGCCGGCGCCGCGCGCCATCTCGTCCTGGCGCAACCGGCGTTCGCGCATGTCCTTCACGACCGCGATCTGGCGGTACTGGCGCACGAGCATAAACAGCAGCAGCTGCGCGGCCTGGCCGTCCTCCAGCAGCGCGCCCATTGCGGACAGCGCTTTCGATTCGTTCCCCGCGACCACGGCGTCGGTCAGATCCCAGATGCGCGCCTCCTGCGCGGAGGAGACGACGTCGTGCACCATCCGCTCATCGACCGTGCGCCCGCCGGCATATGCCGCGAGCTTGTCGAGCTCGTTCTCGATCGCCCAGAGATCACCGGCCGTGAGCACGGCAATGCTCTTTACCGCACCATGCGTGAGGGCGAGCTCCCGTGACTGGGCAGCGTGCTCGATCCAGGGCGGGAGCGCTTGCGCGTCGAGCGCATCGCAATCGCGTACCTTCGCAACGGGCGCGAAGAGCGTGAAGGCGGGATTGGTCTTCGTGAGTTCGCCTTCGAAGAAGATGAGCGTGGTGGTCGGAGGGAGCGTCGCCGGGTCCTTCAGTTGCGCCGCCAGCTCCTCCCACGGGGCGAGCGGATCGTTGGCGTCTGCCTTCTTCTTCGCGCTGCGCCGGCCGCGACGGCCGCCGCCGATGTGCGCGAGGAGCCCTTCGACGATGACGAGCCGCGCGGGGGCGAGGAATGGTACGGCCTGCGCGTTGGCGAGCAGCTCGCCCGGCGTGACCGCGCTTCCATTGAGCACGGCGGTGTTGGTTTCGAGCATGTCGTCGTCGCCGAGCTGGTCGCGGATCTCGCGCAGCGCCTGGCGGGCGAGGTAGCGGTCCTTGCCGTGGATGAGGTGAATCACGTCATTAGTCTATTGGACGTTGGAGGTTAGAGGTTGGAGTGAGCGGTGAGCGGCAGCGGTGGAGATCGGCCGGCGGTTTCGGCGTACGAAGCACAGGCCGAACGATGGGCGGAGTTGCAGCGGCGAGCAGCCGGCCAGCCGGCCGCGCCTACGGAGCGCGCACGATCGCCGAATGCCTATGCGACGTCGGGGCGGGAGAGGGGTTCGAGGCCGCGGAGGTCGCAGGTGCGCTCGGTGCCAGGCGAGAAGCTGGTGCCGACGAGGCGCGCGCGGGCGCCTCGTCCGTCGTTGAGGCTGAGGACGACCTCGCGCACGTGGTGGGCGAAGAAAGCGGTAGCGACCTGCCCGGGCTGATCGAGGTGCCCGACGGTGGCAGTCCAGGCTTCGGAGGTGCCGTTGAGTTCGGCGACGCCATGCGAGATCACCGTGCCATCGAGCGTACTGATGGTGGCGGCGCGCATCGCCGCGACGGGACGCGGCGGTTCGGGGAGCCGCTCTTCGATTGCCGGGTCGATGCTGGCGATGATGCTGTCCTTCAGTGCGGTTGATGCTGTTGACACGGGGACGCCTCCTGGACCGGCGCCCGGCGCCTCCTTGCGCTCCGAGCTCTGCGCGCGATCGCGCTCGAGTAAGGCATCGGCAATGCGAGTGGCGCTCGAAGTAAGTATCGGCGCGCGGACCGGAAATTAGGCGCGCGGCGGGCGCCAGGTCAGGCGTTTCCCCGACAGCCCAACGTCGCCTGCTAAGAGACTTCACATCGCGAGCTGAAGCTGGCCGGCGGTCGCCCGCTGGGGCGCCTGGTCGATGAGGCCGAACTCCCGGCGAAGCGCTTCGATCGTGCGGTGGACGTCCTGCGTGTACGACTTCGGGGCATAGGCGCCACGGTAGTAGCGGGCGTATCGTTCGGCGAGGTGCGGGTAGGCTTCGCGCAGGAACGGCATGAACCACTCCTTCGTGCCGGGGCGCAGGTAGAGCACGTTGTCGTGTACGAACGAGGCACCGTGCTCGCGCGCGGCTTCGACGACGTCCCGGAGGCCTTCCGGGTCATCGGTCAGGCCGGGAAGGACCGGAGCGAGCATGACGCCGCAGCGGATGCCACGCTCTGAGAGCAGGCGCATCGCTTCGAGGCGCTTCCGCGGCTTCGCGGTCGCGGGTTCGGTGCGGCGCCAGACATCCTCGTCGAGCGTGGCGATGCTGAAGTTCACCGAGACGTCGGCGACCTGCGCGAGCGCCTCGAGCACGTCAGCGTCGCGGACGACGTGCGGGGACTTTGTGGTGATCGTCGCCGGGTTCGCGAAGTCGCGGAGCACGCGCAGCAGGCGGTGCGTGAGCGAGTACTTCAGCTCGGCCTGCTGATAGGGGTCGCAGGCGGTACCGATGGCGATCAGCTCGCGGCGCCAGCTACCGCGGGCGAGGTCGGCGCGCAGGACGCGCGGCGCGTTTACCTTCACCACGATACGGGTCTCGAAGTCGGGGCCGGAGTCGTAACCCAGGTACTCGTGGGTCCCGCGCGCGAAGCAGTAGGTACAGGCGTGCTGGCAGCCCCGGTAGGGGTTCAGGGTCCAGCGGAAGGGCAGGCCGGGCGCGTTGATGCGCGTTACGGCGGACTTGCACTCGATCTCTTCGAAGATGACGTCAGGCATAGCCGGCACTCCTGCGCGGGTTGTCGTTCGGTATGCGCAGGGTACGGATTAGAACATATGTTTGTCAAGCGCGCCGGTGCTGAGCGTTGCTACGTCCCCGCCAGCTTCGCGACGACGGGGGCCATCTGCTGCCAGGCGCCGCCGGAGAAGACGACGTACGAGAAGCCGTACTCCTCGCGCCTCTTCTGGAGGTCCTCGCAGATCTGGTCGACGCTGCCGACGACGGCGTGCGGGATCTCGAGCACCTCGGTCGGTGTCGAGCCGAATCCCTGTGCGAGGCGCTCGGCCATGCCCGCGCGGTCGTCGGTGATCACGGCGGAGAAGACCGTCACGTTGATCTCGAGCTGATCGAAGCGCGCGCCCGCGGCCTCGCGCACCCAGCGCATCTTCTCGCGCGTGGCTTCGGGGGAGCCGGTGTCGAGCGTGGCGCGGTTGACCTTGCCCTCGACAAGGTTGAAGTTGATGCCGATGATGTCGGCTTCCCTCGCGGCGAAGGAGAGCACGCGCTTGCCGCCGCCGCCGATAAGGATCGGCGGGTGCGGCTTCTGCACGGGCTTCGGCGTGCCGTTGTGGTGGACGTGGTAGAACTCGCCGTCGTGCTCGACGGGCTCGTCGGACCAGAGCGCCTTGTAGATGCTGATGGCTTCCTTCAGGCGGCGGACGCGCGTTCCGGGCGAGTCGTACGCGATGCCGGACTGCTGATAGTCGGCCTCCATCCACCCGGCGCCGATGCCAAACTCGACTCGGCCGCCGGAGATGACGTCGAGCGTGGCGATCTCCTTGGCGAGCACGAGCGGGTGCTTGTAATCGTTGTCGAGCACGAGGCCGCCGACGCGCAGCTTCGTCGTGGCGGCCGCAGCGGCGCTGAGCGCGGGCATGGGCGCGAACTGATCGTCGAAGTGGTCGGGCATGAAGAGCGTCGAGTAGCCGAGGTCCTCGCACTTGCGGGCGGTCTCGATCCAGTCGCCGGCCGGGCGCGAGATCTGCGCGCCGAAGCGGAATTTGCGTGCCACGAACGTCTCCTTCCAGCTATGTGCTGGTGAGCGTGACATACGGGGGCGGTTCGATCCACAGATGGACACACATGGCACAGAGATGGGGTGACGGAACGACAAATAGCCATGCCGCGGGAGCGGCACCCTGGGTGATGAAAA
>DASUKS010000094.1:0-9898 GCA_036278595.1 Dehalococcoidia bacterium
CACGTCGCGCTACTGGTGGCGGACGGCAACCGGAGACACGGTCGAGTTTGCGCAGCTGCCGCTGTGGGACGCGCGGTACGTGGCGCACGACGGCGATCCGGTGCCGCCGTTCGCGCCGTACGGCGGCTGGACGCGGGCGGTGATGACGCAGTGGCGGGCGAACGTCACGGTGTGCGGGATGAACGTCGACCTGGACGAGCGCGAGGAGGTGGGGATGGCGGGCAGCGAGTACGACGAGCTGAGCGCGAAGATCGAGCAGCTTCGCGCGGGCGAGGGCGATCTGCTGCGGCAGGAGGGCGCGCTGGGCGCGAAGTGCGACGCGCAGGGCCGCGAGCTGCGGCAGATCCTGGCGCTGATGGCGGACGGGCGCATCGATGAAGCGCAGCGGCGGCTGCGGTACGAGATGACGGCGGCGGGCGAGGCATGGCCGGCGTCCGGCTCGTAGGTGCGATAGGCCGCGCGCGGTCGCCGCGATAGGCTACACCGGACGGTTGATTCCGGCGGCGGTGCAAAGGACGGCACGTGCGCTACATCTACGGCCTGCTGGTGCTGATCCCGCTCGCGATCGGCGCGAAGTTCCTCGGCATCAACAGCACGATCATCTTCGCGCTCTCGGCAGGCGCGCTTATTCCGCTTTCGGCGCTCATCGGCAAGGGGACCGAAGACGTCGCGCTGCGGCTCGGCGAGCAGATCGGCGGGCTGCTCAACGTCACGATGGGGAACGCCGCGGAGCTGATCATCACGATCGTCGCGCTGCGGCAGGGGCTCACGGAGCTGGTCCGCGCGAGCATCGCCGGCTCGATCCTCGGCAATGTGCTGCTCGTGCTCGGCACGAGCCTGCTCGTCGGCGGCTGGAAGCACGGGCGGCAGAAGTTCGACGAGCACATCGCGGGCGTGTCCGCGACGATGATGACGCTGGCCGTGATCGCGCTTGCGGCGCCGACGTTCTTCACGTCGGGTCCGCACGCGGCGACCGGCACGTCACGCGAGGCGCTGAGCATCGGCGTCAGCGTGATCCTGATCGCCGCCTACATCCCGTACGTCATCGTCACGGTGTTCCTGCACGAGCCGACGGGTGACGGCGCCAGGGGCGGCGCGCCGGCGGAGGGGGCGTGGAGCGTCCGGACGGCGATTATCGTGCTCGCCGCCGCGACGGTCGGCGCCGTGGTGATGAGCGAGCTGCTCGTGAGCGCGGTGGAGCACGTGGTCGATGAGTTCAACACGACGGAGATCTTCCTCGGCGTGATGATCATCCCGGTGGTGGGGAACGCGGCGGAGCACTGGTCGGCGATCCTGGCGGCGGCGCACGACCAGATGGACCTGAGCGTCGGGATCTCGGTCGGGTCGAGCCTGCAGATTGCGCTGTTCGTCGCGCCGCTGCTGGTGTTCATCAGCCTGGCGTTCGGGCACCGGCTACAGCTCGAGTTCAACCAGTACGAGCTGACGGCGCTCGTCGCGGCGGTCGCGATCGCGGCGTTCATCTCGTTCGACGGGGAGTCGAACTGGGTCGAAGGCGCGCAGCTTCTGGCGGTGTACGCGATCCTCTGGTTGGGGTTCGCGCTGCTGTCGTGACGCGGCGGTGTCATGTGATGGGGTGCTGCGGTGGACCGGAGAGATTCTTCGCTTCGCTCAGCATGACACGCTTCGCTCAGAATGAGACGCTCACTCCGGCTGCGTGCTGCTGTCGTAGCCGGGGTTCAGGTGGTGGTGGTGGTGCTGCCGCCGGTGAAGTTGTTGAACTGATCGACGTGCGTCTTGAATACGTCCGGCATGACCTTGAGCACCGGCTTCGACGCATCGAGCATGTGGCTGGCGAAGGCGGAGTCCTGGATGCGCTGGTCAAGGTGGTAGCGGGGGTAGGTGACGAAGAGGATGAGCACGACTTCGATGAGGACGAAGGCCTTGATGACGCCGAGGACGGCGCCGCCGAGCTGGTCGAAGATGCCGAGCTGGAGGACCATGATCGCCGGGCGGGTGAGCATGGCGAGGAGCTGTCCGGCGACGGTGACGCCGACGAGGATGACGAGGAACGCCACGACGTTCTGCGTCGTCGCGTTGTCGATGGTGCCGAAGACGCTCTTGCCGACTTCGTCGTAGAACATCCCGGCGAGCACGACGCCGAGGATCGCGGAGGCGATACCGATGGTCTCGCGGATGAGGCCGGCCGAGAAGGCCGTGACGATGAAGTACAGGAAGACGATGACGATCGCGGCATCGATCCAGTTCATGGCTGATTCCTCCCGTTGGGCTGGCGTTCGTCGAGGGCGGCGTGCAGCACTTCGGCCATGTCGCCGGCGAAGACGAAGCGCAGCTCGCGCAGGACGGCGGGCGGCACGTCGGCCAGGTCCTTCTCGTTGCGCTTCGGGAGCACGAAGGTCTTGATGCCGGCGCGGTGCGCCGCCAGGATCTTCTCCTTGAGCCCGCCGACAGGCAGGACGCGGCCGCGCAGCGTGATCTCGCCGGTCATGGCGACCTGGCGCGAGATCGGCCGGCGCGTGAGGGCGGAGATCATCGCCGTGGCGATCGTGATGCCGGCGGAGGGGCCCTCCTTCGGCACGGCGCCGGCCGGGACGTGCACGTGGATGTCGTTCTTCTCGAACACCTCCGGCGCGATGTGCAGGTCGACGGCGCGAGAGCGCGCGTAGGAGAGCGCGGCCTGCGCCGACTCGCGCATCACCTCGCCGAGCTGACCGGTGAGCGTGAGGCCGCCCTTGCCGGGCATGAGCGTCACCTCGACGCCAAGCACGTCGCCGCCGAGCTCGGTGCGCGCGACGCCGGTCGCGACGCCGACCTGGTCGGACTCCTCCGCCGCGCCCCAGAAGAACTTCTGTGCGCCGAGGTAATCCTCGACCGTGTGGATGTCGATGCGGGCGGATGTCGCGTGGTTCTCGGCGAAGCGGCGCGCGACCTTGCGGCAGATGCCGCCGATCTCGCGCTCGAGCCCACGCACGCCGGCCTCGCGGGTGTACTCGCGGATGATCTTGCGCAGGGCGCCGGGCGTGAACGAAAGCTGCAGGCGGGAGAGGCCGTGCTCTTCGAGCTGCTTCGGCACGAGGAACTGCTGCGCGATGTGCAGCTTCTCGTCCTCGATGTAGCCGGGCAGCTCGATGACCTCCATGCGGTCGCGCAGCGCCGGGATGATCGGGTCGAGGATGTTGGCCGTCGCGATGAACATCACCCGCGAGAGGTCGTAGTCGACATCGAGGTAGTGGTCGCTGAAGGCGCCGTTCTGCTCCGGGTCGAGCACCTCGAGCAACGCGGACGAGGGATCGCCGCGGAAGTCGGCGCCGACCTTGTCCACCTCGTCGAGCATGAACACGGGGTTGACGGTGCCGGCCTGGCGCATCGCGTGGATGATGCGGCCGGGGAGCGCGCCGACGTAGGTGCGGCGGTGGCCGCGGATCTCCGCTTCGTCGCGAATGCCGCCGAGGCTGACGCGCACGAAGCGGCGACCGAGTGCTTCGGCGATCGACCGGCCGAGGCTGGTCTTGCCGACGCCGGGCGGGCCGACGAAGCAGAGGATGGGGCTGCGAAGGCGGTCCTTCGCGAGCTGGCGCACGGCCATGTACTCGAGGATGCGCTCCTTCACCTTCGGCAGGCCGTAGTGGTGGCGGTCGAGCACGCGCGCGGCGTCCTTGAGGTCGAGGTGGTCGACGGTCTGGCGCTGCCAGGGCACGGACACGAGCCACTCGAGGTAGCTGCGGATGATGCCGACCTCCGGCGACGCAGACGGCACCTGCTCGAGCCGGCGCAGCTCGTCGTGCGCCTTGTGCGCGACGGCGTCCGGCATGCCGGCTTCATCGATGCGGCGCGTCATATCGAAGATGTCGCGCGTCTGCGGGTCGTGCTCGCCCAGCTCGTGCTGGATCGCCTTCATCTGCTCGCGGAGGAAGTACTCGCGCTGGGACTTGTCGAGCTCGCCCTGGACGCGGGCATGGATCTTCGACTGCAGCTCGAGGACGTCGAGTTCCTTCGCGAGGAGGATGCTGAGCTTCTCGAGCCGCTCGCTGGGGTGGAGCGTGCTCAGCAGGTCTTCGGCGGCGAAGTCATCGAGGTCGAGCGACGACGCGACATAATCGGCAAGCCAGCCGGCGCGCTCGATGTTCATCGCCATGACGTAGGCGTCGTCGGGGATCGAGGGTGCGAGCTGGGTGATCTTCTCGAACAGAGCGAGGACGGCGCGGCGCATGGCTTCGGTGTGGACGCCGCGGTCCTCCGGCTCCTCGATCGGCTCGACGAGCGCGCGGTAGTAGGGCTCGCTGTTGATGAAGTCGAGCACGCGGAGGCGGCGCTGGCCCTGCACCCACACCTGGGTGGTGCCATCGGGCAGGCGCAGGGAGCGGCTGACGGCGCCCTCGGTGGCGACGGGATAGACGTCGTCGATAGTGATGTCGGTCAGCGATGGATCGCGCTGCGTGACGACCGCGATCATCGTGTCGTGCTCGTCGGCTTCTTCAATGGCGCGGAGCGTCGTGCGGCGGCCGACCAGGATGGGGCCGGCGGTGTTGGGAAAGAGGATGCCGCGGCGGCGGGGCAGGAGCGGCAGCTCGAAGGCGGCCGTCTTGTGTCGTTTTGGACGGGGCACGTGCACTTCCTCCCCTCGGCGGACGGAGCGTCCGGCCGATTCTGTCCCATCCCACAGTATCGGCAGGGGCAGTGTATCACCGGAGCAGGGCGGGATACGGCTTCGTTATGGCGATTCGATCACCAATTCGATCAGATCTTTGCCGGAGGAGCGAGGAGCGAGGAGCGAGAGGGCCGCGATGGTGCAAGGTAGCTTAGAGGCCCTTAATCGACCGTGTCGGTACGCAGGGCGCGTCGCCTCGCCTGCGGGCGTGCTTTCGCCTTCGTTTTGCATGAGCCTCTTGTCGGCGGACGCAACTCGCCCGGTTGAGATACGCCGACGGCACCCGCCCGGTCACCCGACGCGCCGCGCGAGCCGATCAGGCGGGCGTATCGAGGATCTTCAGGAACGCCGCCGGGGCGACGATGCGGATGCGCTCGTAGGTTCGTAACTCCTGGAGCGCACGGTCGCCAGTCACGAGAAAATCCACTCGCGCGGTCAGTGCCGCCGATAGCACCAGGTCGTCTTCGGGGTGGCTCGCGACGCCCGCAACATGAGCGGTGATCTCGACGACCCGGGCGCGTCGCGTGAGCAGCGCGATGAACCGCCCGGCCTGGGCAGGCGTGATCCGCTGCCGGAAGTACGGGGTCGCCAGCGCTCGCCTTACCTCGCCAAGTATGTGGATGGAGCTGACGAGCTCGAAGGCGTCGGCGCGCCAGAGCCGCAGCAGTGCCCCGGGCGTGCTTTCGCGTCGGGGGAAGCCGACGGCACCTGAGAGCAGGACGTTGCTATCGAGGAGCGCCGACGTCACTCGATCAACGTACGCTCCTCCGCCGCGGCGTCGGGCGGGCGCGGGAAGCGGCGGGGCGTCCCCCTGCTTTCGGTGCACGGACGCGGGCGAGCGCCCTCGCGACCTGGCGTTCGATCTCGGCGGCGGGCACATCCGCGAATGCCTCTCCGATCTCGTCGAGCACGGCGAATTCGCGCTCGCGCTCCGCTTCGAGCCGCTGCAGCCGCTCGAGGTCTTGAGGGGGGATGAGCGCGGCGACGGGGATGCCGCTCTTCTCGATAATCACCCGGCTGCGCTCTTTGTACACGCGCGTCGTGAGCTCGGAGAACTGCTGACGGGCGTCCGTTGCGTTGACGGTCTGAATCTTGCGTCGTGCCGGCATCGCACTCCTCGTCTGTCGTGGTTTGTACATTCTAGTACAGATGCGCACGCGCGACGAATCAACGCGTCCGGGAACACCGCGGACGAGGATCAGCCTACTGCCTGCGGCCGGAAGTGGTGCGGATGGCGTCGAGCATGCCGGAGGAGGCGCCTTCGCTGGCGAAGCGGAGGGCGTTGCGGATGGCGCGCGCATCGGAGTTGCCGTGGGCGATGGTGACGACGCCGTTGACGCCGAGCAGCGGCACGCCGCCGTAGGTGCCGGGGTCCATCCGGTCGCGCATGGACAGCAGTGCGGGGCGCATGATCGATGCGGCGAGCTTGTACTGGAGCTTCGAGTAGATGGCGGTGCGCAGCTCGCGGAAGATGAAGTCGGCCACGCCCTCGGTGACCTTCACGGCCACGTTGCCGGTGAAGCCGTCGGTCACGACCACGTCGGCCATGCCTTTGTGCACATCGCCGCCCTCGATGTTGCCGACGAAGTTGACGCCGGCGTTGTGCAGGCGGCCGAACACCTCCTGCACCAACTCGCTGCCCTTCGTGTCCTCGGCACCGATGTTCAGCAGACCGACGCGCGGGTTCTGGATCCCCATCACGCGCTCGGCGTACACGGAACCCATCTGCGCGAACTGCACCATGTAGTTGGGCTTCACGTCCGCGTTCGCGCCGACATCCAGCACGAGGATGCCGGTCTCGGTGAACGGCGCGATCGTGCCGAGGGCAGGGCGTTCGATGCCGGGGATGCGGCCGAGCGTCATCAGCGCCGACGCCATGACGGCGCCGGTGTTGCCTGCCGAGACGCAGGCGACGGCGATGCCGCGCTTCACCAGGTCCATGGCGACGTTGATCGAGGCGTCGCGCTTGGCGCGCACGGCCTGCGCGGGGTGCTCGTCCATCGCGACGGCCTCCGACGCGTGCACGAGCTCGATGCCGCTGGGCGCCGGGCCGTCGCGCGTCAGCTCCGCCTCGACGATCTGGCGGTCGCCGACGAGCGCGACCTCGATCCCGAGCTCCTTGCGGGCAAGAAGAGCACCGGCCACGATGGCAGCCGGTGCGTGGTCTCCGCCCATGGCGTCGAGCGCAACGAGCAACGCTAGCTTCCCTCCCCCTCGGCAACGATGACCATCGTATCGCTCTCGTCCGTGTAGGGGGAGAGATCGGCATCGCCGTACACGGCGGCGACGCTGAGCCCGCAGCGCTCGAAGAGCAGCCGCATTTCGCTCAGCGCGGTATAGCGCAGCGTGTACTCGACAATGCGTCGCGTCACGGCGCCATCGGGCGCGACGCGATCGAAGAGGTGCACGGTGGTGGCGGTCTGGTCCGCGGCCGAGACGGTTGTGGAGTCGAAGCGCAGCATGCGGTCGTCGCTGTCCGGGATGGCGCGCGACCAGCGCAGATAGAGGGGTGTGCGCTCGACGCCCCAGTCGATGGCGCGCGGCGTGCGCATCTGGCTGACGTACTGCCCGCCGGGCGCGAGGTGGCGCGCGATGCACGAGAGCGCCGCGAGCTGGTCTTCGGTCGTGAGCATGTGCTGGAAGGTATTCCCGGCGCAGTAGACGAGATCGAAGCGCTCGCCCCGCAGGTCGAAGTCGCGCATGTCCGCCTCGATGAGCCGCAGGTGCGACGCGGTTTCAGGATCGAGCGAGGCCTCGATGCGCGCGAGCATCGGCAGGGCGGCGTCGATGCCGGCGACATCGAGACCGGCGCGGGCGAGGTGAAGCGCGATCCGACCGGAGCCGACGCCGATCTCGAGCGAGGGCGTCTCGCCGCGGCGGGCGAACTGCTCGTACATCAGCAGGTCGTCGCCGGCGCCGCCCCAGGCGAAGTCGTAGAGCGCCGCCTGCTCGTCGGTCGCGTAGGGGTCGCTCTGCATCACGATGCCGCGCGCGAGCGCTCGAACTCCTCGCGCATGCGCGCGCGCAGGCCTTCGTCCGTGAGCACGTCGATCGCCGTCATCGCGAGCGCCTTCGCACCGTCGATCACGGCGCGCTTGCCGGCGTCGGACGCGGCGGCTTCGGCGAAGGCTGGTGAGTGCGCGTTTATGGTGGGCGGCGCGATGGCGATCGCCGGATGGATGCCGGGCATGATCTTGCTGACGTTGCCCATGTCGGTGCTGCCGAGCGGGCGCGGCGTCTCCGGCACCGGCACCTCGCGGCCGAGGGCGGCGTAGTTGCGGCGGAAGGCGTCGGCCATCGGCGTGTTGGTGTTCATCGACAGGTAGGCGTTCGGGTTCCAGCGGAGCTCGACGCGCGCACCGGTCGCCCGCGCGCCGGCTTCGAAGCAGGCGGCCACGCGCCGCTTCATCTCCTCGAGGTACGCGTCGTCCTCGGCTCGCACGAGGAAGCTGCCGGCGGAGTGCGCGGGGACGATGTTCGGCGCCTCGCCGCCGTCCGTGATGATGCCGTGCACGCGCGCGCTCGGGCGGATGTGCTGGCGGAGGGAGTTGATGGCGTTGAAGGCGATGAGCATGGCCTCCAGGGCGTTGATGCCGTTCTCGGGGGAGGCGGCGGCGTGGGCTTCCCTGCCAAAGTACTCGACGGTGAGCTCCGCGCAGGCGAGCGCCTTCGCGATGACCGCGTCGCGGGTGCCGGGGTGGACCATCATCGCGGCGTCGATGCCTTCGAAGGCGCCGCCGCGGATCATCTGCGCCTTGCCGCCGTAGACCTCCTCGGCCGGGGTGCCGATGACGAGCAGTGTGCCCTCGATGGAGTCGATGACGGTGCGGACGCCGATGCCGGCGCCGGCGCCCGCGGTGGCGATGATGTTGTGGCCGCAGCCGTGGCCGATGCCGGGGAGGGCATCGTACTCGGCGAGGATGGCGACGACGGGCGCGCCGTTGCCGGCGGAGGCGCGAAAGGCGGTGGGCATGTCGGCGATGCCGTGCACGACCTCGAAGCCGTCGGTGGCGAGCAGCTCGCCGAGCCAGGCGCTGGCCTGCACCTCGTGGAAGGCGACCTCCGGGTGGGCGTGGATGCGCAGGCTGAGGTCGATCAGCTCGGGCGCGCGCGCATCGATCGCCGCGCAGGCGCGCTGTTTGAGGTCGCTGCGGCGGGCGTCGTCCATGGGGTGAGCGTAGCGGGTTGGCGGTGATGCGTCATGCGCGGCTTCGCGGTGGAAGCTGGACGCGGGCAACCGATGGGGGTTTAGGACGAGGGGGAGAGATGGTCGGGGTGGGCAGATTTGAACTGCCGACCTCACGGTCCCGAACCGTGCACTCTAGCCTGGCTGAGCTACACCCCGACGGCGGTTGATCCTAGCAGATTGGGGGCGGTGATCCACAGATGGACACAGATGGGCACAGATGGGGCTCGAGTGATCCGCAGATGACGCAGGTCGACACGGATGGTCGATCAGGATGAGGGTCGAATTCATCTGGCGCCGGAGGTGCGAGGTCGTATCAGGGCGAGGTGGGCGAGCGCGAAGGTGGCGGCGACGGCGCCGTCGGTGAACCAGCGGGGGGCGGCGTCGCCGGAGTCGAGCATGACGCCGGCGCCGATGCCGAGCAGGAGCGCGGCGGCGAGGCTGAACGCCGCGACGGCGAGCAGGGCGTAGCGGCGGGCCTGCTCGCGGCGCTCTTCGTCGTCGAGGCGGGGCTGGCGGCGGAGCAGGAGGTAGCCGGCGAGCGCGACGATGCCGAGGATGCCGGCGGCGAAACGGTAGGTGACGATCTCGTCGGCGTGGTGCGCCGTCTCCGCGGCGGCGCAGGTCTTCGCGGGGTAGTACTCGGCGAGGTCGGCGCAGCGCGCGGCCGAGAGGTGCGCGCTCTCGGAATCGGCGGCGAGCGCGTGGTCGCCCAGCCGCCAGCCGACGACCTGGCATGCGGCGCCGCTGACGCCGATCGCGATGAGTCCGACGGCGAGCATGCGGGCGAGGTAGAGGTTCGGTCGCAGCAGGTCGGGCAGGTGGAGGGCGAAGGCGGCGCGCGAGACGTATCGTGTCATGCGGGCATCTTCGGCCGGTGCGCGCCGGCTCGCAATATGCTGCGTGGGTCGCGATGCAGGCTGCGCATGAGCGCGCAGACGCAGAAGGGGCGCCGTTTCCGGCACCCCTCGCGTTATGTGATCACCTGTGACCTGCGACCTGCCGACCTAGTCGCGCGGGAGGCCGAGGCCGCGCTGGGCCATGATGTTGCGCTGGATCTCGCTCGTGCCGCCGGCGATCGTCGA
>DASUKS010000095.1:0-15913 GCA_036278595.1 Dehalococcoidia bacterium
CTCGACGCCGAGCAGCTCAGCGATCACCGTCACCGGCAGCGGCACCGCGAGGTCGCGGACGAGGTCCGTCTCGCCATCCTCGACGATCCTGTCCAGCAGGGCCGTCGTAATCTCGCGGATGCGCGGCTCGAGGTCGGCGACCATCCGCGGCGTGAACGCGCGGTTCACCAGCCCGCGCAGCTCCGTGTGCACCGGCGGGTCTGTGTTGATTACCGTGCGCGTCGGCCGCCCGCGGAGCTGCATACCAATCGCGCTCGAAGAGAAGAGGTTCGGGCTCTTCAGCACCTGCACGACATCGTCGTAGCGCGTGACGACCGCCATGTTCGCGGCATCCATCCGCAGCACGGGCGCCTCGCGCCGCAGCGCCGCGTAGGCGGGATAGGGGTCTGCGTGAAACTCAGGTGAGAACGGGTTGAAGTCCATGTGTTACTCCGGTCGGTAGTTTGCCTGCAGTATCGATCAGCGCGGCGCGCGTCGGCGCCCGCTTTTGCTGCGGTTTTCGCAGAAGCGGCGGGCTCTAGTGCCGGCGGCGCCGCCGGTCGTGGCGGTCGAGCAGGATCACGTCGCGGTCGGAGTGGTGGATCGCGAAGGTGAAGAACCAGCCGGCGATACCCAGCATGAGCGCCGCCGCGAAGAACGTCCACCGCCACCACTCGGGCCCCGGCCCGTTGTTGCCGGCGTCCGGCAGCGAGTTCTTCGGCTTGCTCACCGTGCCGTCGACGCCGAGCTTCTGGTTGATGGTCAGCGTCGGCGAGGCGTTCGAGTTCTGGATCACCGTGATCCGCGGCGTCGAGGTCGGGCGCGCCGTCACGCTCGCCGAGGGCGTGTGCGTCACCGTGGGCGTGCGCGTGACCGTCGCCGTCCGCGTGCCGGTGGGCGTCGCCGTCGCGCTGCCCGCGATCGTCGCCGTGCTCGCGGGCGTATCCGAAGCGGCTGCCGTCGCCGTGTCCGTTGGGCCCGCGGTCGCCGTGCTCGCCGGCGTGTCGGTCACCACCGGCGTGCCCGTCGCGGCGGCGGAGCTTCCACCGCCGACGCTCACCCCGTCGACCGACGTCGAGATACTGCCCGCCGCCCCAGTCCCGTCTGCCGCCGTGACTGTGCCCCACTGCAGGCCGGCGTCCCCATCGCGCAGCGCGCGGAACTGCACCGTCGCGATGGTCCCGCTGCCCGTTGCCTCGGCGTTCCCCGGCAGCGCGTACGCGTACTGGATCGAACCGCCCGCAGCGCTGTTCGCCGTCACGCTGCCTCCGCCCGGAAATGGCCCGGGCAGGACCTGCGTCCCGCTCGTCGAGGGATCGGCATCGAGCACCTGGACGACGTTCGGGTTGTAGAGCAGGTAGGCGTTGAACTCGTGGACGCCCGCCGCATTGTTCAGGTCGATTGTTACCGCGAAGGTCTCACCGGCCGAGGGCTGCCCGTCCGGTGCGTTGAGCACCAGCGTGCCCGAAGAAGATGCTTCGGCGCCCGATGGCGGGGCCGCGAGCGAAGCGAACAGGCAGAGCGCGCACGCGAGCAGCAGGAAGCCTGCGCCCCACCCGCGGCGGCCCGACTGCGGTCCCTGCATCGCGCACTCCTTCGATTCGTTATCGGAGTGCGCGCACGCGGCAGCCAAGGTGCTGGCACCCGGCCGGTAAGCCGTTGGGGAATCATCAGGCCGTCGTATGCGCCGGGGCTACGGCGCGAGGGTCGCCTTCGCCGCGCCGGGGAGGCGGTACGCCGCGAACAGCCGCTGGCCGTCGCTGCCCCGCCCCGTGTACGCGGTGCCGCCCGGGTATCGCTGCTGGACCACGGGCAGCAGATCCATATAGTCGCCGATGAACACGAACATGCCGCCGCGCGAGGGGTCGATGTCGATCGACCCATCCAGCGCGCTGAACTCCTTCGACCGATCCTCGCCGGGGACGTCCGGCGCGAGGAAGCTGCGCGTCGAGTAGTCGTAGCTCCAGCGCGCGGCATAGAAGTACACGTACGAGGGGTGCGTGCTCTCGATGTAGCGCGACGCGCTCGCCATCTCGTCGGCATAGACCCACTGCGCCTGGCTCGAGTTCGCAAGCGTGCCGAAGTAGTAGTGCACGTTGTAGAAGCAGACGAACCCGACCGCCGCCGCGACGAGCGCGTACCCGGCACCCCGCCGCACGCGCCCGGCGTCGTCGGCCCAGCGCCAGATCCGCTCGAGCGGCAGCGCCATCAGCACGACGAGCACCGGCAGCAGCCCGATCGCCCGCCGGAACTCCGCGCCGATGGTCATGATCGCGCCGAACGGCAGCACCACCACCATGATCAGTGCGAACGCGTACGGCATCTTCCGCCAGTTGAGGACCGCGATCACGATGCCGGCCGCGATAAGGAAGAGCGACAGGTGGTCGAACATATGGCCCACGCCTGTCGCATCGACGCCGTCGAACTTCGGGCGCGTCGTCACGGTCAAGAGCCAGTCCTTCGCGTGGAACCAGACGATCTGCCCGCGATGCAGCAGGTCGGCGTGCTTCCACTGCGGCGTCGAGGTGATCGACTGCGCGCGCGCGTGGTTGAAGAACCCGGGTGTTGTCCGCGCGTACTGGATCATCGACAGGCCGGCGAAGTAGAAGGCGCCCCAGAAGATCGCCATGTCGCGGACGAAGCGCCGGAGCTGCTGCTGCCACCGGTATTCGCGGACGGCGAACCACAGGAGGAAAAGCGCGATCCCGGCGACGAACACCGGGTACGGGCTGTAGCTGAAGACGCCGAACCCGGTGAGCGCACCCGCAATCAGGAACCAGTACCAGCGCCGCGTCCGCACCGCGATGAACAGCGGCCCCAGCACCGCGACCTCGATGATCGGCTGGGCGATCGGCATGAAGCCGACGCGGCTGAAGTGGATATCGAGCGCCGAGAACGCGAGGAAGATCGATGCCAGCACCGCGACCCGGTAGCCAAACATCGTCCGGAACGCCACGTACGCGATCGGCACTGCGAGCGTGCCCAGCAGCGCCATCGATAGCCGGACGCTGTGCCCCGACGTGCCGAAGAGCTTGAACGCGAACGCGGTGAAGTAGACCGGCCCGGCCGCCAACCCGCCGGCCGTCCCCAGGTACGGCCCGATCCATCCCTCGCGCAGCACGCGCTCTGCGTCGAGCCCGAGGAGCGCCTCGTCTCCGTGGAAGCCCGGCGGATAGCTCATCAGGTCGTACGTGCGCAGGAACAGCGCGACCCCGGTCACCGCCGCCACGAACACCAGCTCGCGATACCGGACGAGCGCATCCGCAGCGGCGGCGGCGAACAGCGCGGGCCGGGCCGCGACGCGCGCTCCCGGGCGGGAGACCTCTCGATCGCCGATCATCGGACGAAGTGTAACCGGCGCACGCTGGCGTCATGTGGACCGGAAGCGGGCACGGAGATCGATGGCCTCAGGCGCCGCCGTCCGGCTGCGAATCCGCGACCGGCTCGGCCGCCGCGCGGACGTCTCGAAGGATGTTCCAGCGCCGCAGCAGATCCAGCCCGCGGTCGCCGATGAAGTAGTTCCACACGAGCGCCGGGACGATGCCGAGCGCCTGCGCGACAACCACCGGGCTGCTCAGCCGCCAGGCGACGATGAAGGTTGCGAGCGTCAGCAACGACGACGGGATCGAGAACAGGTGCACCCGCAAGGCGAGGTCCGGCAGCGACCGGCCGCGTCGCCTCAGCGCGCGTCCCCAGGCGCTGCGCCAGCCGATGCTGAACAACAGGCTCACCTCGATGGCGAGGATGGACGCGGCGATGGCCGGCAGGCCGAAGACGTAGTACAGCACCGCGACCGCGCCGATGTTGGCGGCCACGCTCGAGAGCCCGCCCTTCGCGTAGCGCAGGAACCGCTCGCGCCGGTCGTAACGGATCCACCACGCGTTGAGGAAGAACTCGCGCACGTCTTCGCCGCGCAGCTTGCTCGTACCGTGCGCCCGATTCGAGAACATCACCGGCACCTCGGCGAGCCTGGCACCCGCCGCGAGCGACTGGTACGCAAGGTACGTGAGGATGGCGTACCCGCGCGGCGCCTGCGCGAAGTCGACCATGCCGAGCACGCGCGCGCGGTACGCCCGATAGCCGTTCGTGCAGTCATGCAGTTGCGAGATGCCGGCGACTACGCGTGCTCCGAAGTTGGCCGCGCGCGAGATCAACCGGCGCATCAGTCCCCAGTCGTCGGTCACGCCGCCGCCGTCCATGTAACGCGTGCCGACCACCAGGTCGTACCCCTCGTCGATCTTCGCGATCAGCCGCGGCAGGTCCGCCGGGTCGTGCGAGAAATCGGCGTCCATGTGCACGACCGCGTGCGCGCCCATCTCGTGGAGCGCATATTGCAGGCCGCGCGCGTAGGCCACGCCGAGTCCCTGCTTCTGCCCCGAGAGCAGATGCAGGTTCGGCATCCGTTGCTGCAGGTGACGGACGGCGTCACCGGTGCCGTCCGGTGAGCTGTCATCGACAATCAGGATCGCGCCTTCGTGCTGCGGGATGCGCGCCAATGCCTCCTGCAGCCCGCCAACGAGCGGCTCGATGGTCCCCCGCTCGTTGTACGTGGGTACGACGACGACGATCTTCATCCGGCAACCTGGTACGTGCCCGCAAGCCCGGGTCTCACGCGGGGCCCGGCGGATCGAGAGCGTACCAGATCAACAACGTCGGCTGCGGGCCGGTGTATCGGACAAAACGAATCGAGGCTCCGTTCTGGAGCCTCGATCGAGAAGTTGTGGATTCCTGGGCTAGCAGCAGCTGCGCGCCTGGCCGCCGCCCTCGGCGGTCTGGAAGCTCGACCCGCAGGCACAGCTCTTCACGGCGTTCGGGTTGAAGATCGTGAAGCCGGACTTCATCAGGTCGTCGACGTAGTCGATCTCGGCGCCGCGCATCAGCGGCGCGCTCTCCGCGTCCACGAGGACCGTCACGCCGGCGTGCTCGATGACGATGTCGTCATCCTCGCGACCCTGCGCAATGGCCATGCCGTACTGGTAGCCGGAGCAGCCGCCACCTACGACGAACACGCGCAGCGCGCCGTTCTCGACGCCCCGCTCCTGGAGCAGCGCGACGGCCTTCTCAGCGGCCTTGTCCGTGATCGAAACCACTTCCTGAGCTTCCTGTACCATCGTAGGCCTCCTCGGGCCGCGTGTGCGACCGATATTTCTGCACTCTTCGCTTAGTATATCGGCTCCTCTCCCCGCCGCAAAACACCCCTTGTTGGGTGGAAGCGGGAGGCGGGACGCGAGAAGCGAGAACGAGCTTGACCCGGTCCCGCTTCCCGCCTCCCGCTTCCCGCCTCCCACAAGTACACTTCCGCCCGTACCTCGAAGGGAGCATCTCGATGGAACTGTTCTCCGTCCGCGACAAGGTCGCGGTCGTGACTGGCGGCTCGCGCGGCATCGGCCTGATGATCGCGCGCGGCTTCGTTGAAGCGGGCGCGAAGGTCTACATCTCGTCGCGCAAAGCCCACGTGTGCGACGCCGTCGCTGCCGAGCTCTCGAAGAGCGGCACCTGCGTCTCGCTCCCCGCCGACCTCGGCACGGAGGCGGGCTGCCGCGCCCTGGCCGACGAGGTCGCGAAGCGCGAACAGCAACTCGATGTGCTCGTGAACAACGCCGGCGCCAACTGGGGCGCGCCCATCGACCAGTACCCCGACGACGCGTTCGACAAGGTCTTCGCGCTCAACGTGAAGGGCGTGTTCAACCTCACGCGCTTCCTGATGCCGCTCCTGCAGAAGGCAGCGGCGGACGATGACCCCGCGCGCGTCATCAACATCGGCTCGATCGACGGCCTGCAGGCGCCGATGCTCGAGACGTACGCCTACTCATCAAGCAAGGCTGCCGTGCACCAACTCACGCGCGTGCTCGCCCGCCGGCTCGCGCCCCAGCGCATCACCGTGAACGCCATCGCGCCAGGCCCGTTCGAGAGCAAGATGATGGCCGAGACGCTGGAGCGCTTCGGCGACCAGATCCGCTCATCGAACCCGCTCGGCCGCATCGGCCGGCCGGAGGACATGGCGGGCACGGCGATCTTCCTCGCCTCGCGCGCCGGCGCCTACCTGACGGGCGCCGTCATCCCCGTCGATGGCGGCATCTCGACCGTGCACCAGTAGGTCGTCTATCGCTCGCGCCGTACGCCCGAAGGGCGCCGGCTACTGGATCGCGAGCGCGACCGACCACGCGATGAGCTGCGCGTAGGCCACCTGGCCCGCCGGTCGCAGGTGGATCCCATCGTCGTAGAAGTACTCCGGGTGTGACTGGCTCAGGCGAAGCCAGTCCATCATCGAGGCGTTCGGGTAGCGCGCCACGCCCTGCTCGATGACGCGGTTGTTGGCCGTCGCCCAATCCCGCGCCTCCTTCACGTCGATGAAGACCACGGTGTGTTGCGGGCCGATGACCGACATCAGCGTGTCGAACTGCGAGCTGGTGAACGTGCCGTTGTTGCCGATGTGCAGCACCACCACCTGCCCGAGCTCGTTCGCCGCCACCAGCTTCTGCACGATCCCGATCACCGTCGAGACCTGCCGCCCGACTGCCGCATCGATCTGGATCGCGGCGATCCGCCGCTGCAGCTCGGGGACCGCGCCCAGCATCACCGAATCACCGATCGCCGTTGTGCTCGGCCAGCGCTCCGATGCATCGACCGAGGTCCCGATGCTCGTCTGCGGCGGCTGCACATTGTCGGATACGGAGACGGCATGCCCGCCCGGCGGCCCGTGCTCGGCGCCGGCGACCTGCGATACCACCTGCTGCTGGTGCGCCGCGATCTGGGGGCCGAACGGCGGATCCGTCGCCACCCAGGCGATCTCGGATAACGAGGGAGCCGGCAGCACCGGTGTCGCCGCCCGCACCGTGTTCACCGGGGTGAGGGCAAGGTACGAAGGCGGCCGCGCCGGCTGCGCGCACGCGACGAGCACCCCGACCGATACGACGAACAGCGACCCGCCGTAGGCCGCCGCCCGGCCGAGCACCAACCGCGGGCCCACCGGTCGCTCGCGCAGCATCCGCCACGCCCTCGAGAGCGCGCCCGCCCGCACCGGCGCCTCGACGAACCGGTACGAGACTTCGGCCACCACGACCGTGAGCGCGACGCGCAGCGCCAGCAGCGGCAGCCCGTCGAGCGGCAGGTCGGCCTGCGGACGCGTCATCATGAACACCGGCCAGTGCCAGAGGTAGATGCTGTACGACCGCAGCCCTACCCATCGCAGCGGCGGTGACGCGGCCCCGAACCGCGAGATCAGCGAGCCGGGCCGCACCGTGGCGGCGATGACGACCGCCGTCAGCAGCGCGAACAGCGTCAGCCCGCCCCGATAGATGAACAGCGCGTCGCCCTGCACCCGGAACGTCGCGAGCGTCGCGAACGCCAGCGCGCCGACGCCCAGTACGTCGAGCAGCGCCCCGCCCGGGCCCGTTGCCCAGCGCGGCGCGCTCCCCGGCGTCCAGACGAACGCCAGAGCGGCGCCGACGAGCAGCTCCGCCGCTCGCGTGTCGGTCCCGTAGTAGCTGCGCGCGGACTCTCCGCCCGGCACGTACGTGCTCGCCATCATCAGCGTCGAAGCCAGGATGCCCGCCACGATGAATGCGAACGTCCAGCGCAGTCGCGTGACCCGCGTGAGCACGGCGAAGATCGGCGGCCAGACCAGGTAGAACTGCTCCTCGACCGCGAGCGACCAGAGGTGCTGGAACAGCGACGGCCGCCCAAGCGTCTCGAAGTACGGCTGATGGCGGAAGATCAGGTACCAGTTGCTGACGTAGCCGGCCGCGGCCAGCGAGTCGAGGCGCAGCCGCGCGACATCGCCCGGCGTGAACACCAGCGCAAAGGCCAGCGTCGCCACGAGCAGGAAGAAGAGCGCCGGCAGCAAACGCCGCGCCCGACGGAACCAGAACGCCCGCAGGTCGATGGACCCGCGCTCGGCCCGCTCGCTCAGCAGCAGCGATGTGATCAGGTAGCCGCTGATCACGAAGAAGACATCAACACCCAGGAAGCCGCCGGGAAGCCAGTGCGTCTCTGCGTGATAGAGCACGACGGCGGCCACGGCGAGTCCCCGCAGCCCATCGAGCCCCGGCATATAGGCGAGACGCTTGCGATCCATCGCTGATGCTCCCCCGTCCCTGGCGTCTCAAGTTGTAGGTCTGGTGATGCCCCGTCACTGGCCTTCCGTTCTGCCGCAGACCGGGAGCCTGTGCTCCCGTTGCCCTCGAAGATCGTTCCCCGCTGCTGCGCGTGATCGCCTCATGCGATCGCCCGCGCGCGACCTTCGTCTGCTCATGTCTAATACACGCCCGCGCGCGCGCTAGGTCAATACCTTCGGCGCGGGCGCGAGTAATTTTCACAACTCGTGCGGCGCGATGGCGATCGCGCGGCCGTCTGCGCGTGTCAAGTTCGTCGCGTGACGTTGACGCGCGGCGGTCCGCTACCGGCCCGACGCCTCGGCGCTCACGTCGTCGCCGTACGTCGCGGCCTTCCCGCTCGCCCCGGCGTTGTGCGCGACCGCCGCGCGCAGGTCGGCGAGAAACTCGTCGGCGTTCGTCGCGTGCCGCGGGCTGATCATCAGGTGCAGTGACGGCGGCCCCTCCTGCCGGTCGAAGTGCCAGCCGCGGGCGTTCAGCGCATCGCCGATCGCCATGATGTCCTGCGTCTCGGAGCCCACGGCGAACACCGTCATCTCCGGCTCGCCCCAGACGTGGACGCCGTCGATCGCGGCGATGCCATCGAGCAGGTTGCGGGTCGTGTCGAGCGTCTGGCGCGCGAGCCGCAGGTAGCCGTCCTCGCCGAGATAGCGCATCACCGCCCACGCCGCCGCGATCGGGGGCGCCGGCTTCGTCCCCTGGAATCCCTGCGTCCCGTAGACTCCGCCCGGCCAGTCGCCGAACTGGAACACCTGGTAGCGCATGTTCGCCTTCGGGCGGTGCAGGATCACCGATGCGCCCTTGATCCCGTACCCGTACTTGTGCACGTCGGCGGAGATCGAGGACACGCCCGGCACTCGGAAGTCCCACACCGGTACCCGCACGCCGAGCCTCTCGGCGAACGGCAGCATGAAGCCGCCCAGGCAGGCATCGACGTGGAACGGGATGCCCGCCTCCGCCGCGACCGAGGCCATCTCCGGGATCGGGTCCACCATCCCGAACGGATACGTCGGCGCGCTTCCGACGACCAGCACGGTGTTCTCCGTGATCAGCGGCGCGATGACGTCCGCCCGCGTGCGCAGGTCGTCGCCGAGGGGCATCTGCGCGAACACGAGGTCGAGCAGGTGCGCCGCCTTGGCGAACGCGGGGTGCGCCGTCTTCGGCACGAGGATCCGCCCATGGCGGATTCCCCTCTCCGCCCGCATCCGGTCACGCGCCGTCTTCACGGCGAGGAAGATCGACTCCGTCCCACCCGAGGTAAGCGCGCCGGCGACATCATCGTCGCCGTGCAGCAGCGCCGCGCTCATCTGCACGATGTCGCGCTGCATCTCTCGCAGGCTCGGGAAGACGAACGGGTTGAGCGCGTTCTCGAGCAGCGTGTGCGCGGCGGCCGCCTGCAGCACGGCGTCCACCTCCGGCCCGGCGTTGTAGATCAGCCCGAACGTCCGCGCGTTGTGATAGTCGGCGTCGTCCGCCTGCATCGCGCGAAGGTCGCGCATCACCTCATCGAGCGTCGAGCCGTGCTCCGGAAGCTGCTTCACGTGAAAACTCCCTGCTGCCTCATCCTACGCCGAGCATAGCAGCCGCCAGCGCGATGGTCAGTCGCGAGACGACAGGTAATCAGCGTCGGTGCGTCATATACTTCCGTCTCTCATCACAGGGGGATTCCCGTGGGCAATCCTTCACCTTCGGCGCCAACGCCGCTGACCGGCCGCGCGGGCGAGCTCGGGCAACTCGCCGCACTCGTCGACAGCGCCGCCGATGGCCGCGGCAACTTCGTGCTCATCGGCGGCGATGCGGGCATCGGCAAGACGCGCCTCTGCGATGAAGCCGCGGCGATCGCGTGCGAGCGCGGGTTCGTCGTGCTGCGCGGCCAGTGCCTCGAGGGCGAGGAGGCGCTGCCCTACCTGCCGATCGTCGAGTTGATCGAGGCCGTCGCGGACATGCTCGCGCCGGACGAGCTCTATCGCGTCGTCGGCGCCTCCGCGCATCAGCTCGCGACGTTGGTCCCGCGGCTCGCCGGCGAGGCACCGGCGCCTGCGCTGCCACTGCCATCCGACGGCGAGCGCCTCCGGCTCTTCACGGCTGTGCGCGACTTCTTCGACCGTGCGAGCCGCATCCGGCCGCTGCTGATCATCGTCGAGGACATGCACTGGGCGGACGCCGCGACCGCGACCCTCGTACGCAACCTGCTGCTGTTCGCCGGCGCGCGCCCCGTGCTCGCGCTCGCCACCTACCGCCCGGGCGAGGTCGAACCACCGCAGGGCGCGGTCGCGCGCCTCGCAGAAGACGCGCACCGGTCGCGCGCCGCGACCGTCATCCAGCTCGGCGAGCTCGCGCGCCCGGACGTCGCGCAGATGGTCGAGCGGATCACGGGCGCGCATCCCGGCGAGGCCGGCGCCGAAGCGCTGTTCTCGCAGACCGGCGGCAATCCGTTCTTCGTCGAGCAGGTGCTGAAGCATCTCGCCGAGGAGGACCGCCTCTTCGATGCAGCCGGCACGCTCCATCTGCAGCCCACCGAGGGCGAGGCCGTGCCCGAAAGCGTGCGGCTCGTCATCGACCGCCGCCTCAGGCGCATCGACGAGCGCTGCCGGGTGGCGCTGGCGACGGCCGCGGTGCTGGGCCGGAGCTTCGACTGCGCCGTGCTCGCCGATGTCGACGGCCGGGCGCCGGGCGAGCTGATCGAGGCGCTCGAGCAGGCAGAGCGCGCGCGAGTCGTCGTCGCCGAGACGCGGCCGCGCGAGCAGCGCATGGCCTTTACGCACGACCTGATCCGCCAGACGCTCCTCACCCAGCTCTCCTCCGCGCGCGGCCAGCAGCTCCACCTGCGGATCGCTGAGGCGATCGAGCGGCGGTACGGCGCGACGGACGACACGGTCGCCGACCTCGCGCATCACTACCTGCGCGCCGGCGCCGCCGCGGACGCCGCGCACACCATCGATTGCCTGGTGCGGACCGCCGCCCGTGCGAGCGCGGCTACTGGCTTCGAACAGGCGGCGATGCTCTACCGCGACGCCTTCGACCTCGTGCCACCGGCCGACCGCGCCCGGCGCTGCGAGCTGCTGCTGCTGAGCGGCGAGGCATTGAAGCGCGTGAGCGACTCCGAGGAAGCGCGCGCGGCGTTCGCGGAGGCGGCCGCCTACGCGCGGGCGACCGGCGACGCGGCGCAGTTCGCCCGCGCCGCTCTCGGCTTCGCGCGCAGCTGGCCGGCCATCGCCTCGGTCGACGAGCTGTGCGTCGCCCTCCTGCGCGAAGCACTCGAAATGGCGCCCGAAGACGACGCCGCCCTCCGGGCGAAGCTGACGTCGCGGCTCGCCTTGCAGCTGCTCTACTCCGGCGATCCCGAACGCTCGAAGCGCCTCGCGCGCGAGTCCGTGACGCTCGCGCGGCGCTCCGGGGACGGGCTGACGCTCGCGCGCTGCCTGCAGGTGCTGCACGCCGCGCTCTGGGAGCCCGAGCACCTCCACGAGCGCTTCGATGTGGCAACGGAGATCATCCCGCTCGCCGCGGCGACCGGCGAGCCGGCGATCGCGATGTGGGGCCAGCGGCCACGCATCGCCGACCTCGCCGAGATGGGCGACTTCGAGGCCGTCGAGCGCGAGCTCGAGGCGTACGAGCGCGACGCCGCCGCGTTCCGCCAGCCGCTCTTCCTCTGGCAGTCCGCCGTCCGCCGGGCGATGCTCGCCGTCTTCCGCGGGCAGCTCGACGAGGGCGAACGCCTCGCCGGCCGCGCGCTCGAGACGGGCCGCCAGGCGGAAGGCCAGAACCTCGTCGCGGCGTTTGGCGGCCAGCTGCTGGTCATCCGCTGGCTGCAGGGCCGCCTGCCCGAGCTCGAGCCGCTCGTCGCCACCTCTCGCCGCAACCAGCCGCAGGCCACGATCTGGCGCGCCGTGCTCGCGTTCATCCGCATCGCGCAGTGCCGCCTGCCCGAAGCCCGCGCGGAGTTCGACGAGCTCGCGACGCACGACTTCGCGATGGTGCCCCGCGACGACACGTCGTTGACCGTGCTCGTCCTCGCATCCCTCGTGGCGCACGCGCTGGACGATGCCGGGCGTGCCGGACAGCTGTACGCGCGGCTCGCGCCGTACGCCGGACGCAACATCGTCGTCTCCGAAGGCGTCGCGTGCGTCGGTGCTGCGGACCACTACCTCGCCCTGCTGTCGCTGGCGCAGGGGCACAAGGAAGAGGCCGCGGAGCACTTCGAGGGAGCACTCGCGGTCGACGAGCGTACCGGCGGCCGCCCGTGGTGGGCGCTGAGCGCGTACGAGTACGCCCGCCTGCTCCTCGCGCGCCGCGCGACGGCCGACCGACGGCGCGGCCAGGAGTTGCTTCGCGCTGCGCTCGGCATCGCCCGCGACTGCGGGATGCGGGCGCTGCAGGACCAGATCCAGGCGATGTCGCGCGGCCGCGCCGGCGCCGCCCCCGAGCGCCCCGATGGCCTCACGCGCCGCGAGATCGAGGTGCTCCGCCTCGTCGCCGCCGGCCAGAGCACGCGCGAGATCTCCACGCACCTCGTGCTCAGCGAGCGCACGACCTCGCGGCACATCACGAACATCTACGCCAAGATCGGCGCCCGCAACCGCGCCGAAGCGGCGGCCTACGCACTCCGCCGCGGGGTCGCCCGCGACTGAGACCTACGCAGTTCACGCCAACCACCGGATGACTGCTCCCGCCGGTTTGCGCATTTCGCCCGATGCTGCGCCGGCTTGCCGGGCGCGATGCTCTGATGCGTCAGGGGATCGCCGGACGCTGCGCCCAGCGTGGCGCCTGGCGGCCCCCGGCGGATCATCAGCCGATCAAGAGGAGGAACGATGACGACACAGGCACTCGATCCCGCAAAGGCCGAGGCGTTCGGCGGCCAGATGGCGGCCACGCTGAACTCGGCCATGCTCACGCTGCTGATCAGCGTGGGCCACCGGCTCGGGATCTACGACAGGATGGCCGGCATGCCGCCGGCGACCAGCGGCGAGATCGCGGCCGCGACCGGGCTCAACGAGCGGTACATCCGCGAGTGGCTCGGCGGCATGACGACGGGCCGGATCGTCGAGCACGACCCGGCGAACAGCACGTACTGGCTGCCCCCGGAGCACGCGGTCACCGTGACGCGCGCCGCCGGCCCGGGCAACATGGCGACGCTCGCGGAGTTCCTCGCGCAGTTCGGGCGCGTCGAAGACGAGATCGTCGACTGCTTCCGCAACGGCGGCGGCGTACCGTACTCCGAGTTCCCGCGGTTCCAGCAGCTCATGGCGGCGCTCAGCGCGCAGACGAACGACGCCGTGCTGCTGCCGGTCGTCGTGCCGCTCGTGCCCGGCCTCAAGGAGCGCCTCGAGCAGGGGATCGCGGTCGCCGACGTCGGCTGCGGCCACGGCCACGCGATCAACCTCATGGCCAGGGAGTTCCCGAAGAGCCGGTTCACGGGCTACGACTTCAACCAAGACGCCGTGGCCGTCGCGCGTTCGGAAGCGCAGGAACTGGCGCTGTCGAACGCGCGCTTCGAGCAGAAGGATGTCGCGAACATCGACGGCGCGGCCAAGTTCGACCTGATCACGGCCTTCGATGCGATCCACGATCAGGCGCAGCCGCGGAGGGTGCTGAACGGGATCCACGACTCGCTCAATCCCGGCGGCATCTTCCTCATGGTCGATATCGCGGCGGACAGCACGCATGCCGGCAACATGGGGCACCCGATGGCCGCGGCCTTCTACGCCATCTCGACCTTCCACTGCATGACGGTGTCGCTCGCGCTCGGTGGCGAAGGGCTCGGGACCATGTGGGGGGAGCAGAAGGCGCGCGAGCTGCTGGCGGAGGCCGGCTTCAGCGACGTCGACGTCAAGCACGTGGAAGGCGACTTCATGAACGCCTACTACGTGTGCACGAAGTAGTCGAGACCGCCGCGGGGCGATAGCACGAAGGGAGCGAACGCGATGATGTTTGGCAGCGTATTCCGGATGCAGGCGAAGCCCGGCAAGAAGGCCGAGCTGATCAGCACGATGACGGGTGACCAACGCACACCGAAGGGCATGCGCGGCGCGTACCTCTACGACACGGGCGGCGACGAGGTCTGGGGCGTCGCGATCTTCGAGGACGAGCAGGCGTACCGCGACAACGCGGCGAGCCCCGACCAGGACCAGCAGTACCGGAAGTTCCGCGACCTGCTCGTCGCCGACCCGGAGTGGCACGACGGCACGATCACCGCGCGCGCCGGAAGCAAGTAAGACACGCGAAGAAGAAGGAAGAGGAGGAACAGATGCTGCACATGCTCGTCGCCCGGCACGGGCCCGAGACCTGCCCCGCGTCGCGGCCGGAGTACCGCGAGAAGTACCTGCCGCAGTTCGCGCAGCTCGCCGACATCTCGAAGAAGCACGGCGTGACGATCGAAGGCGGCTGGACGAACATGCCCGCCCACCTCACCTACATACTCGTCGAGGCGCCGGACGCCCAGGCGGTCTGCAACCTGGCCGCGGACAGTCAGCTGATGAACTGGAACTGGGTCGAATCACTGTTGCCGGTGATCACCATGGCCGATGCCGCCGCCAACGCCCAGCGGCGCCAGCTCTAGCGACTTGTAGCCGCGCGCCTACGACGCGCCGCGACCACGGGGGAGCGCGATGCGCGAGGAGGCGGTCCGATTGCCAGGCCGCCTCCTTCCGCGTTGTTCCTCTCACGTGATCCGCGGGCTCAGGCTGCCGCGGCCAGCTCCGGCTCGCGCCGCAGGCTCGCCGCGAGGTCGAGCGCGCGTCGCACGTGCTCGCCGAGGATCCGCCGCGCGAACGCCAGCCGATCGCCGTCGCGCGAATCAGCGAGTCCTTCGAGCACGAGCAGGCTGAACCGGATCCGCGACTTGTGCCGGTGCACATCGTCGGGCGCTTCATCGCTCACCCACTCGAGCGCGAGCAAGGCCCGCATCGCTTCCTGCTGCATCGCTTCCGTCATCGAGATCTCCTCCTCTCGCCAGAAGGAGCATGCGCGATGCCCGGCATCGAACCGAATCGGTGATGCCCCGATTTTCACCCGGTCGCAGATGTACGAACTACAGTCCGTTCAGGAAGTCGATCAGCGCCTTGTTCACCTCGGCCGGGCGCTCCTGCTGCGTCCAGTGGCCGGCACCCGGCAGCAGCACCGAGCCGCGGAAGTCATCGCACAGGCCCTTCAGCGTGTCGATGGCGCCCGGCTGCATCGCGATCACGCCGTCCTTCTCCCCGGCGATGAACAGCGCCGGCTGCGTGATCCGCGCGCCCTCAAGCTGCGGCAGCTCGCGCCAGTCGCGGTCCATGTTCCGGTAGCGGTTGATGCCGCCGCGAAACCCCGAGCGCTTGAACTCGCCCGCATAGAAGTCGATGTCCGCTTCCATCAGCCACGACGGCAGCTGCTCGGGCTCGACGATGCCATCGAGGAAGCCCGAGGTCTTCGGCTTGCCGGCGAACGCGGGCATCGGCGGCGCGTCGCCCGAGGCCGTCCACAGGATCAGCCGCAGCGACCGCTTCGGGTCGGCCTCGAACTCCTTCTCCGCCACGCCCTCGTCCTGGAAGTAGACGATGTAAAAGAAGTTGTCGCCGAAGATCTGCCGCATCGTCTCGACCGGCGGCGCCGGCGAGCGGCCGGTATGCGCGACGCTCAGTCCGGCGACCGCGCGGTAGCGCTCCGGGTGCAGGATCGCGCTAGTCCACGCCATCGGCGCGCCCCAGTCGTGCCCGACCACGACGGCCTTCTCCTCGCCCAGCGCGTCCAGCAGCCCGACGAAGTCCGCGACGATCTCCTTCATCGCGTACGCCTCGACCGGGTACGGCTTGTCGCTCTGGCCGTAGCCGCGCACGTCCGGC
>DASUKS010000096.1:0-4049 GCA_036278595.1 Dehalococcoidia bacterium
GGGGTCCTGCCCGGGGAGCAGGCGGCAGTCGAGCGTGGCCTCGGCGATGCCGGGGATGACGTTGTGCTTGATGCCGGAGTGGAGCGTCGTGGCGCTGACGGTGTTCGTGAGGATCGCGCGCGCGACGATGTTCTCGCCGGCGAGCTGCTCGATCGCCTGCTGCGTCGGCTCGGGTAGCACCTGGTGGCGGTAGAGCCGGTCGAAGTAGCCGCGCAGCTCGGGCACGAGCGTCACCGGCCGCGACCAGTCCTGCACCTTCCGCAGCGCGCGCACGAGGCGGTCGATCGCGTTGTCGGGATGCGGCACCGAACCGTGGCCGGGGCGCCCTTCGGCGACGAGCTTGAGCCAGAGCGGCCCCTTCTCGCTGATCGAACAGCTGAACGAAGGGCGCCGCGTGCCGAAGATCTCGGCGTTGCCCCAGCCGCCCTCGTTGATCACGTACTCGCCGTCGAGCAGCTCCGGGTGGTTGCGCTCGACCCACTCGATGCCCCAGACGCCGCCCGCCTCCTCGTCGGCGAGCGCCATGTAGACGATGTCGCGCTGCTGGCGGATGCCGTGGCGCTTGATGATCAGCATCGCCATCAGCTCCATGATGCCCATCGACTTCATGTCGATGGCGCCGCGGCCGTAGATGACGCCATCGGTCACCGCGCCGGAGAACGGCTCCGAGTCCCAGTACTGGCGCTCGACGGGGACGACGTCGGTGTGGCTGAGCAGGATGAGTGGCGGCTTGCTGCCTTCGCCGGAGAGGATCGCCGTCATGTTCATGCGGTCGGCGCCGTGCTCGGTGTCGTCGGAGGCGTCGTAGAACGCGACATCGTCGATGCCGTCGCGGCGGAAGATGCCGGCGAGCCAGTCGCAGGCGGCCTTCTCGCGTCCGGGCGGGTTGGAGGTGTCGATGCGGATGAACTCGGACAGGAGCTCGGTCGCTTCGTCTGTGATCGCGTCCCAGTCGATGGCTGGCTGGACCGCCATGATGTGCCTCCCGTGATCCGCGCCCGGCGCCGGCTTGCCCTTCGCGCCGGATTGTAGGCGGAAGCGCCACGGAGGAGCGAGGCGCTGCGCACGAGAAGCGGGGTCTGCGAACGCCGGCTCGGGTCGTATCGGCCCGTGATGTTGGGTGTTAGACGTTGGATGTTGGATGTTTGCGGAACGCTGGCGGATGCGTCGGTTGGAATTAGCCGGGCTCTGGTAGGCTGGCGCTATGAAGGTGAGCGACGAGCGGCGGCAGGCGTACCTGCAGGCGTACGAGGACTGGCAGCGGCAACTGGCGGGCCTGCACGAGGTGTTCCTCGAGGGGAAGACGCTCGAGGGCGACAAGATGAAGGGCTTGCTGAACCGCGAGGCGCGCGCGAAGGAGCGCTACGACGCGGCGCGCCTGGAGTTGCTTGGCATCCCGCAGGCGGGCGAGTCGCCGTTCGATTGAGTGAATAGTTCATAGTTGAATAGTGGCGAGCGCTGGAGCTGGGTCGATCGGCCGAGGCGCTCAATTCTGCTCCCGACTCCTTCGTCCCGGCTCCTGTTTGTTAGCCTGAAGGGCTGATGACGCAGGGCTGGGTCGACTATCTGACGGGGCCGTACGGGTTCGCGTTCGCCTTCGCGGCCGGGATCCTCTCGTTCCTCTCGCCGTGCGTGCTCCCGCTCGTGCCGGCGTATCTGGCCCACCTCACGGGGACGGCGGCGAGCGCGCGCGATGGCGACGGGGCGGGGAGGCGCGCGATGGTCTCGCACGCGGCCTCGTTCGTCGGCGGGTTCACGCTGGTGTTCGTCGTGCTCGGCGCCTCGGTGGGGCTGCTCGGCCGGTTCGTGAGCAGCGACAACAGCTACTTCATCCAGGACCACAAGACGCTGCTGGGCGAGATCGGCGGCGTCTTCCTGATCATCCTCGGGCTCAACCTGGTCGGCGTCATCCGCATCCCCTGGCTGTATCGCACGTTCACGCTGGAGACGGCCACCGCGCGCGTGCCGGCGGGCGCGACGGCGGGTGGCAGCGGCGGCGCCGGCAGCGTCGCGGTCGGCGAGCGGCCCGGCGCGGGCGGCGCGACGGGCGCCGGCTGGCCGCACACGCTGGGTTACGCCAAATCCTTCGGCGTCGGCTCGGCCTTCGCGATCGGGTGGACGCCGTGCATCGGGCCGGTGCTCGGTGCGATTCTCACGCTCTCGGCTTCGAGCGCGTCGGTCGCGAAGGGCGGCTACCTGCTGCTCGTGTACTCGCTCGGGCTCGGTGTGCCCTTCATCATCACGGGGCTCGCGGTCGTGCCGATCACGCGCTTCCTGCGCCGGATCCGCGGTCTAATGCCGCTGGTCGAGATCACGACGGGCGTGCTGGTGATCTTCGTCGGCATCCTCCTGTTCCGTGGCGACCTGGCGACGTTCAACGGCGCCGTGTCGCACATTCCCGGACTGAGCAGGTTCAACAACATCTAGCTGCTTGGAAACGGGATGCGGGACGCGGGAAGCGAGACTTGCCGGTGTGCACTCGCGGGCCGGGATTGACGTGAAGCTTGAGGCGGGAAGCTGGATGGCTTCTGCCGCCGTTCGCGCCTCGGCAGGTATTACTGTTCGTCCTCGCTTAACAGTTCGGTAGGAAGTTCCGGCGCGGGTGTTCGTGATACTGCGGGCGAGCACGTCGCGAGGAGCATCACCGCATGGATATGGCGCGGGACGTCGCATTCCCGGGGAGCGCCGGGCACAGGAGGGGCATCAGCGAGGCGCTGGCGGACGCGCGCGTGCGACGGCTGGCGGCGTGGCTGCCGCTCGCCGGCGTCGTCGCGCTGTCGCTCGCGCTGAACGCCTGGTCGCTGTCGGCGGCAGGTTACGGCAATACGTACTACGCCGCGGCCGTCCGCTCGATGACGCTCTCGTGGAAGAACTTCTTCTTCGGCGCGTTCGACCCCGGCGGGTTCATCACCGTCGACAAGCCGCCGTTCTTCCTCTGGGTCGATGCGCTCTCGGCGCGCGTCGTCGGGTATTCGAGCTGGTCGCTGCTGCTGCCGAGCGCGGTCGCCGGAGCGGCGAGCGTCGGGCTGCTGTGGATCATCGTGCGGAAGTGGTTCGGCGTCGGTGCGGCGACGATCGCCGGGCTGGTGCTCGCGCTGTCGCCGATCTCCGTTGCCGTGAACCGGTTGAACCTGCCCGAGCCGTTCATGGTGCTGCTGCTCGTCGGGACGGCGGGCGCGGTGCTGCAGTCGATCGAAAGCCGCCGCTGGATGCTGTGGCTGGCGCTGGCCGGCGTGCTCGCGGGCATCGGGTTCAACACGAAGATGCTGGCGGCGTGGATCCCGGGCCCGGCGTTTGTGCTCGCGGTGGTCGTCGGCACACGCACGATCTCGCGCGCGTCGATGCGCGGGCTGCTCGCGAGGCTCGCGGTGTTCGGCGCGGTGACGCTCGTGGTTGGGGCGTCGTGGCTCGTGATCGTCGACGCGTGGCCGGCATCGAGCCGGCCGTACATCGGCGGCAGCACGAACAACACCGTGCTGCAGCTCGCGTTCGGTTACAACGGCTTCGGCCGCGTGGACGGCGACAGCCAGGGCGGTGGTGGCGGACGCGGCGGGCCGCCCGCCGGCGCTTCGAGCCGCGGTGCGCCCGCGTTCGGCGGCCGGTTCGCGCCACCGACGAACGGTGCGTCGCGCGGCGGCGGCTTCGCGGGGCCGGGCGGCATCTTCGGTGGGCTGCCGAGCGCGTTCCGCATGCTCGATGCGACGAACGGCGGCCAGATCGGCTGGCTGCTGCCATTCGCGCTCTTCGCCGGCGCCGTCGCGCTCTGGCACTGGCGACGCGATCCCGTGCGGCGCGCGGCGGGCGTGGCGTTCCTCGGCTGGGTGCTGCTCTACGCGGGCGTCTTCTCCTACGCGCAGGGCATCTTCCATAGCTACTACACGTCGGCGATGGCGCCCGGCATCGCCGCGCTCGCCGGCATCGGCAGCGTGGCGCTCGCGCGCTCGGTGCGGACGAACCGCTGGTGGCTCATCGCGGCCGTCGGGCTGGTGGTCATCGGCATCTGGGCAGAGCTGGTGATCGAAGCGCGGACGCCGGACTTCTACGGCTGG
>DASUKS010000097.1:0-34179 GCA_036278595.1 Dehalococcoidia bacterium
GAAGATGGCGTCGCGCTCGCGGACCGGATCCATCGCGACGACCTGCTGGTGCCGGACTCGCTCATCAGCCAGTTCGCCGAGCTGGGCTTCTTCGGCAGCTCGGTGCCGGACAGCTACGGCGGCACGGAGATGGGCTACCTGGCGATGATCGTGCTGACCGAAGAGCTGTCGACGGCGTCGCTGATCGCCGGCAGCCTGCTGACGCGCTCGGAGATCCTCACGCGCGCGCTGCTCGAAGGCGGCACCGACGCGCAGAAGGAGCACTGGCTGCCGAAGCTGGCGAGCGGCGAGGTGCTCGTCGGCATCTCGGTCACCGAACCGGACGTCGGTTCAGACGTCGCTTCGGTGCAGTGCCGCGCGACGCCCGGCGAGCGCGACGGCCGCAAGGGATGGCTGATCAACGGCGCGAAGGCATGGTGCACGTTCGCCGGCCGCGCGAACGTACTCGCGCTGCTCGCGCGCACCGACCCGGACGCGTCGAAAGGGTACGCGGGGCTGTCGCTGTTCATCGTGCCGAAGGCGACGTTCGACGGGCACAAGTTCGAGTACCGCCAGCCGGAGGGCGGACTGCTCACGGGCGAGGCGATCAACACGCCGGGCTACCGTGGCATGCACTCGTACATCCTTAACTTCGAGGACTACTTCGTACCGGCCGAGAACCTGGTCGGCGAGGAGCGCGGGCAGGGACGCGGCTTCTACCTGACGCTCGGCGGCTTCGCGATCGGCCGGCTGCAGACCGGCGGCCGCGCGCTCGGCGTCGCGCAGGCGGCGCTCGAGAAGGCGTGCGCGTATGTGACGCAGCGCGTGCAGTTCGGCAAGCCCATCTCGGAGTACCAGCTGACGCAGTACAAGATCGGGCAGATGGCGACGCGCATCGCGGCGGCGCGCCAGCTGACATACCACGTCGCACGGACGACGGAGCCGGGCGCCCGCGCGGCGCTGGGGCCGGCGATGGCAAAGCTCTTCGCGTCGGACATCGCGGTGTACGTGACGCAGGAGGCGCAGCTGCTGCACGGCGGCTGGGGCTACGCGGAGGAAGACCGCATCACGCGCTACGTCGCGGACGCGCAGGTGCTGCCGATCTTCGAGGGCGTAAAGGCGACGCTGGAGCTGAAGGTGATCGCGCGGGCGCTGGTCGCCGGTGGCCCGGGGGCGTAGACATGCCTCTGATGTCTGCTGTCTGTTGTTAGCGGAACGCCCGACTCACGCGGGCCATGGTCGAATCGTCGCGAAGCGAAAAGACGGAGAGAAACCAACGTGTACATCCTGCAGAAGAAGAACCTGGTGGTAATCCCGCGCACGGAGCTGACGTATCCGGCGCACACCCTGAAAATGCACGAGAAGGCGGCGGCCGCGCCGACCGACCACGTGATGCCGGACTTCGAGGACGCGTGCCCGTACGAATTCAAGGGCGACGCGAGCCGCAAGGTGATGGTCGAGGCGCTGAACACGATCGACTTCGGCAACAAGGTGATCGCGATCCGGCCGAACAACATCCGCTCGAAGTTCTTCCTCGGCGACCTGCAGGCGATCATGCTCGGCGCGCCGGACCGCTTCCACGGCATCATCCTGCCGAAGACGAACGAGCCAGAGGACATCGTGCACCTGGCGCGGCTACTCGACGCGCTCGAAGAGCAGGGCGGCTGGACGACGCACGTGCAGATCGAGGCACTGATCGAGATGCCGCTTGCGGTCGTGAACGCGTACAAGATCGCGACGGCGTCGCCGCGCATGGCGGGCCTGATCTTCGGTATCGCCGATTTCAGCGCGAGCATGGGCGTGCGGGAGATGATCGACAACCAGAACGTGAACTTCCACTACGCGAAGCAGGCGACGGCGGTCGCGGCGAAGGCGGCTGGGTTGCACGCCATCGACAACGCCTACCTGCGGCTGATCCGCCCGGACACGCCGCCGGAGGAAGCGGAGAAGATCAAGGCGGGCCTGCGCGAGAAGAGCCTCGGCTCGCGCGACCTCGGCATGGACGGCACGTGGGTCATCCACCCACAGCAGGCCGAGATCGCGAACGCGGTGTTCACGCCGGACGACGCCGAGATCGAGAAGACGAAGCGCTCGCTCGAGGTGTACCACCGCCTGGGCGGCGGATCCATCGCCGACCCGGAGACCGGCGAGTTCTACGACGAAGCGACGACCAAGGCGATGCTGATGGATCTCGCGAAGGCCGTGCAGGCGGGCAAGCTCGACCCGCAGTGGCTCGCCGACATGGCGCAGAAGTCGAAGGACGTGAGCGGCTACGACATCCTCGAGGTCATGGGGCGCGTGGCATAGCGGCCCTCGCCGAGCGCTACAATTCGTCATGATGCACAAGATGCCGCGTTCGCTCGCCCGGGTTCTGCTCGCCGCAGCTGCGATCGCGGTCATCGCCTCGACCGCGTCCGTGCTGTCGAACCTGCGGAACGCGCTGGGCCGCCGCCGGGAGCCGCCGACCGAGCGGGAGCGTGTGCGCGAAGCATTGAAGCCGATCCTCGCTGACATCGACTGGGACGCTTGGCATGACACGTTCGGCCGGCTGCCCGAGAACTTCGACCGCGAGGCGTTCATCCGGTCGCTTCCGGTGCTCGACCCGCCCTTGTCACAGACCATCATCGAAGAGCGCGACGAGGAGCGGCTGTAGCAGACCGGGGGGAGACGCGTGGCCGTCTGTTACTTCGACGCGAGCGCGCTGGCGAAGTTGTACCTGGCCGAGACTGGATCCGCCTGGGTGCGGTCGCTTCCCGGTACCAATCAGGTCGTGATCTCGACCATCGTCATCGTCGAAGTCGCCACCGCGCTCCGGCGCCGCTCTCGAGAGGGTGAATTGTCGCCAGCGGAGGCCCGCACGTTGTTCGTCACGCTCCTCGATGATGTGAGCCGCTTCGACGTCGTGGACGCTTCGAGTGATCTGCTGAGAACAGCGGCCGCACGCTCGTTCGATGTCCTGTCGGTTCCGCTACGTGCGCTCGACGCGATACACCTTGCCGCTGCCCGCCAGTCATTCATACTTTCTCGACGCGCCGAGTCTGATGGCTTCGTGGTCGTTGCCTCCGACAAGCGCCTGATTGCCGCAGCCAGGGCCGCGGGCTTACGCGTCGAAAACCCAGAGGATCACGCATGAGGTTCTACGAATTCGAAGCGAAGGCGCTGCTGGGGATGAGCGGCGTGCCGGTGTCGAAGGGCGGCACGGCGACGGCCGCCGGCGAGGCCGAGCGCATCGCGCGCGAGGTCGGCGGCGAGTTGGTGCTGAAGTCGCAAGTGCTCTCCGGCGGCCGCATGAAGGCGGGCGGCGTGAAGTTCGCGTCGTCTCCGGAAGAGGCGCGCGCGGCGGCGGAGCAGATCCTCGGGCTCGAGATCAACGGGCAGTCACCGCGTTGCGTGCTCGTCGAGTCGAAGCAGCCGGTGAGGAAAGAGTACTACGCCGGCGTCATCTACGACGCGCTGGCGAAGCTGCCGGTCGCGATCTTCAGCGACCTGGGTGGCATCGACATCGAGGAAGTGGCGGAGCAGCACCCGCAGCACGTGGCGCGCGCGCACTTCTCGACGTTCTCGCCGTTCCCTGAGTTCCGGATGAAGGAGCTCGTCGCGTCGCTCGGCATCACCGGGAATGAGCTGACGTCGCTGACGCGCATCATGTCCAGCCTGGCGCAGGCGTTCATGCGCTACGGGCTGACACTCGCCGAGATCAACCCGCTGGCCCAGCTGGAGGACGGGAAGTTCATCGCGCTCGACTCGCACCTCGATATGGAGGAAGAGGCGCGCGACGGGCAGGCGAAGCTGCTCGATCAGCTCGGCATCGGCCGCGAGGAGACGCGGCAGGCGCGGCCGCCGACGCCGTTCGAGATCCGTGGCGCGGAGGTCGATGCGTCGGACCACCGCGGCGTCGCCGGGCGCGTCGTCGAGTTCGACGGCTCGCTCGGGTGTGTCATCGGCGCCGGCGGCGGCAGCCTGACGATCTTCGACGCGATCCGGAAGTTCGGTGGCGATCCGGCGAACTACTGCGAGATCGGCGGCAACCCGAGCGTGAAGAAGGCGGCCGAGCTGACCAAGCTCATCCTCAGCAAGCCGGGTGTGGACAAGATCTGCGTGATCATGAACGTCGTCAGCAACACGCGTGTTGATATCGTCGCGCGCGGTGTGATCAAGGGCGTCATCGAGTCCGGCTACGACCCGGCGGAGAAGATCGCGATCTTCCGCATCCCGGGATCGTGGGAGGACGAAGGGTTCAAGATACTCGAGAAGTACGGCGTCGAGTACTGCGACCGCACGGTGCCGATGTCCGAGGCGGCCCGGCGCGCGGTCGAGAAGACGCGCCGCTCGAAGGGCGAGCCGGAGGTGGTGGCGTAATGTCGATCCTGATCGACGAGAGCACGACGTTCATCATCCAGGGGATCACCGGGCGCGAGGCCGTGAGCATGACGCGCGAGTGCCTCGACTACGGCTCGAAGCTGGTCGGCGGTGTCACGCCGGGCCGCGGCGGCCGCGAGGTGCACGGCGTCCCGGTGTACGACACGGTCGCCGAGATCACGTCGAAGCAGCGCGTCGACGGCTCGGTGCTCACGGTGCCTCCCGCGTTCGTACGCGACGCGGCGTTCGAGGCGATCGCGAACGGTATCAAGCTGCTGGTGATCGTGACGGAGCGGATCCCACGCGGCGAGGTGGCGCAGATCTGCGAGTACGCGGCGATGCACGGGGCGCGGCTCATCGGACCGAACTGCCTGGGGCTGATTTCGCCTGGCAAGTCGAAGATGGGCGGCATCGGCGGCGCGGCGGTGAAGCGCGCGTACACGGCCGGTACCATCGGCGTGATGTCGCGCTCGGGCGGCATGACGACGGAGATCTCGAACACGCTGACGGCGGCCGGCATGGGCCAGAGCACGGCGGTGAGCATCGGCGGCGACGCGATCATCGGATCCACGTACGCGGAGCTGATGCCGCTCTTCGAAGCGGATCCCGACACAAAGGCGATCGTCATCTACTCCGAGCCGGGCGGACCGGGCGAGGCGCAGCTCGCGGCGTACGTGACGGCGAACAACAGCCGGCTGCCCATCGTGGCCTTCATGGCCGGCAAGTTCATGGACGCGATGCCCGGCATGCGCTTCGGGCATGCGGGCACGATCGTCGAAGGGCGCGCCGACACGGCGGCGGAGAAGATCGCCCGCATGCAGGACGCGGGGATCTCGGTCGCCGAGGCGATCCAGGACATCCCGGAGATCGTGCGGCAGCGGCTGAACGGGAAGGGTGCGTGATGGCAGCGAGCGGTTCCGGCATGTTCATCCGCTGCGAAGTCGACGAGCCGGCGGCATCCGATCCGGCGGTCGCGAAGCAACTCGCGGGCGTCTGCCCGGTGGACATCTACGCCGACGACGGCGGCAAGGTGCGGATCGTCGACGCCAACCTCGACGAGTGCATCCTCTGCGGCCTGTGCCTGGAGGTCGGGCCGGAGGGCGCCGTGCGCGTCATCAAGCTGTACGACGGCGACCGGCTGCTGGAGAAGGTCGCCGCGGCGGTGTAGTTCCTTCGGCACCGAGCACAATCGCAATGACGAAGAGCGCGAGACGTCGAAGGCCCCGCGCTCTTGTTGTCTGGCCCGCACGGCCTTGCCGTCAGGCCATCGATGCCAGCAGGCGGTCGAGGGCGGCGTAACTCTCGTTCATGCCGTCGATCGCCCCGACCTGAAGCATGCCGTCGCGCTCATCCGTCGTGTGGAACAGCGATGTCGTCTTGATTTTCGTGCGGCCGTCGCCGAGGTCCTCGAACTCAGCGGTCTCGATCAACACGTGGCCGGGCATGCCGTCCCACTCCCAGGAGCGGGAGATGCGCTCGGGCGGCGTCACTTCGCGGTAGCGGCCCTCGAAGCCATGCGTCTCGCCGTCGGCGTGCTCGACGTAGCGCCAGTGCCCGCCGCGCTCGACCTCATCGCGCTCGATCACAAGCTTGTTGCCGCGGCCCCACCACTGCGCGACCAGCTTCGGGTCGGTGAACGCCTGCCAGACGCGCTCGCGCGGCGCGTTGACGATGCGCTCCACGTGGATTTCTCGGTCGGTGGGCGTGGTGACGACCGATTCGCCTGCCGCTGCGGTCTTCGGGCTGCTCATTGCTGCGCTCCTTTCGTCCGTTCGAGGAATGCTTCCAGGTGGTCCAATCGTTCTTCCAGCACCTGCCGGTAGCGTTCGATCCACGCACGCTCCTGCTCGAGCCCGTCCGGGCCAAGGCTGCACGTGCGGACGCGACCCACCTTGCGGGTGGTGACGAGCCCGGCGTCTTCGAGCACCTGCACGTGCTTCTTGACGCCGGTGAGCGTCATGCCGCAGCCGGAAGCGAGCTCGCTGATCGAGGCGTCGCCGCTGCCCAGGCGTTCGAGGATGCCACGCCGCGTGCCGTCGGCGAGGGCGCCGAACGCGTGGTCGAGTGCCGCCGGCTGATACTGAACCATACGGTTCACTATAGACGGCTGCTGACCGCCGCGCAAGAGGGCTGGCGATGGCGCACATCATCGAGTTTCGAGTCTGTGAGGTCGCACGCCGTGTGGCCGGGCGGCGTCTTGACGGGATTCCGAACACGCCCGTACAATATGTCCACAACTGAATACTGGCTCATCGAGAGTGGTGGAGGGATCGGCCCGACGAAACCCGGCAACCCGCACTGGCGGGTGCCAATTCCGACTCGCTGCGGCGAGAGAGATGAGAGATTCGGAACTTCTCTACCTACCACAGCGGAGAAGTTTTTTCATTGCCCCTGGATTCTGAGTCCCGAATAGACCCGATCGAATGGCGCGCCGGGGTGGTGCGCTTCATCGATCAGACCCGCCTGCCCGGCGAGCTCGTGTTTGTCGATACGGCAGACTGGCGCGACGTCGCGGGCGCGATCCGGCGCCTCGCCGTGCGCGGCGCCCCGCTGATCGGCATCGCCGGGGCGTACGGGCTGGCGCTGGCGGCACGGCGCCCCGACGTGGACCTCCGCGAGGTAGCGGAGGCGCTCATCGCGACACGGCCGACCGCCGTGAACCTGCGCTGGGCGGTCGAGCGCGCGCTCAACGCCGGCGACGGCGTCCCGGGGGTGCGGGCGCGCGCCATCGAGGCGGAGGCGCTTCGCATCCACGAGCGGCAGGTGCGCGACGATGAGCGCATGGGCGAGCACGGCGCGGCGCTCATCGAGCCGGGATCGACCGTGCTCACGCACTGCAACGCCGGCGGCCTGGCGACGGGCGGCATCGGCACCGCGCTCGGCGTAATCAAGACAGCGCATCGGCAGGGGAAGCGGATCCGCGTGCTCGCCGGCGAGACCCGCCCGCTGCTCCAGGGCGCGCGGCTCACCGCGTGGGAGCTGGCGCGCGAAGCCATCCCGCACTGCGTCATCGTGGATGGCGCCGCGGGCGGGCTGATCGCCCGTGGCGAAGTCCAGGCGGTAGTGGTGGGCGCCGACCGCATCGCGGCGAACGGCGACGCGGCGAACAAGGTCGGCACGTACGGCCTCGCGCTGGCGGCGCACGCGCACGGCGTGCCGTTCTATGCCGTCGCGCCCGGGAGCACGGTGGACCTCGCCGCAGCCGATGGCGCTGCGATCCCTGTCGAGCAGCGGGACGCCGGCGAAGTCCTGGGCTTCGGGTACGCGCGCGTCGCGCCCGAGGGCTGTGAGGCGCTGAACCCCGCGTTCGATGTCACGCCGGCACGCTACATCACGGCGATTATCACCGAACGCGGCGTCATCGAACCACCGTTCGAGCGAGGGCTGCGCGACGCCGCGGCGCGGGAAGAGCCGGCGGTGGCGCGATGACGCAGGCGTCGTTCGCGGTCATCGGCGGCAGCGGGTTCTACGAGATCGACGGGCTCGAGGATATCGAGCGAATCGAAGTCGACACCCCGTACGGAGCGCCTTCGGACACGATCGTGCTCGGGACGCTCGCGGGGGTGCGGACGGCATTCCTGCCGCGTCATGGCGCCGGGCACCGCCTGTTGCCATCCGAGATCCCGGCGCGCGCGAACATCTGGGCGCTCGCATCGCTCGGCGTGCGGCGCGTGCTGTCCGTGAGCGCGGTCGGCAGCATGCGCGAGGAGATCGCGCCGCTGCACATGGTCGTGCCGGACCAGATTATCGACCGCACTGCGGGGCGTCCTTCCACGTTCTTCGGGCGCGGGATCGTGGCCCACATCAGCTTCGAAGCGCCGTTCTGCCCGGCGCTGTCTTCGAACCTGGTCGGCGCCGCGCGCACCACCGGCGTGGAAACGCATGGCGGCGGCACGATGATCGTCATCGAAGGACCGGCGTTCTCGACGCGCGCGGAGTCGGATCTGTACCGCAGGTGGGGCGCGCACGTCATTGGCATGACGGCGCTGCCGGAGGCGAAGCTCGCCCGCGAGGCGGGTCTCTGCTACGCGACGCTCGCGTGCGTCACCGACTACGACACCTGGCACGACGGCCAGGACAGCGTCTCCGTCGAGATGGTCGTCGCGAACCTGCTCGCGAACGCCGGTCACGCGAAGTCGATCGCCGCGGCGCTCGCAGGCGCGTTGCCCGCGGACGGCGCGTGCGCGTGCGCGGACGCGCTTCAGGACGCGATCATCACGCCGCTGCGCCTCGTGCCGGACGACCGGGTGCGGGAGTTGGCGCCGATCCTGCGCACGCACGCGGAGGCGGCGACATGACGGTCATCGAGCGCAAGGCGCACGCGGTCGTCGGCGAGAACGAGTACGTCGTGCGGCCGCTGCGCGACCGGGAGGAGATCCGCCGGCACCTCGAGACGCGGCGCGCCTACGCGGCCTACGCGCTCGGGCAGCTCGACCCGCTGATGTTTCCGCAGAGCGAATGGTGGACCGCGCGGGCGGAGGGCGCCCGGCGCGCGCTCGTGCTCCACTCGCGCGGCGGGTTGGGCAGCGCAACGTTCGCGATGGGCGACAGCGGCGCGCTGGATGCGGTCCTCCAGCTGCACCCGGGGCCGCGGCACGCGTTCCTCACGTGCGAGGTCGCACACCTGCCGGTCGTGCTGAAGTATTTCGAGCTGGAACAGCGGCAGACGATGATCCGGATGCGCGTGACGCCGGAGATGTTCGCGCCGGTCCACTCGCCCGTCGAGCGCCTGACCGGCGCGGACTCACGCGAGATCAACCGCCTATACCGGACGGATGGCGTGCCTTCGAACTACACCTCGCACCAGATCGACGACTCGGTGTACTTCGGCGCCCGCATGGATGGCACGCTGGTGTCGATCGCCGGAACCCACGTCATCTCTTCGATGAGCGCGATCGCCGTCGTCGGGAACGTGTACACGCACCCGCGCTATCGCGGGATGCACCTCGCGGAGGCGACGACGAGCGCCGTGACGGAGTTGCTGCTCCGGACGTGCAGGGAAGTCGTGCTGAGCGTCGATCCGACGAATACGCCGGCCGTGCGCGCGTACGAGCGCCTGGGCTACCGGGAGGTCGAGCGGCTGATCGAGGGCGCCGCACTGCGTCGCGATTCGCTGGGCCTGGTCAGCGCGGCGAGGCGGGCGGTGGCGCGCTTCCGTGGCCGCGGCCGAAAGGCGGAGGTCGTCCGCATCGACGCCGACTGACGACGACAGACAGGAAGAACGCGGATTTCGCCTGTGGACGGCGGGCCGCTCACAGGAAAGGGAACGACATGACTACCGAGATGATCGCGCACGATGTGCGGGACCTGCGGCTCGCCGAAGAGGGCGTCCGCCGCATCGAATGGGCGGCGCGTGAGATGCCCGTGATCGCGCAGATCAGGGAGCGTTTCGCGAAGGAGCGGCCGCTGAACGGCGTCCGCGTATCGGCGTGCCTGCACGTCACGACCGAGACCGCGAACCTGATGATCGCCCTGCGCGACGGTGGCGCCGACATCGCCCTGTGCGCGTCGAACCCGTTGAGCACGCAGGACGATGTCGCGGCGGCGCTGGTCGCCGAGTACGGCGTCTCGACCTTCGCGATCAAGGGCGAGGACAACGACACCTACTACAAGCACATCGACTCGGCGCTCGAGCACGCGCCGCAGATCACGATGGACGACGGTGCGGACGTTGTGGCGCGGCTGCATCGCGACCGCACCGATCTGCTGGCGGGCGTGATCGGCGGCACGGAGGAGACGACGACGGGCGTCATCCGCCTGCGGGCGTTGGCGGACGAAGGGCGGCTGAAGTACCCGATCATCGCCGTGAACGAAGCGAACACGAAGCACATGTTCGATAACCGCTACGGCACCGGCCAGAGCACGCTCGATGGCATCACGCGCGCGACGAACGTGCTCTGGGCGGGCAAGAACGTCGTCGTCGCCGGCTACGGCTGGTGCGGGCGTGGCCTCGCCTCGCGCGCGCGCGGCATGGGCGCGCACGTCATCGTGACCGAAGTCGACCCGTTGCCGGCGCTCGAGGCGGTGATGGATGGTTTCCGGGTGCTGCCGATGGCCGAGGCGGCGAAGATCGGCGACATCTTCGTCACGCTCACGGGCGACATGAACGTCGTCGACGGGCACCACATGGAGGTGATGAAGGACGGCGCGATCATCGCGAACTCCGGCCACTTCAACGACGAGATCAACATCAAGGCGCTGGAGTCCATGTCGGAAGGCTCGCGGCAGGTGCGGCCGTTCGTCGAGGAGTACCGGCTCGGCGACGGGCGCAAGCTCTTCCTGCTCGGCGAAGGCCGTCTGATCAACCTCGCGGCCGCGGAGGGCCACCCGGCGAGCGTGATGGACATGAGCTTCGCGAACCAGGCGCTCAGCCTCGAGCACATGGTCGCGAACAGCGCATCGCTCGAAGCCGCGGTGTACCCCGTGCCGCACGAGATCGACGCCGAGATCGCGCGCCTCAAGCTTGCGTCGATGCACATCGCGATCGACACGCTGACGCCGGAGCAGGAGAAGTACCTGACGTCGTGGGAGTCGGGGACGTAGGGGAAGCGGGAAGCGGGAAGCGAGAGGCGGGAAGCGGGACCGACGTGATGGAAACGGGAAGCGAGAAGCGGGAAGACCGATCAGGGGACCGGCGCGCTGCGCGCGTGCCGATTCGCTCGTACCGTGATCTGGACGTCTACCAGCGGTCGATGAACCTGCTTCGACCACTTCAGTCGGTCCTCGCGAAGCTTCCGGCCGTAGAGCAGTACGAGCTCGCGAGCCAGATGCGGCGGGCGAGCAAGTCGATTCCGGCGAACATCGCGGAAGGCTACGGGCGGAAACGATCGGCGAAGGAGTTCAAGTTTCACCTCGGTGTGGCGCTCGGATCGGCGAACGAGATGATCGTGCATCTCGAGATCGCGGTTGCAGTGGGATACGCCGAACACCGGGACGTTGGGGAGCTGATCGCCGCATACGAGGTGCTCGCGCGCCAGTTGTATCGGCTTCTTGAGAAGTGGCAGGACTTTGGCGCGGATAGCGCGCGTCGGGAGGAGCGTCCCGCTTCTCGCGTCTCGCATCTCGCCTCCAGTTAGGAAGGAACCAAGGACGATGACGACGTTTACGAACGCGGCGAGCCTGCAACTGACGAGCGAGTCGGTGACCGAAGGCCATCCGGACAAGATGTGCGACCAGATCAGCGACGCAGTGCTCGACGCGATCTATCGCGAAGACCCGATGGGCCGCGTGGCGTGCGAGACCGCCGTGACGACCGGGCTCGTGATGGTGATGGGCGAGATCACGACGAGCACGTACGTCGATATCCCGGCGATCGTCCGCGAGGTGGTCCGCGACATCGGCTACACGAACGCGCACTACGGCTTCGACTACGAGACGTGCGGCGTCGCCGTCTCGGTCAAGGAGCAGTCAGGCGATATCGCGATGGGTGTCGACAAGGCGCTCGAGGCGAAGCGCGGCGAGGCGCTCGACCACCTCGATACGGGCGCCGGCGACCAGGGCATGATGATGGGCTTCGCCTGCAACGAGACGGACGAACTGATGCCGCTCACGATCTCGCTCGCGCACAAGCTGTGCCGTCAGCTCGCCGCCGTACGGAAGTCCGGCACGCTGCCGTACCTGCGGCCCGACGGGAAGTCGCAGGTGACGGTCGAGTACGAGCACGGCAAGCCGAAGCGCATCCAGACCGTCGTTATCTCGACGCAGCACGACCCGGACGTGACATCGGAGGCGCTTGAGGCAGACGTCATCGAGCAGGTGATCCGCCCGATCCTGCCGGCAGAGCTGGTGCGCGAAGACCCGCGCACCCTCATCAACCCGACGGGCCGGTTCGTCATCGGCGGCCCGATGGGTGACGCCGGGCTGACGGGCCGCAAGATCATCGTCGACACGTACGGCGGCATCGCGCGCCACGGCGGCGGCGCGTTCTCGGGCAAGGACCCGACGAAGGTCGACCGCTCGGGCGCGTACGCGGCGCGCTACGTCGCGAAGAACATCGTTGCGGCGGGGCTGGCGGACCGCGTGGAGTTCCAGCTGTCGTACGCGATCGGTGTCGCGCACCCGACATCGATGGCGATCGAGACGTTCGGGACGGCGAAGGTCGCCGACGACCGCATCCTCGAGCTGGTGCGCGAGCACTTCGACCTGCGGCCGGCGGCGATCATCCGCGACCTGCACCTCCGGCGGCCGATCTACCGCGCGACGGCGGCCTACGGGCACTTCGGGCGCGATGACATCGACGCGCCGTGGGAGCGCACGGACAAGGCCACGGCGCTGCGCGAGGCGGCGGGCCTCCGCGACGAGGCCGAGGCCATCGCCGGCGGCTGATCAGCGCCGTCGCGCGAGCGTCGCGCCCGCGAGCGACAGGGCGCCAAGCGTGAGCAACGCGAGCACCTCCAGCGTCAGCGCGCCCCTGTGCGCGGACGAGCCGGTGTCTGGCAGCGTGATCTTCGAGACCGGCGTCGCCGCCGGGGGCTGTGCCGTACCCTGGTAGTGGTAAAGCGTCTGCGCGAATGCGACCGTGAAGCCGCCCCCGAAGTTCGCCGACATCCAGATGTCCTCCGGCGTCACGAAGGCCGCCTGGGCGGGATAGCCGGCGTCGACCTGCTCGCCCAGGTTCCACGTCGCGCCGCCGTCGGACGAGCGCGCGATCGCAAGATGACAGTTGGTTGCATCGCAGAGCTGGGCGAACGCGCGGCCGGTCGTCGCATCGAAGAAGTGGATGCTGCCGAATCCCACTGGCGCGCCGAGGATGCTCGACGTCCAGTGCGCGCCGGCATCCCCCGTGCGGAAGAGGACGGTGTCGTTGCTCTTGCAGTCGTGAGATGCGACCCACGCCGTGCCCGCATCGACCGCGACGACCGCCACGCTACATGCTTCGCCGGGGATGGGCGTGACGGCAGTCCACGACTCGCCGCCGTCGAGCGTGCGATACTCGTCGCCGTGGCAGTTTGCGAACGCGGGCCCGCAGGAGGCGGTCGCCGCCCAGCCTGCGGTGGCGCTCACGAAGACCGCGCTGGCCGCCTGACCGCTCGTGCCCGTGCCCTGCGGAAGCGACTGTTCGTGCCAGGTAGCGCCGCCATCCGTCGTGTGCAACGCGTGGCCCTCGTACGGGAATACGAGCCATCCGTCGCGCGGCGTCACGAACGTGAGCTTTCCGGGATTCGGGACATCCGCGGCGTATTGCTGCTGCCATGAGGCGCCGCCGTCCGTCGTGTGCAGGACTGCGATATGGCACTGGCCCGCGCATCGCACTGTCGTTCCCCAGCCCTCGGTTGCCGAGATGAACTCGATGTCGTCGAACGCGGTGTCGCTCACGGGCGTCCACGTCGCGCCGCCGTCGGTGGTGCGAAGGAGCTTCGAGGCGGCGAACCAGCCGTGCGTTACATCGGGGAAGGAGATGACGCCGGAGCCCGACACGGCGGGGAACGCCGCGGCCTGCCAGGTCGCGCCGCCGTCGGTCGTGTACTCGGGCTGATCGGGGCCGTATCCGGCGAGGATGCCGGCGCCGTGGCTGCCGAACGCGATCGACGAGAAGTTCGCATCGAGCGTGGCCAGCGTCTGCCACGTCGCGCCGCCATCAGTTGTGCGCTCGACCAGCGTCCGGCACCCGGCGGCATCGCACTGCTGGGAAGCAGCGACGGCGGTGGCGGCGTCGAACGCCTGGAACGCGGCGGACCCGGCGCGTACGGGCGACCACGTGGCGCCGCCGTCAGTGGTGCGCAGCATGCCGTCGGCGCAGTTGCTTCCCGGCGGGCATGCGGAGCCGGCCGCCCAGCCCGTCTTCTCGTCGACGAACTGGATGCGGTACAGCGAGGCCGTTGTTCTCACCGGCGCCCACGAGGCGCCGCCGTCGCTCGTCGCAAGAAGCGCCGGCTGCGAGGTCCCGCAGCTGCCCGGCCCGACCGGCACGCCCGCTGACGGCACGCACTCGGTCGCCGTTATCCAGCCGTGCTTGCCGTCAGGCAGGAAGTCCACGGTGTGCAGCTCGTAGTTGCCGCTCAGGCGCACGTCGGACCATGTCGCGCCGCCATCGTTCGTCTGCAGCATGATCGAAGGCTGCGGCTGTACGACGACGTCTGAGAAGCCGACGCCCGCGCCGACGGCGATCGCGTGCGTGGCATTGAGCACGGCGACATCGCCGAGGTTGATGTTGGTGTTCGATGTCTGCTCGTGCCACGTGGCGCCGCCGTCGTTCGTCGCCAGGATTGCGCCCGCCGAGCCGACCGCCCAGCCGTGCCGGCCGTCGGACGCCGCCGCGACCGAGCTCAGAAGCTGGTGCGATGTGTAGGCGACAGACCACGCGCGCCCGGCGTCCGTCGAGCGAAAGATGCCGCCCGCGCCGGCCGCCCACGCGTTCGTCTCCGATGCGAACGTCACGGCGGTGATGCTCCCGCCGGGGAGCGTGAGGGCCGTCGTCCAGCCGGAGGTCTGAGCGCGCGCCGGCGCAAGGAATGCACAGAGTGTGAGGATGACGGCGGTTAGGACGAGCAGACGGATGCGCATACGGACCTCCAGCGCTCGTAGAACGCCGGCCGGGCCGCAAAGGTTAACCACATCCAACGAATATGGCGGCGGCGCGTCAACGATCTGCGCGCTTTACATCCCGGCCGCCGGGCCCTGCGTCAAGTCCGTACGAGGGATAGCCCCCGGCCGTGCGCGCTCGTGAGAATGCGCCTATGCCGTGCGTGCTCGTGGTCGAAGACGAGCCGGCTCTGCGCCGGATGCTGACGTTCACGCTTCGCGACGCCGGCTTCGATGTCCGGACGGCGGCGAACGGGCGCGCCGGGCTCGAAGATGTCTCGCTCAAGGAGCCCGACGTTGTCGTGCTCGACCTCGAGATGCCGGTGATGGACGGCCGCACGTTCTTCCGGGTATTCCGCGAGCAGGGGCATCAAGCGCCGGTGCTCATCCTGTCGGCATACGGGGCACGGCGTGCGGCGCGGGAGTTGCACGCCGAGGCGGCGGTGCAGAAGCCGTTTCGCGCCGACGACCTCATCGAAAAGCTCGAGCGGCTGGTCACCGGCGACGGCGAGCGGGTCGCCGAGGCGTAGGCGGCGCGCCGCGAGCGGTAGCGGCGCCACGCGCCGCGGGGCGCAGCAACTGTCATTCTGAGCGCAGGCGAAGAATCTCTCCGTTCGCCGTACGAGCCGGCGAGCCGATTCCAGAGGCGAGCGGCCGGCCGCCGGCGACGGCGCGCTGGTCGCCGAGGCTGAGGTTAGCGGCGGCGGACGAGGCGCCGGAGAAGCCGGTTGCGCACCGCGCGCCACGAAGCCTCGACGCGCTCGGTTTCGTCCTCCGGTAGCTCCTTGCGGCCAAAGGTCGTGCGCTCGTATGCGGCGGCGAGGTACGAGATCGGTTCGATCTGCCCGACCTCGCGCTGCATGCGGCCGGCGAATTCGCGCGGCGTCTCGCTTTCGGAAACGCCCACGTTGCTCCAGCGTGCGAGCCGCTGCGTCTTGCGCCATGCCTGCGCGGGCGCCGGAAGGTCATGCAGGCCGAGCCCCCATGCGAAGCGTGCACCGCCGGCCACGAGCAGCGCCAGCGCGCCGCCGAGCAGGAGCGGGAGCACGAGCGAGAACCGGTGCGCGTCACCGGAGTCGCCCGCCTGCGTGGTGGCGGGCGTCGTGGCGCCGCTCTGCGCCAGCGAGGGATCGAGTGCGATCGCGCCGAAGTCCAGCGGGTCCCTTGCGCCGTGCGCCGGCGCCGTACCGGGCTGGGTTTGCGCCGCGGAACCCGGGCGCTGGATCAGCGGCTGGCTGCGCGTCGGATTGAACTCGACCCAGCCGATGCCCGGGAAGTAGACCTCCGGCCACGTGAAGGCATTGCTCTCGGTCAGGTGGTAGTTGTCCGCGTCGGCCTGCTTCTGCGACGGGTCGACGACATATCCCGTAGCCACGCGCGCCGGTATGCCGAGCGTGCGCAGCATGACCGCCATCGCCGAAGCGGTGTAGTCGAAGTAGCCGCGCTGCGCGTCGAACAGGAAGTAGTCGACGCTGTCCTGGCCGGGCGGCGCCGGCGGGACCTCGTAGTCGATCGGGAACGAACGCAGGTACGACTCGAGCGATGCCGCCTTGTCGTACGGCGTGCTGTCGTTCGCGGTGACCTGCCGCGCCTTGCTCGCGACGCGTCGCGGGAGGTCGCCGGGCAGCGCGAGGTACCGTTGCCTCACCCACGCCGGGTAGTCGGTTCCCGCATCCTGGAGCTGCTTGATGCTGGCAGTGTTCACCGTGCCCGTCACGGAATACTGGGCGCCGTTCCCGAGGTGCTTTGCGGGCTCGAGCGACGTGACGTCGCTGGCATCGCCGCCGAGCCGCGCGTCGGCCGGCGTGTCGGCGGTCTGCGGCTGCCCGAGGCTGAACAGCGTCGCGTTGTTGCCACCTTCGACGGTGACGTGGACCGTCACCTGCTGGCGCGCGTCGCTCGGGTTCGCCTGCGTGACGTCGGTCGGGACGCCGGGCGCGAGCGGCACGTTGCTCTCGACGTTCACCTTCCAGCCGTTCGAGGTGTACTGGTCGAACGACTGCGAGCGCAGGTAGGCGGCGACCTCCGGTGAGAGCTTCACGCTGATATCCACCGCCTGCTTGCCGCTGAGGCTGATATTCCCCTGCAGGGCCAGCACGTCCTTGAGGTTGTGCACTTCGATCGGTTTCTTCGCCTTGAGCGCGACGAACAGGCGCCCGAACGGCGCCAGGCGCTCGGTATAGGGCGACGTGAAGTCGTGCCAGCGCTGGGCCGCGGTGTTCGAGCGGTTGGTCAGCGGCAGCAGCCAGACCGCGCCCAGGAGCAACAGCGTCACCCAGAACGTGGCATTGAGCACGGAGAGGCTAATGAACTCGGGGTAGCGCACGTCGCCGCGCTCCCACTCCGCCTCCTTGTGGGCGAGGTGCATCCGCATCAGCAGCAACACGGCGGCGAAGACGAAGACCACGAACGAATAGCTGAACTGCCCCGGCAGGAAGCTGATGTTCCACATCAGCGCGGTGCCGCCGGGCACGAGCCCGAGCCACGGGTTCTTCCAGCGGAAGATCGCCCACGACGAGAAGTACGACCCGATCCAGATCAGGACGAGCGTGAGGATGATGAAGGGCAGCGGGTCCGAGCTGATGCCGTTGTTCGTGACCGCGTACCACCAGATGTGCATCCGGTCGAGCATGTTGTCTGTCCGAACGTACACCGAGCCCCCGGGCAGGATGGCGATGAGCTGGAGGTAGACGATCGCCGTGCCGAGCAGCAGCGCAATCGGCTGCAGGATCCAGCCATTGCGGCGAATGCGCGAGAGCAGGTAGCCGGTGAGGAGCGACGAGAAGCCGATCGGGTAGAGCGACGGCATGTCATCGACCCAGTGCGCGCTGTCGATCGACTGCACGACGCTGAGGAAGAGCAGGGTCACGATCGAGAGCGTGAGCAGCTCTTCCCAGGGGAACGCCGGTTTCACACGCTCGTCGATGGCCGCGCGCGCAGTCACCGCGCGCTGCTGGAACATCTGGTCCCAGTTCATCTCACGCATCGCGCGTCCTGCCTTCGCTGTTCGCGTGGCGCTCGCTGTCGCCGGGCGGCGCGGACCCGAGCGCGCCGAGGAGGTCGTCGTCACGCTGGACCATGTAGGTGAAGACGTCGATGGCTGCGAGGGACGCGAACACGCCCAGCGAGCTGTCGCTGCTGCCGAAGGTGCTCGGCTCGATCAAGATCGCCGCGAGCTTGACGCCGCGCTGTTGGAGCACGCTCATCGACTCCACCCACGTCTCGTCCGTGGAGGGCGTGATGACGACGAGGGTGGTGTGGCGCCCAAAGCGGCGCGCCTCGCTCGTCAACAGGTCGGCCAGCGCGACATCGCCCCACGAGCGCGCCATCGCGAGCGCCTCGAGGATCCGCGTGTACTGCTGGAGCCCGCGCTCGGCGTCGAGGGCATCGAACTGGCGGCCGACGCCCAGGAAACCGACGCTCCGGTTCGCCATCAGGAAGTAGCGTGCGACCGAGGCGGCGATGCGGACGGCGTACTCCTCCGTCGAGTCGTCGCCCTCGCCGGCGTGCACGCCGCGGTGCAGGTCGAGCACGATCCAGATATCGCTCGCCGGGTCCAGCTCAAAGAGCTTCACCATCAGCTCGCCGGTGCGCGCGGTGCTCTTCCAGTGGATGCGGTTGAAGCTGTCGCCGTACTCGTACTGCCGGATGCCGGACGCGTTCGGCGTCACGTAGTGCGTGCGGCGGCGGAAGCGGCCTTCGCCGGGAAGGTTCGCGGCCGGCACGTTGAAGTTCGGCAGGTCGACGGCGCGCGGGTAGACGAGCACGTTCTGCGCGCGGCCGAAACGGCGGGTGTGGTGGAAGATGCCGAACGGGTCGCCGGTCGTCACCTCCACCGGTCCGACGGCGTACAGGCCGCGCCGCCGGATCGTCGATTCCGCGCGCCAGGTCTTCGAGCCGCGCGCAGGGACCGTCACGACGCGGCGGGCGGTGTGGCCGGGCATCTCGCTCGGGTCGTCCACCTCGAGCCAGACCTTGCCGAACCAGCTCTTGTTCCGCACCGTGATGCGCTCCTCGAACACGCCGCCCTCCTGCAGCCGGTCGACGTGCCGGTCGGGGATGACCTCGATGCCGATGAGGTTCAGGCGCGACCAGATGTACGCCAGCGGCACGCCGAGCATGGCGACGTAGGCGAGCCGCCACGTCAGCCAGAAGCCGGTCGAGAGCGCGATCACGATGCAGCTGACGAACAGCAGCACGACCGCGGTCAGCGAGCGGTGCGTCACGAACAGGCTGTGAAACGGGCGCCTCACGGGCTTCAGCACGCGACCGCTATCTCGGCGCGATCTGCCCGGCGCCCGACTCGTGCATCGGCCGGGCGCCCGGTACCGGCACGCGGTCCAGGCAGTTCTCGATAATCTCCTTCGGCGTGACGTTCTTCACCCGCGCGGACGGACTGACGATGATGCGATGCCCGAGCGTCGTATAGGCGAGGTCCTTCACGTCGTCCGGGATCACGAAGTCGCGGCCGTCGAGCAGGGCGCGGGCCTGGGCCGTCCGGTACAGCGCCAGCGAGCCGCGCGGTGACGCGCCGAGGTAGACCGAGCCGTGCTTCCGCGTCGCATCGACCACGTTCACGATGTACTGCTTGATCAGCCCGTCGACGAAGACGTCGCGCACCGCCTCCTGGAGCTCGAGCAGCTCCTCGCTGTCGGTCACGCGCTCGAGCGATTCGATGGGGTGCTGGCGCTGCTGGCCCTCCATGATCAGCACCTCATCGGCGACGTTCGGGTAGCCGAGGTGGATCCGCATCATGAAGCGGTCGAGTTGCGCCTCGGGCAGCGGGAACGTGCCTTCGTACTCGATGGGGTTCTGGGTCGCGAGCACCATGAAGGGCGCCGGCAGGCGGTGCGTGACGCCGTCAATCGTCACCTGCCGCTCTTCCATCGCCTCGAGCAGCGACGACTGGGTCTTCGGCGTCGCGCGGTTGATCTCGTCGGCGAGGACGATCTGGGCCATGATCGGCCCGCGGCGGAACTCGAAGTCGCCCGTCTTCTGATTGTAGATGGAGACGCCGCTGACGTCGCTCGGAAGCAAGTCCGGGGTGAACTGGATGCGCCGGAAGCTGCAGCCGGCCGAGACGGCGAGGCTGCGGGCGAGGATCGTCTTGCCCACGCCGGGCACGTCCTCGATGAGCACGTGCCCCTGGCACAGCAGCGCGATCAGGGCCAGCCGGACCTCGCCGGACTTACCGATGATCGTTTTCTCGACGTTGGCCGCGATGCGTTCGGCGACGAGTTTCGGGTCTTTCATCCGGTTCCTCCCGGGCGCAGGGGGTGACGTTCAGCCTACACGGCTTCATACGTGCAGAGGACAGGGAAGGTTCTCGATTATAAATCAGCCGGCGGCAGTCTGTAACGACGGGCGGCCGCCCGAAGGGGCACCATCCATACGCTAACCGGTCGGTAACCTCTGTGAGCATCGCCCGAGCGGATTCGCCGCGCAGTCGTAACACTTCGCGCGGGTCCGGTGCTGCCGTGCGGAAGGAAGTCGCTACGCCCAGCCCATCTCGCGCTCGACGGCGGCGAGGTCGGCGGGGACGCGGTGGATCGCCGGCTCGACGCGTAACGCCGTCTCCGGGTCCTTGAGGCCGCTGCCGGTGATGATGCAGACGACCGTCTGCCCCGCGAACGAGGCGCCGGACGCGGCCGCCTTCAGCATGCCGGCGACGCAGGCGGCCGACGCCGGCTCGCAGAAGACGCCCTCTTCCCGCGCCAGGCGGTCGTAGGCGGCGAGGATCTCGTCGTCGGTCACGGCGCTGATGCTGCCGCCGGACTGGTCGCGCGCCTCGATCGCCGTGCGCCACGACGCCGGGTTGCCGATGCGGATCGCCGTGGCGATAGTCTGCGGATCCTTGACCGGGGCGCCTTCCACCAGCGGCGCCGCCCCGGCCGCCTGGAAGCCGAGGATGCGCGGCCGGCGCGTCGTGCGCTCCAGCCGGTGGTACTCGACGAAGCCGCGCCAGTAGGCGGTGATGTTCCCCGCGTTGCCGACGGGGATCGCCAGCACGTCGGGCGCGTCGCCGAGCGCGTCCGAGATCTCGAACGCCGCCGTCTTCTGGCCCTCGATGCGGTTCGGGTTCACCGAGTTCACCAGCGCGATCGGGTGCTTGCCGGTGATCGCGCGCGCCATGCCGAGCGCATCGTCGAAGTTGCCGTCCACCGCGATGATCTCGGCGCCGTGGACGACGCCCTGCGCCAGCTTCCCGCGCGCGATGCGCCCGTCGGGCACGATGACGTACACGCCGAGCCCGTAGCGTGCTGCGTACGCGGCAGCCGATGCGCTCGTGTTGCCCGTCGAGGCGCACATCAGTGCGGTCGCGCCCTCTTCGATCGCCTTCGCCACCGCGACGACCATGCCGCGGTCCTTGAAGGAGCCGGTCGGGTTGCAGCTCTCGAGCTTGAAGTACAGCTCCGCGCAGCCGATGTCGCGCTCGATCGTCGTCGAGCGGACGAGCGGCGTGTCCCCCTCGCCGAGGGAGATCATCGGGGTCGCCCCGGTGACCGGCAGGTGCTCGGCATAGCGGCGCAGGACACCGCGCTCAGGCGCGTCGCCGTGGACGCGGGCGGCGATCTCAGCGTTCATCTTCGGCATTCTTCAGGAAGGTCGACTGCACGCGCAGCTCCTTCGCGTCGCGCTCCATCTCCTCGATCCGGCGGCGCTTCATGCGCTCGAGCATCACGTTCAGCTTGAGAAGCTGTTCGGTCAGGGTGCGCCGGTAGTCGAGCGTGATGCTGTGCACGTGCTCCACGCGGCCCTCGATCGCCTTCAGGCGCGTATCGAGGTGCTGCGCGGTCTCCTCCTGCCGCTCGACGCGCGCTCGGGCGTCCTCGATCGTCTCTTCGTTGTGGGCGGCGCGGTCTTCGAGGCGCTGGCGCTCGGCCCGCAGCAGCTCGACGCGCTCGGAGAGCAGCGGCAGCACGCGGTACTCCTCGGCCGTCGTGTGCAGGTCCGTCTCGATCCGGCCCGTCACTTCCTGCACAAGCCGGATGCGCTCCTGCAGCACGTCGTCCTCGCGCCGCAGGCCGCGGATGGCGGCCTCCAGCTCGGAGTGCGTCTGGTCGAGACGGATCAGCGACTCCAGGCCGCGCGCGGCCTTCGTCTCCGCCTGCTCGAGGCGCTGGTTGATCGATTGAAACTGCAGGTGCGCGCGTCCGATCTCCTCCTGCACGCGCCGCGTTGTCTCGTCGACGGTCACCTGCCGGTCGTTCACGCCTTCCCACTTGCGCTCGATGTCCTGCACGCGCTTGAAGAGGTCGTTCTTCTCGCCCTGGTCGCGCGTGCGCTCCTCGGCGCCCTGACGTTCCAGGATCTCGAACTTCGTATCGATGAGTACCTCGGCGTCCTGGATGCGCTCGAGGAGGCCGGAGACCTGCCGGAGCTGGTCCTGCATCGTCGGCAGGCCCAGCGTCTTGGCGGCCATCTCGCGGACCTTCGCCTCCAGGTCGTGCACGCTCTCGTTGGTGTCGCCGATCGCCGCCTGCACCTGGTCGTTCTGCTGCTGCATGCGGCTTAGCTGCGTCTTGAGCTGCGCGATCTGGTCGTGCAGCCAGCCGATGACGTCGTTCGCGGCGCGCGGCTCGCTCTGCGGCTCCTGCATGGTCATGCGTGCACCCGCAACATTTGCTCCACTCCGTGGAATCCATCGATGCCGCCCATGGCGGCGATTGCGCTCCGCATGCTCGCCTCGCGCGCAGCGTGGGTCATGATGACGATCTCGGCGCCGTTCCCCTCGCCGCCCTCCCTCTGGATCACGGACGCGATGCTGATCTCCCCGTCCGCCAGTACCCGGGCGATGTGCGCCAGCACACCGGGGCGGTCCGCTACGCCGATGCGCAGGTAGTAGCGCGTAACGACGTCATCGACGGGCATCACCGCGAGGCCGGCCTCGCGGCGGAACGAGTGTGGCCAGTAGACCTGGTTGCTGATGCTCACCGCGGCGTCCAGCGCGTCGGCGACGACGGCGGACGTCGTCGGCAGCGAGCCCGCGCCCGGGCCCTCGAAGAGCACGCGGTTCATCAGGTCGCCCTCGACCTGCACGGCGTTCAGCACGCCATCGACGTTGGCCAGCAGCTCGCCCTCGGCGACGAGCGACGGATGCACGCGCAACTGCACGCCGCCGTCCTGCTTGCGCGAGATCGCGAGCAGCTTGATCGCGTATCCCAGCTCGCGCGCGTACTCGAAGTCGCGCGCGGTGAGCTTCGTGATGCCCTCCCGGTAGACGTCCTCCGGCCGCGCGTCGATGTGGAACGCGAGGGCGGCAAGGATCGCGAGCTTGTACGTCGCGTCGATGCCCTCGACGTCGTTCGTCGGATCGGGCTCGGCGTAGCCGAGGCGCTGCGCTTCGGCGAGCGCGTCGCCGAAGCTGCCGCCGCCCTTACCCATCGACGTCAGGATGAAGTTCGTCGTGCCGTTGATGATCGCCGTCACGGAGACGATGTCGTTCGCCAGCAGGTCGCGCTTGAGCGGCGCGATGATCGGGATGCCGCCGCCGACGCTTGCCTCGTACAGCAGGTCGACGTTGTGCTCGCGGGCGAGCATCAGCAGCTCGGTGCCGTGCTTCGCCATGACCTCCTTGTTCGCCGTCACGACGAACTTGCCCGCCGTCAGCGCGTCGCGGAGGTACTCGTACGCGGGGTGCTCCCCCACGATCACGTCGATAATCAGCTCGATCTCGGGGTCATGCAGCAGGTCGCCGGCGTCGGCGGTGAGCAATGCGCGCTCGACTGGAAAGCGGCGCGTCGCATTCACGTCGCGCACCAGGACGCGGCGGACCTGGAGCGGGCAGCCGATCTGGCGCGCGTAGACCTCGGCCTTTTCCTGCAGGATGCGGGCGACGCCGGAGCCGACGACGCCCAGGCCCATCAGGCCAATGCCGATCGGCTTCCCATCACGGCGCACTGCCGCCACCGGACGCCGCGGTCGCGTTGGCGGCCGGGTTGCTCCCAGTGCTCTCCGGCTGGGGGTTGGCCGGCGGCTGCGCGGCGGCCGTTGTGCCGGCCACAGCCGTCTGGCCCGCTGCCGGCGTGGTGTTCGCGGCCGGCGTGCCTTGCGGCGCGGTCGTCGGAATGACGGCGGGGACCACGGCGGTCGGCGGCGTGAACTTGTTGAGCACGGAAATGAGCGCGTCCTGCTGGGACTGCTGGTCCCAGTTGTTCGTGATCTTTGCCTTCGCCTCCATGCCCTGCAGCCACGTCGCGTACTGCGCCTGCCCCTCCTGCGGCTTCTGGGAGTCGGTCAGCGGCTTGTCCGCGCGGTCGATGAGGTGGACGATCGTGTAGGTCGGGCTGCCGGACTGCCCGCTGGTGATGAGGTCGCTAATCGCGCCGTTCGCCGCCGAGAACGCGAAGTCCTGGTAGGTGCTGTTCATCAGGTCCTTCGGCGTGTAGTCCTGCGACGTGTTGGCGCCCGTCGACGGGTCGGACGCGAGGTCCTTCGCGACGGTGCTCCAGTCCTGGCCGCTCCGGACGCGAAGCAGCGCCTGGTTCGCGGTGTCCTGCGTCGAGAACTGCATGACATCGACCTTGGCCTGCGTCATCGTCGCCGGCAGCGCCGCCGTCATCTTGTCGATGATCTTCGTCTTGATGACGTCCGCGCGCACCATGCGGCGGTACTCGTCCTCGTGCAGACCGGAGGTCTTAAGCGCGTTCCGCAGCGCGTTCGCGAACGTGTTGGCGTCTGCGTCCTTCGCCACGCCGATCTTCGTGCGGAGCGCCTGGTCCACGTCCGAATCGCTGACCTGGATCTTCTGGTCGCTCGGGCCGCTGTTGATCAGCAGGATCTCGCTGAGCAGGTTGTCGTAGGTGATCTGCGGCAGCAACGCGAGCGCCTGCTGCGACTGCGTGTAGCTCGACGCATTCGTGTTGAGCTCGTACGTCATGCGGCGCTTCATCGCCGAAAAGTCGATCGAGGTGCCGTCTACGGCGAGGACGGTGCGATGCTGCGGCTTGATCTTGGTCTGGTAGTAGCCGAACCCGATGAACCCGACGGCCAGAAGGAGGATGATGGCCGCCCCGGAGATGAGAAGCAGGCGTGACTGCCGCTCCGAATCCATCGACAGGAGTTCCGAGAGGCCAAGCCGGCTCTCCCGCCGGCCGCCCCGCGAACCCGATGCGCGGCCGCGCTTGCTCTCACTGGTCATCGTTCACCACCCGCCCCCGGCCGTCCCTGGCCCGTGCTCATCCGTCCGGCCGTTGTCGTTCTTCGTTCAGCTGCGGGTTGGGAACACGCTGCTGACCCTGATGTGATCCGCGGTGTAGGGAAGCAGTGCCAGGTGCCGCGCGCGCTTGATGGCGACGGTCAGGCGCCGCTGGTGCCGTGCGCAGGTCCCCGTCTTCCGCCGGGGCTCAATCTTACCCCGATCGGAGATGAATCTGCGGAGCTTTAGCGGCTCCTTGTAGTCAATGTGCTCGATCTTGTCAACGCAGAATGCGCAGACCTTCTTGCGGGAGCCGAAGCGGCCACGGCCGCCGCCTCCACGCCTCGGGGGTCGCTCCTCGGTCCGGCCTTCGGGCCGGGACGGCGCTTCCCCTGTTGCGGGCGCCGCCGGAGCAGTCGTCTCGCTGCTCTCGCTCGTGTCAGTCGTCAATGTCAGTCCTCTCCAATGCGAATCTCGCTACTCGAAGGGCAGGTCGTCGGGATCGACATGGCCGGCGCCTGCCGTCGCCGGGCTGTCGTCGTACGATTCCATGCGCGCCGGACGGCCGCCGGGGCCGCTGCCGAGGAAGAGCACCGTCTGGGCCACGACCTCTGTGCGGTAGTGCTTCTGACCGTCCTGGCCCTCCCAGGAGCGGGTTTGGAGCCGCCCCTCGACGTATGCCTGACGGCCCTTCTGCAGGAACTGGCTGCAGAGTTCCGCCAGCTTCGTCCACGTCACGATCTCGAACCAGTCCGTCTCCTCGCGCCGCTCGCCCTCGGAGCTGTTGAACGTCCGGTTGACGGCGAGCGAGAACGTCGTGACGGCGCTGCCGCTTGCGGTGTACCGCATCTCGGGATCCTTCCCGACGTTGCCGATGAGCATCACCTTGTTCAAACCCGCCATCGTCAGTCCCTCTCGTCTCTGCGGGCCGCGCCCGCGTGTCCCTACGCTTCGTCGGTGCGGATGAGCAGGTGCCGGAGGATGTCGTCCGAGATCGCGAAGCCGCCCTCGAGCTCGTGCGTGCGGTCCGGGTCGAGCCGGATCTGGGTCAGCACATAGTTGCCCTCGGTGTGGCGTTCGATGGGGTACGCGAGCTTCCGCCGCCCCCAGGGCGTCACTTCGACGACTTCGCCGCCGCGGCCGGTGATCGCCGTGGTGACGCGCTCGATTGCTGCCGGCACGTCCTCTTCGGCGATACCCGGGTTGATGACGACGACCAGTTCGTACTCGTGCAAACTTCCTCCTGACCCCGCGGGTCGTAAAGTAAATCGCCCGCGCTCTCCGCGCGTCCGCCGCTCGGAGGCCGGGCTGAATTTGTTGGGGCGCTCAATCCCGCCGATGCTTCGGCAGCGCGAGAATTATAGGAACTGCCTCAGTCTCAAGTCAACGAAGCTCGCGGCAATGTCCCGTCACGGCCGGTCGCAGCCTGTCCCGGGCCGCGGGGGGCGACGCGCGCCCGGCCGCTGCACCACCGGTCGGGCGTTGATCCTAACGCGCGTGGCATGGTAGGGTGAGTTAGTGTCATAGAGACACTAAGTCGGCCGCCGCCGCGGCCAGCACACGGAGGTGCCCATGCCCGCAGCCACCGCCGGAGCCACGACGCGGACCCTCGCAGGCATCGCGTGCGAGACCGACTCGATCGAGACGGTCCCGCTCGCGCAGGAGCCGTCCTTCGCGCACTGGCAGCAGGACATCCCGGTCGAGTACGCCGGCCTGTCGCCGGACGACCTCACGGCGCGCATCCGCGCGGCGCGACGGGCGCTCGGGACGCGGGCGATCATTCTCGGGCACCACTACCAGCGCGAGGATGTCATCGAATTCGCGGACTACCGCGGCGACAGCTTCAAGTTGTCGCAGTGGGCAGCCGGGCACCCGGAATCGGAATACATCGTCTTCTGCGGCGTGCACTTCATGGCCGAGGCCGCCGATATCCTCAGCGCACCGCATCAGAAGGTCGTGCTGCCGAACCTCGCCGCCGGCTGCTCGATGTCCGACATGGCCGACCCGGACGACGTCTACAGCGCCTGGGCCGAGATGGAAGAGCTCGGCATCGCGCAGGACACGCTGCCGGTGACGTACATGAACTCGGCGGCGGCGCTCAAGGCGTTCGTCGGCGAGCACGGCGGCGCTGTGTGCACCTCGAGCAACGCGCGCAAGGTGCTCGAGTGGGCCTTCGCGCAGAAGAAGCGCGTCCTCTTCTTCCCGGACCAGCACCTCGGCCGCAACACGGGCTACGCCATGGGTATCCCGCAGGAGGAAATGGTCCTCTGGGGCTGGGCGCGGCCGTACGGCTCGATGGGCGGGCAGACGCTAGACGCGCTCGAACGCAGCCGCGTGATCCTCTGGGCGGGCCACTGCTCGGTGCACCAACGCTTCACGCCGCAGCAGATCGCCGACGTCCGGGCGAAGTACCCGGACGCGATCGTCGTCGTCCACCCCGAGTGCCGGCTCGAGACGGTGCAGGCGGCCGACCTCAACGGCTCGACAGAGTTCATCGCGAAGACAGTCGCCGGCGCGCCCGCGGGCTCGACGATCGCCGTCGGGACGGAGATCAACCTTGTGAGCCGCCTCGCCAAGGAGAACCCGGACAAGCGCGTCTTCTGCCTCGACCCCGTCGTCTGCCCCTGCTCGACGATGTACCGCGTTCACCCGGCGTATCTCGCCTGGGCGCTCGAATCACTCGTCGGGGGCCGCGTGGAGAACCAGATCGTCGTGCCGCCGGAGATCGCGCGGGACGCGAAGCTCGCGCTCGACCGAATGCTCGCGATCACCTGACCTGCCCACGGCACGCCGCGCGCTTCTCGTGCGGTTCGTTGTCGGCCGACCAGCCCAGTTGCAACCCCTTTGCGACAGAGCCGCTTCTCCCTGTAACCGCAAACCCCATCGCTCCACGCGTATGCTCGCTACAGCGCGAAGCGGCGACGCGCGCAGTTCTGTGCGCTCCCCTTCGCGCGACAACCATTCCGCGAAGGGAGTCGCGTGCTCACTCTCGGCATCAACGCCGCGTTCCATGACTCGTCGGCGTGCCTGGTCGAAGACGGCCGCGTCGTCGCGGCGGTCGAAGAAGAGCGCCTGAGCCGCATCAAGCACGGCAAGCGCCCGACGCCGTTCTCCGCGTACGAGCTGCCGTTCCTGTCCATCGACGCCTGCCTGCGTCAGGCCGGCGCCTGGTTGCGCGACATCGACCACATCGCCTATTCCTTCGACCCGTACCTGCTGCTCAACGGCCGTGCCGGCGATAGCACCGTCACGCTGCCGCTCGAGCCGAGCGCGCAGCCGGTCGCGGACGAGTGGGAGTCGGCATGGGACCCGCTCTTCCTCTCATCGATTGTCAACGCGCCCCGGCACCTCGCCGGCGGCGTCCCCCACCGGGTGGCGAAGCGCTTCGCCGGCGCCGCGCGCGACGAGACGTACCGCTGGCACTTCGTCGAGCACCACACGGCGCACGCCGCGAGCGCGTTCCTCGCGTCGCCGTTCGAGAGCGCCGCGGTGCTCACGCTCGACGGCCGCGGCGAGCGCGCGACGACGTCGTACGCGATTGGCCGCGGCACGCAGATCGACCGCATCGGCCAGGTGAACATGCCGCATTCGCTCGGGCTGCTGTACGAGCGAGTCACGGAGTACCTGGGCTTTCTGCACTCGTCCGACGAGTACAAGGTGATGGCGCTCGCGTCGTTCGGCGAGCCCGCGTACCTCGACGACTTCCGGCGCATCGTCCACCTCGGCTGCGACGGGCAGTACACCGTGGCGCCGCTCTGCCTCGAGCAGCGCTTCGGCCCGAGGCGCCTGCCGGGCCTGCCGTTCGAGCAACGCCACTACGACGTCGCCCGCTCGCTGCAGGAGTGCCTCGAAGAGACGGTGCTCGCGATCGCGCACTGGCTGCACGAGGCCACGGGCGAGCGCCAGCTCTGCGTCGCCGGCGGTGTCGCGCTGAACTGCGTGCTGAACGCGCGGCTGCGCGACGACGGCCCGTTCGACGACCTCTGGGTGCAGCCCGCGGCCGGCGATGCCGGCACGTCACTGGGCGCCGCGCTCTGGACCGACGCGCGCATCCGGCGCACCGGCGACCACACGACGATGCACGACGCATTCCTCGGCCCGGAGTTCGACGGCGCCGAGATCGAGCATTTGCTGCGCGCGGCGAAAGTGGCGTACACGCGGCCGCCGTCGCTCGACGACGAGTGCGCGCGGCTGCTCGCGGACGGGAAGATCATCGGCTGGTACCAGGGCCGGATGGAGTTCGGGCCGCGGGCGCTCGGCGCGCGCTCGATCCTCGCTTCGCCGCGTGATGCCGCGATGCAGGAGCGTTTGAACGCGATCAAGGACCGGGAGGACTTCCGGCCCGTCGCGCCGGTCGTCCTCGCCGATGAAATGGGCGAGTGGTTCGTGCCGGTGCAGGACTCGCCGTTCATGCTCTTTACGCACGGCGTGCGCCCGGAGCGTGCGGACTGCATCCCCGCCGTGCGCCACGTCGACGGGACCGCGCGCGTGCAGTCCATCGACGATGCGACGAACCCGCGGTTCGCGGCGCTGCTGCGCGCGTTCGCGTCACGCACGGGCCTGCCAGTGCTGATCAACACGTCGTTCAACACGCGCGGGCAGCCGATCGTCTGCACGCCGCGCCAGGCGCTCGAATGCTTCTTCACCACACCTCTCGATGCGCTGGCGATCGGGCCGTTCCTGCTTAGAAAGCCGGAGGCAGCGGCGTGAAGCCGGTCGTGTCGGTGGTGATCCCCACGTACCGCCGTCCGGAGATGCTCGAGTGCTGCCTGCGCGCCATCATCGAGCAGGACTTCGACGCTCCGTACGAGATCATCGTCGCGGACGACGAGCCGTCCGACGTCACGCTCGAGCTCATCACGCGGCTGCGTGCCGAACAGGCCGCCGCGCCGCCCGTGCCGCTCGCGGCGATCGCAGGCATGGGCGCCGCGATCGCCGCCGCCGCGGCCGAGCCGGTGCCGGCGCTTCGCTACATCGCGATGCGCGACGCGCACGGCCCCGCCGCCGCGCGCAACGCCGGTTGGCGCGCCGCCCGCGGGCGCATCGTCGCGTTCACCGACGACGACTGCCGGCCGATGCCCGGCTGGCTTCGGGCAGGCGTGGCCGCGCTGCACGACGGGATCGCCGGGGTCGATGGGCGCGTCATCGTGCCGGTGCCATCGCCGCCGACAGATGCGCAGCGGACGCTGACGGGGCTCGAGCGATCGCGCTTCGTCACGGCGAACTGCCTTTACCGGAAGGCGGCGCTGCTCGAGGCCGGCGGCTTCGACGAGCGGTTCGCCGCGCCCTGGCGCGAGGACTCAGACCTGTACTTCACGCTGATCGAGCGCGGGCGGCGACTCGAACGCGCACCGGCGGCGATCGTCGTGCACCCCGTGCGCCCGCCCGAGCGCTTCGTCAGTCTGCGCGAGCAGAAGAAGAGCATGTATAACGCGCTGCTCTACAAGAAGCATCGCCCGCTGTATCGCTCGCGGCTGCAGTCGCGGCCGCCGCTCCGCTACTACGCCGCGCTGGGCGCGCTGCTCGTCGCCTCCGCGTCGCTGGCGAAGGGCCGCCGGCGCGCGAGCGTTGCGGGGCTCGCCGCATGGGCGGGAATCACGCTCGAGTTCGCCGCCGAGCGGCTGCGCGGGACGTCGCGCAGGCCGTCGCACGTCGCTGACATGCTCGTGACGTCGGCGCTCATCCCGCCACTGTCGATATGGTGGCGTCTGCGCGGCGCCTGGAAGTACCGGGTGCTCTTCCTGTGATCGAGGCGCCGCCGCTGCCGTCGTACGTGCAGATCGAGCCCGTCGGCCAGTGCAACCTGCGCTGCCAGATGTGCCCGATCCAGTTCCGTCAGGACGGCCCGCCGTATGGCGCACCCGCGTTCATGCCGTTCGAGACGTACGCCCGCCTGATCGACGAGCTGCCGTCGCTGCGGAAGCTGCACCTGCAGGGGCTCGGCGAGCCGATGATGCACCCGCGCTTCTTCGAGATGGTGCGCTACGCGACCGCGCGCGGGATCGAAGTGACGACGAACTCCAACCTCACGTTGCTGAACCAGCGACGCGCGGACGAGTGCGTGACGAGCGGCATGGCGGAGTTGCACGTCTCCGTCGACGGCGCCACCGCGGCCACGTACGAGCGGATCCGCGTGCGCGGACACTTCGACCGCGTGCTGCGAAACCTCGCGCTGCTCGAAGAGGCGAAGCGGCGCGCGAACGCCACCGGCCCGGCGCTGCAAATCGTGATGGTGCTGATGCGCCAGAACCTCGATGAGCTGCCTGCGCTTGTGCGGCTCGCGGCGTCGTGGGGCGCGCAGGCGCTCTTCGTGCAGCACCTGTGTCATGACTTCGCCGAGTCCTCGCTGCCCGACCGCTACCGGCCGATGCGCGAGTTCGTCGACGCGCAGACGCTGGTCGGCGAAGAGCCCGGTCGCATCGAGCGCGTGTTCGATGAGGCGCGGCGCGCTGCGGACGCGTGCGGCATGCGGCTGCGACTGCCGCGCACGGCGCCCCGCGCCTTCGGCGACGTCGCGATGCAGGGCTCGTGCGACTGGCCGTCGACGGGGATGTACTTCGCCTACGACGGGCGCGCCATGCCCTGCTGCATGGTGGCGACGCCGGACCGGGCGAACTTCGGCGGGATCGAGGGACGGACGGTGACGGAGGTATGGGAGAGCGCGGCGTACCGCGCGTTCCGCCGCGCGCTGGCGACCGACGCGCCGCCCGAGATCTGCCGCGGCTGCGCCGTGTACAACGGCGTCTTCTGACGCGCGATGGCCGCCGTCGACGTCCTCATCCCCACGTACAACCGACCACAATCGCTGGTGATGACGCTCGCCGGCGTCGCGGCGCAGTCGCTCCCGGACCTGCACGTCGTCGTCGCTGACCAGGGCGATCAGCCCGCGCGCGGGCCGGTCGCCGACGCGCTCGTGCGCGTCATCGAGGCGCGCGGCGGCAGCGTCGAGTGGCACGAGCGCCCGCAGGTGCACGGCATCGCGGAGCAGCGCGAGTTCCTCCTCGGGCGGGCGCGCGCGGACGCCGTGCTGTACCTCGACGACGACGTGTTCATGGAGCCCGCGGTCGTCGGGCGCATGCTCGCTGCGTTGCGCGAAGAACGCTGCGGTTTCGTCGGTGCGTTCCCGTCCGGGCTGTCGTTCCGCGACGACGTGCGCCCGGCGCAGCAGCCGGTCGAGTTCTGGGACGGCCCGGTGCGGCCGGAGCAGCTCGCGCCCGGCGACCCGACGTGGGAGGCGCGCTGGCAGCTCCACCGCGCGGCGAACGCCTGGCACGCGGCACAGCGCCTGCCGCCCGGCGAGGTGCGGCGGTACAAGGTCGCCTGGGTGGCCTCGTGCGTCACGTACGACCGCCGCAAGCTGCTGGACGCCGGCGGATTCGCGTTTTGGCCGCGTCTCCCGCGATTCCACTCAGGCGAGGAAGTGCTCGTGCAGAACCTGCTCCAGCGCCGCTGGGGCGGTTGCGCGCTGCTCCCTTCCGGCACCTACCACGCCGAACTGCCGACCACCGTGCTCAACCCCGACGGGCAGGTCGACGGACACGCGCTGGCGCTGCTCGCGGAAATGGTTGCGCGCATATGACAGATCGGGCTGAGACGTGAAGAACAGGGCTGAGGACGCGCCCGACGCCGCGTAGATCATCCGGACGGGTGGGGATCGCCGACAAAGCGCCCCGATACTATTTCCATGTCCGGAGGAACCGAATTTCTGGCTGGAGGTGCCGCATATGGCACATGTCGAGAAGAGCATCGACGTCCGCGCGCCCGTCGACGAAGTGTTCGACACGCTGTCCAACTTCGAGGAGCTGCCGAACTTCATGGAGGGTCTGCGCGAGGTGCGGAAGGTCAGCCCCTACCGGCTCCACTTCGTCGAGAACTGGGGCGGGACGCGGCAGGAGTGGGATGCGCGCATCACCGACTCGACGACGAACCGCCGTCTCGCGTGGAGCAGCGAGACCGGCGACCGACGCGAGACGGAGATCGTGCTGGAGCCGCTCGGCCGCAATTCGACGCGCGTGTACTACGCGTTCGACTATGAGCCGCGCGGCGTCGCCGCTTCGCGTGAGGGCCGCGGCGGCACGACGGAGAACCGCGTCATCGGCGACCTGCGCCGCATGAAGAGCTACATCGAGAGCGACGGCGACCAGACCGGCGGCGAGCGTCGCATGGGCGGCGAGCGTCGCGTGGGCGGCGGCCGCACGGGCGGCGAGAACCGCGCCGGCGACGCCGGCCGCGAGATCCGGGGCAAGATGATGGACACTGCTGAGGCCGGCAAGCAGACGATGAAATCGATGGTGAAGACGCCGAAGCTGAACCCCTTCGAGTGGGCGTCCGCGAGCCTGCTGACGATCGGCGGCCTGAACTGGGCGCTCGAAGGCATCTTCGACTTCGACCTGATCGATGAGGTCTTCGATGAGGATTCGATCACGGCGAAGGTCCTGTACGGCCTGATCGGCGCGTCCGCGGTCTACACGATGTTCGGGCTGGTGCGCTCCGACGTCATGACCCGGAAGCACGAACAGGAGCACAAGGGCTTCGAGGACGAGCAGCACCAGCCCGAGTTCGAGCGCCGCCAGGCATACGTCTAGGCTGCGCATCCCCGAGAAAGGAGGGGCCGATGCCGAAGATCACATTCGCCGGCCACCCACTGCACCCGCAGCTCGTGGAGCTGCCCGCGGGGCTCATCCCGACGAGCCTCATATTCGACGTCGCGTATCTCAAGACGCGCGACAGGAAGTACGTGGACGCGGCCTACATGACGTTGCTTACCGGCTACATCGGCGCGGCGGGCGCGGCGATGGCCGGCGCGGGCGACTACTTCGCGATTCCCACGGGATCGCGCACGAAGCGCCTGGCGAACGTCCACCTGCTGCTGAACATCGGCCTGATGGCGATGACCGGACTGAATCTGCTGCGCCGTCGCGGCAAGAAGCGCCTCGACTCGATGGATATCGCGATGTCGGCCATCGGGAACGCGGCGCTGCTCGTTTCGACCTGGTACGGCGGCCAGATGGTGTACGGACGCGGCCTGCGCGTCGCCGGCAAGAGCGAGATCTCCGACGCGCCGGAGTGGGCGCTGCCCGGTGACGAGATGATCTCCGATGCGCTCTCGCGGCTGCCGGACGGCATCGCGCCGGTGGAGGAGCGCGAAGAGGCGTTCGTCTACAGCAGCGGCCTGTAGCGAA
>DASUKS010000098.1:0-11537 GCA_036278595.1 Dehalococcoidia bacterium
GTGCGGCAAGTCGTCCGGCGTGATGCCGCTCCCCGTGTCGCTCACCGAGATCTCGATCATCCCGCGCGGCGCCCGCTCGACGCCGATCGTGATCGCGCCGCCGCGCGGGGTATGGCGGAACGCGTTGTCGACCAGGTTCCCCAGCACCTGCTCCACCCGGTCGAAGTCGGCCAGCACGCGCGTCCCGGTTGCCGGCGATGCCGTCAGCGTGACGCCGGCGTCCGCCGCCCGTATCGCGAACACGTCCGCCGTCTGCGACAGCAGCTCGTCCACGCTCACGTCGGCCAGCTCCATCCGCTGCCGCCCGGACTCGATGCGCGTCAGGTCGAGCAGCTCCTCGACCAGGTGCAGCACGCGCCGCGATTCCGCATCGATCACGCGCACCGCCCGATCGCGCTCCTCGCCCGTGGCCAGCGTGCCGTCCGTCATCGCCTGCGCGAAGCCGCGGATCGACGTGAGCGGCGTCTTCAGCTCGTGCGAGACGTTCGCGAGGAACTGCTGCAACGTGCGCTGCGAGTCCCGAACAGACTCCGCCATCGCGTTCACGTCTTCCGCGAGCTCCCGTACCTCGCTCGGCCCGGAGACGGGCACGCGCTCGTCGTACCGCCCGCCCGCGACGGCGCGGATGCCGCGCGTCACGCGCTCCATCGGCCGGTAGAGCGAAGCCCACAGCAGCGCCCCGGCGATCAGCGCCGCGATCAGCCCGATGATGCCCGCGAACAGCATCCGCGGCGCGATGTCACGGAAGATGGCGCGCGGCTCCGCCTTTGGCAGCGCCACGACGATCTCGCTGATGCCGGACGGCCCCACGCGCACCGCGCGCGGCATCGATACCGTGACGTACAGCCAGTTGCCGCCGTTGGCCGTCTTCAGCGTCTGCTCCGGCAGCGCCCCGAAGCTCGGCCCGCGCACGGGCGGCGGCAGCACGTCGAATTGCTCGTTGCTGAGATCCGCGTTCGACGTGCTGTCCGGCACGACGTTCCCGCCGCTGTCGATGAGCAGCACGGTCACGCCGGAGTCCTGCTCCTGCCCGCGCAGGTAGTCCACCAGCTCCGTCCGAAGCTGCGCCGCCCCGCCGCTCGCGGCGGCGCTTCGTAGCGTGAGGTTGTAGTAGACCGGCGCCGCGACCGACCGCAGCGTGCTCGCAGTCTGCTGGTCCTTGTACCCGCCGAGGCGCGCGACGAGCCCGGCGCCTGCCGCCAGCAGCGTCACGAGCACGATCAGCACGAACGAGAGGATGAGGCGGGAGCGGAGACTCTTGAACACCGGCTACCGTGCGGCTTCCTCGACGAGCTTGTAGCCCACGCCGCGCACCGTCACGATGCCGACGCCGCTCTCGGCGAGCTTCGCCCGCACGTGCTGCACGTGCACGTCCACCGTGCGCGTCTCGCCGTAGAAATTGTAGCCCCACACCCGGTCAAGCAGCTGCTCGCGCGTCAGCACGATGCCCTCGTTCTCGGCGAGCGCCGCCAGCAGGTCGAATTCCTTCGTCCGCAGCCCGAGCTCGCGGTCGCCGATGCGCGCCTCGCGCCGCTGCTTGTCCACGGCGAGCGGACCGACGCGGATCACGGCGCTCTCCCTGCGTCCGGCGGTGCCGTCGGCGCGCCGAAGGATCGCCTTGACGCGCGCGACCAGCTCGCGCGGGTTGAACGGCTTCGTCAGGTAGTCGTCCGCGCCCAGCTCCAGTCCGACGATCTTGTCCACGTCCTCGTTGCGCGCCGTGAGCATGATGATCGGGACGTCGGTCTCCTGCCGCAGCTCTTTGCAGACGTCGTAGCCGGTCTTTCCCGGCAGCATCAGGTCGAGCACCACCAGCACCGGCTTCGCCTGCCGGACCTTCGCGGCCGCCGACGACCCGTCCGCGACGGTCGCAACCTGGAACCCTTCCTTCGTGAGGTATACGCTCGCGAGCTCGCGGATGTGCTCGTCGTCATCGACGATCACGATCGTCCCGGGACTGCTCATGCGCTTCCTCCCGCCGCTGGCCGCGGCCCTACAGGTATCGTCGCAGGGCCGGGCGGACACACCTGTAACGCGCGTGTAAAACGTGCGGAAATTCCCCGATATCCGCCCTGGGGCATTGACTCCACCTGCGCCGGTCGCCTGATACCACGCTGCAACGAACCGCGGGCGTTCGCTAATGGTTCGGGAGCGGCCCGAAGCGCATGCTGCCCCAATGATGAACGCATCGCAGACTTCCGGTAGGGATGCCGGGTCGCGGCGCCGCGAGCGGATCACCGACCTCCGCGCTCAGATCGATGAGCGCGATGAGACGATCCGCCTGCTGAACGAGGCCCTCTCCCGCGCGCTCGAAGAACTCGAGCGCACCGGCCAGATCGCCGCCTGAGCTAGCGCTCGCGCGTGAACTGGCCGTTCTCGACGCGGTACACGGCGATCCCGACGTCCGCCGGCTGATCGCCCGCGCGGTCGCCGTGCCCGTCGAACGCCAGCACACCCGTGACGCTGAGCATCTTCGTCGCGCGCATCTGCTGCGCCAGCCGCGCGCGGTCGATGTGCAGCGCGCCGCTGCTCTCCGTCGTCGCGGTGCTGTCGATCGCCTTGAGCAGCGCCGTCATCGCGGAGTAGCTCTCCAGCACGAACGCCGTGCCCGGGTAGCGCTGGAAGCGGTCGTGGAACTTGCCGATGAACGCCAGATCCGGCAGGGGCCCCGCCGACACGATCGCGCCCTCCGCCGCGGTGCCCGCCGGCTCGATGAAGTCGTGGATGCTGAACACGCTGTCCGGCGCCATGAAGTGCCCGGCGTAGCTCTGCGCGGTCAGCTCCTTCAAGAGCAGCGCTGCCTCCGGGTTCATCCCTTCAAAGAGCAGCAGGTCCGGGTGGGCGGCGACGATCTGCTGCGCCAGCGTCCGGAAGTCGTTCGTTCCCGGCGCGATGCGCTCGGTCGCCACCACCTGCCCGCCGAGCGAGCGGTACTCGTCCGTGAACGTCTTCAGCAGCCCCTTCCCGTACGGCCGGCCGTCGTCGATGAGGAACGCGGTCTTCGCGTGCAGGTCGATGTAGGCGTAGCGCGCCTGCACCTGCGCCTGCTGGTCGTCGCGCCACGACGCCCGGAAGAAGTACTGCTCGCCCTGCTGCGACAGCTCGTCGCGCGTCACGGAGGGCGAGATGTGCACGATGTGCGCACCTTCGTACAGCGCGTCCGCCGCCTGCGCGCCGGTCGTGCACATCGGGCCGATCACGCCCGCGAGACCGGCGTCCGCGATGAATGCGTGCGCCACGCTCACGGCCATCTGCGGATTCGCGCAGCCGTCGTCCTTCCGCGAGGTCACGACCTGGTGTCCCTTGATCGTGCCGCCGAAGTCCGCCAGCGACATGTCGGCCGCGTCCGCGATGTCCTGGCCGATCGCCTGCTGGTCGCCGCTCAGCGCGACCGAGACGCCGATGGTGATCGGCGCGCCGGGTGCGATCACGATCTCCCGTGAAGGCGCCGGCGTGGGGGTGGGGGAGCGCGCCGGCACGGGCGCGGAGCTGGCGCCACCGCAGGCGGCGATGAGCACCGCCGCGAACAGCGGGGCGAGGATGAGTCGACGTTGCATGCGCTCTCCAGGGAGCGCCGCGCGCCCCGGCCGTTGTCCGCCGGTATTATCCGCATGGACCGGCGCTCATGCCACCATGGATAGCGAGGTGACATGCCCATCGAGAAAGCCTTCGCGATTCGCGCGGAGCCGCACGAAATCTACGTTGCGCTCGAGCGTGACATCGACGCCGCTGTCCGCGCCGGCGACGGCGGCCATCAGTTCGAGGTCCTCCGCAAGGAACCGGACCACGAGCTCGAGCTGCGCGTGACGATCAGCGGCTTCCCGTGCTGGCTCACCTATCGCCTCGACCCGAAGCCCGACCACACGGAAGTCGTCGCGCTCCTCACGCCGTTCGGCTTCCGCTACGTGTTCTTCAGACTCATCACATTCGGCCTGCGCGACGAAGGCCTGGCGCTCGCGCTCGTGCAGGGATTGGTGAACCTCAAGGCAGCGGTCGAGGGGCCGGAGGAGGACGCGGAGCCGCACGCGCTCCCCGACGAAGACGCATCCGCCGGCGAGCCGTGACCGCCGCGCACGCTACGATAGGGCGATGAGCGATCGCCTCGACTGCTTCTTCACGCCGCGCAGCATCGCCGTCGTCGGCGCCTCCCGCAACCCGCTGAAGCTCGGCTACGTCCTGCTCGACAACATCACGCGCGGCCGTTTCGCCGGGCCGGTGTACCCCGTGAACCCGAACGCCGAGTCCGTGCTCGGCCTCACCGCTTACGCGCACATCGACGACGTGCCGCACCCCGTCGATCTCGCGATCCTGACAGTGCCCAACGAAGCGGTCGCCGGCGTCGTCGACCAGTGCGCCCGCAAGCGCGTGCCCGCGGCGGTGGTGATCACCGCCGGCTTCCGCGAGACCGGCCCCGAGGGAGCGCGCCACGAGCAGCTGATCCTCGAGCGTGCCCGCGCCGGCGGCGTGCGCCTCATCGGCCCCAACTCGCTCGGCATCATCAACACCTTCGCCAACCTCAACGCGACGTTCGCCGAGGCGGCACCGTATCGTTTCGAGAGCGCGGTGATCTCGCAGTCCGGCGCGATGGCGACCGCGATCCTCGACTGGGCGCGCTCGATCGACGTCGGCTTCTCGAAGTTCGTGTCGCTCGGCAATATGGCCGACGTCAACGAGGTCGACCTGCTGCGCTATTTGTGCGAGGACGAGCAGACCCGACTGATCGTCGGCTACCTCGAAGGCTTCACCGACGCGCGGGCGTTCATCGAGATCGCCCGCCGCGTCACCGCCCAGAAGCCGCTCGTCATCATGAAGGTCGGCCGCAGCGCGAGCGGCGCTCGCGCCGCCTCTTCGCACACGGGCGCGCTCGCTGCCACCGACACCGTCGTCGATGCCGCGCTCCGCCAGGCGGGCGTCCTCCGCGCCTACACGATGGAGGAGCTGTTCGACTACACGCTCGCGTTCTCGTACCTGCCGCTGCCGCGCGGCTCGCGCGTCGCCATCGTCACGAACGCCGGCGGCCCCGGCGTCATGGCGGTCGATGCCGTCGAACGCTACTGCCTGGAGCTGGCGCGCCTGTCGCCCGTCAGCCGCGACCGGCTCGCCGAGACGCTGCCGTCCGCGGCATCCTCCGCGAACCCGATCGACGTGCTCGGCGACGCGGCCTCGGATCGCTACCAGGCGGCGGTCCAGATCGCCCTCGAGGACGACGGCGTCGATGCCGTGATCGTGCTCCTCACGCCGCAGGCCGTCACCGAACCGGAACGCACCGCGCGCGCCATCACGCACCTCTCGCGCGTGACCGGCAAGCCCGTCGCCGCCGCCTACATGGGCGGCGATGCCGTCGCCCGCGGACGCACCATGCTCGATGCGGCGCACATCCCCGCGTACCATTACCCCGAGCGAGCCGTCCGCGCGATCGCCGCCCTCGCCACCTACCGCCGCTACCTCGAAGACATCGGCGCCGCCCCGTAACGCGGACCGCCGCCATCCTGCCGGCGCTGTGATCCTGAGCGAAGCGACAGTCAGACAGCCGATCGCGGCACCAGCGCCAGGTGCTCGCTGCTCAGCGTGATCCGCCAGTCCCGCCGGCTCGCGATGCCCAGCACGTCGTAGGGGTGCGCCGGCACGTCCACCTCGAACACGTACGGCTCGCCCACCTCCGCGTCCGGCATCGCCCGCATATACAGACGGTACGTATTCCCGCTCGCCACTTCTTCGATGATCTCCGTCTCGATCACCGTGTCGCCGGTCTCCCGCGCCTCGCGGCCTTCGCGTACCACAATGATGTGCTCCGGCCGGATGCACACATACACCTGGCCTCGCACCGGCGCCTCCGGGTCGCGCACGCGCGTCGTGAACCACGGCGTCCTCACCACTGCCACACCCTCCGCGTACGCGACGACCTCGCCCGGCACGATGTTGTGCATCTCCACCAGCTCCGCCACCCGGCGCGATACCGGCCGGCGGAATACGCTCTCGCGGGCGCCGTGCTGCAGCACCCGTCCGTCGTCGAACACCACGATCCGGTCGCCGAGCGCGTACGCCTCGCCGAGGTCGTGCGTCACGAGCAGCGCCGTGAGGTCGAGCCGCCGCCGCAAACTCGCCAGCTCGCGCCGAAGCAGCGTCCGCAGCGGCGTGTCGAGCGCGGAGAACGGCTCGTCGAGCAGTAGCAGCGAGGGCTCCGCGGCGATCGCCCGCGCGAGCGCCACCCGCTGCTGCTGTCCGCCCGAGAGCTGCCGCGGCCGCCGGTCCTCGAGCCCGTCGAGCCCCAGCAGCGACACGAGGTGATTCGCGCGCGCCCGACGCTCGGCTGCCGGCCAGCGGTGGATCGCGAACTCGATGTTCTCGCGCGCGCTGAGGTGCGGGAACAGCGCCAGCTCCTGCACGACATAACCGATGTTGCGCTCCTGCGGCGGCAGGTTGACCCGCGCCGCCGCGTCGAACGCCGGCCGTCCGCCCGGCAGGTCGATGCGCCCGCGGTCGGGCGTGAGCAGACCCGCCACCGCCTGCAGCGTCAGCGACTTCCCGCAGCCCGAAGGTCCGAACAGCACGACGAACTCGTTCGCGGCCTCGAACCGCGGCTGCAGGTCGAACCTGCCGACGCGCTTCTCGATGTCGATGCGGAACATCGCTAGACCCGCGCCCCGCCGCGCGCCACCAGCCGCAGCAGCAGCAGCAGCACCGCGGCCGCAGCGACGAGGATCACCGATAGCGCGATCGGCACCTCGATCGACTTCCCCGCTTCGAACGCGCCGATGATCGCGAGTGGCATCGTCTGCGTCCGTCCCTGGAAGTTCCCTGCGAAGATCAGCGTCGCCCCGAGCTCGCTGAGCGCGCGTGCCCAGCAGAGGATCGCGCCGGCGAGGAGTGACGGCCACGCGAGCGGCAGCGTCACGCGGAAGAACGTCCGCAGCGGCGACGCGCCCAGCGTCGATGCCACGCCCTCGTACACCGGCTCGACGCTCTCGAACCCGGCCTTCGCCGTACGGATGTAGAACGGCGCCGACACGAACAGCTGCGCCAGCACCACGGCGGTCGTCGTGAACGCGATGTCGATCCCCGATGAATCCAGCTCCTGCCCGACGAGCCCGCGCCGGCCGAGTGCGACCAGCAGCGCCACGCCGGCGACGGTCGGCGGCAGCACGATCGGCAGGTCGAGCAGCAGGTCGACAGCCATCTTGCCGCGGAAGTCGCGCCGTGCGAGCAGGTAGGCGAGCGGCGTCCCGGCCAGCACCGCTACGGCCAGCACAATCGTGCTCGTCAGTGCGCTCAGCCGCAGCGAATCGAGCACCAGCGACGACGTCAGGTTGTTCGAAAGCTCGCCGCTCGACCCCGCGCGCCACACGAGCGCCGCGATCGGCACCGCCAGGAACGCGACGAAGAGCAGGGCCGGCGGCCCGAAGAGCCACCCGAGCCCGAGCCGAAGCGCCGGCTGCTCGCCCGTGCCCGTTGCCGCCTGGTCCGCGACGCTCATGCTCGGAGCCGCCGGATCAATGTGCGAAGAGAGCGTGTCCCGGCGCGGCGCACGCTAGGTCCCGCGCCGCTCGAGTTCCATCCGCACGTACGGGTTGCGCTGCCGCTCCTGCCCGATCGTCGTCTGGTCCATGTGCCCGGGCAGCACGATCGTGTCGTCGGGCAGCGCCAACAGTCGTTCCACGATGCTCCCCATCTCCTGGTCGTAGTCCCCGCCCGGCAGGTCCGTCCGGCCGATCGAGCCCGCGAACAGCGTGTCGCCGGCGAACACGACGCCGTTCGCATAGAAGCACACGCTCCCCGGCGTGTGACCGGGCGTGTGGAGCACATGCAGCTTCACCCCGTCGATGTCGATCTCGTCGCCGTCGGCCAGCGGGGCATCGGGCGGCGGCGGATTCGGGATCTCCGCCCCCATCCAGCGCTTCGCCGACTCGGACGTGTTGCGCACCATCTCGGCATCGGCCGGATGCAGCAGGAACCGCGCCCCCGTCGCTTCCCGGATGCCCGCCACACCGAGCACGTGGTCAATGTGCCCATGCGAGTTGGCGATGTACTTGATGCTGACGCCCATCTCCCGCGCCATCGCCAGGATCTCGCCGGGTTCGTCGCCCGGGTCGACGCAGATCGCCTCGCCGCTGCGGCGGTTGCCGATCACCCAGCAGTTCTCCTGGAACGCGCCGACGACGATGCCGCGCACCATCAGTTCCTGCACCTGCGGATTCGAAGTCACGCCAGAGTGTACGTACTTTTCACTCGTCCGACGAGATCTGATGCCTGCCGGAGACCGTATTGATCGTACGATTTGGGCACTGCGGAACGCCTTCGATCGGACGATATTTGAGCGGGCCGATCCGTTCTTGTGTCGCGCGGATCGAGGCTCTACAATCACGCGATATTTGGCCTGAGACGCCGTTTTGGCGCGAAACATAGAGGATTCATGACGTATCAGACCCAGCAAGACGAGACCCGCATGCGCCGCGTTCGGACCGAGCAGGCCATCCAGTTTGCGATGCAAAGCCGCTGGGACGACGCTGTCACCACCAACCGCGCGATCATCGCCGCGTTCCCGGACGACGCCGAGGCCTACAACCGCCTGGGCAAGGCCCTCAGCGAGACCGGCAAGATCAAGGAGGCGCGCGAGGCCTACACGAAGTCGCTCGAGTTGAACCCCTCGAACCCGATCGCCCGCAAGAACCTCGAGCGTCTGGCGGCCGCCCGCGCCCGCACGGAGCCTGACAAGGCGCACCAGGTCGATGCCTCGCTGTTCATCGAGGAGATGGGCAAGACGGGCGTCACCTCGCTCGACCGCGTCAACGTCAAGTCGCTCGCCACGCTCTCGGCGGGCGATGAGGTGCAGCTTAAGCCGGTGGGCTCGCGGCTCACGGTCGAAACCGTGGCGGGAGATTACATAAGCGACATCGAGCCCAAGCTCGCGATGCGCCTCTCGAAGCTCATGACCGGCGGCAACAAGTACGCCGCCGCCATCGCCGGCATCCGCGAGAACACGATCCGCGTGATCATCAAGGAGACCTTCCAGCACCCGACGCAGGTCGGTCGCCTCTCGTTCCCGGCCGGCAAAGCCGGGGAGGGCATCCGTCCGTACATCCGCGAGAGCCTCGTGCGCACGGATCTGGAGGAAGACGAAGACGTCGCCGACGACGGCGACGACTGGGAAGACAACGAGGGCGAGGCCGAGACGGAAGGCGAGCCCCGCGAGATGGGCTTCGAAGAGGACGACAGCGACGACTCCGACTACGACGAGGAGTAGCTGTCCCGTCAGGGCGCGCCACTTCGTGGCTGCGCCTGCGACTTGTGCCGCTGGCTGTCTCGCGTCCTCACGCTAAGCTGCCCGTTCCCCTCCAGGTACGCCGCCTCGACGTCGCCCAGGTCGTCCACCTCCTGCGCGCGCAGGAGCGAGAAGATCTCGTCGCGCGTAATCAGCTCGGACCTCATGTTCTTCCGCACGAGCTGCCCGTCCTTGATGACGAGTAGCGGCCCCGGCTGCATCAGTCTCCGCAGCCATTCGACGCGGAAGGTGGCGAACGCCAGGAACCAGTTCCAGCCGATGATCGTCCCCCCGACGACCGCCGCGCCCGTCACCGTGTTGTAGTTGCCCGACATCCCGTTCTGCACGCCGTCCGCGATCAGCACGATCATCAGCAGATCCGCCATCTCCAGCGAGCCGGCTTCCCGCCGCCCAAACACGCGCAGCACCGCCAGCAGCCCGACGTAGATCAGCGAGGTGCGGAAGAACAACTCGAGCAGCGGGTACTGCTCCTGGAACATCTGGCTGGCGCTCGCGAGCGCCAGCGGATCGGTCATTCCGCGCGCGACGACGCCGGCCGGCGACAGATTGAGCCACATCGCTCCGATCCCGTTCAGCATGTATCCTCCCCTGAGAAGCTAGCAGCGCACGGCTATCTCTCGGCCATGTGCACCGGCCATTCTGCTGACGGATTCGTGTAGGTTTTTCCGCGTCTCTTGCGTGGGTGCGACGGTTTGATGCGAAGCGACGAGAACGCAAGGCCCCGGATCGGCGTCACCCGCTGGGAGGACGTCGCCGGCGAGGTCATCGACCGCTACTGGAGCCGCGTGCGGGAGGCCGGCGGCGAGGTCATCGACCTCGACGGGTCGGCGGCGCCCGCGATCGCCGCGCTCGTCGCCGATCTTGACGGACTCATGGTCACCGGCGGCATCGATGTCGACCCCGCGCGCTACGGCGCCGAGCGCCACCCGAAGGTGCGCGAGACTGCCCCTGCGCGCGACGAGATGGAGTGCGAGGCGCTACGCGTCGCGCTGGCGCGCGACATCCCGGTGCTCGCGATCTGCCGCGGCCACCAGGTGCTGAACGTCGCGCTCGGCGGCAGCTTACTGCAGCACATCGACAGCGGTGAGCACCGCGCCGACTACCGGAGCGAGGGCTACCCGTCGCGCTGGCACGATCTGCGGCGCATCGAGCCGGACTCGCGGCTCGCCGCGGTCTTCGGCCCGGAACCCATGCGCGTCAACTCGCGTCACCATCAGGCGGTGCGCCTCGCGGACCTCGCGTCCGGCCTCCGCCCGACCGCGTTCGCCGACGGGCACGGCATCGATCTCGTCGAAGGAATGGAGAGCGAGCGCCACCGCTGGGTCGTCGGCGTCCAGTGGCACCCGGAGCGCCCCGAGCCCCAGGAGCCCGCCTTTCACCCGCGCATGCGCCCGCTCTTCGAAGCCTTCGTCCGCGAAGCCTCGCCCGTCCGCCCCACCCGCTAACCGGCTCGTCGGCGCGCACACGACCGATGTTGCACGCCGAGTTGTCATGCGGTCCGCCGAAGCCTGTCACTCTGAGCAAAGCGGAAGAATCCGCATCCTCGGGCTGCGAAGCGCCGGCCGCGGTCCATTACTGTGAACTGTGAACTGTGAACTGTGAACTGCGAACTGCTTACCCCGCGACCCCGTTGGTCTGCAGCAGCTCCGCCGCCCGCGCGCCATCCTGCGTATTCCCGAAGGCATCGTCGATGATCTGCTCGACCTTCGATGGCACCAGCAACTGCAGCGACCCGCTGCAACTCGTGCACGGGGTCTCGGCATCGCCGAGCGACATGGTCTTCAGCTGGCTGTCCGGCACCCGCTTCAGCATCGCCAGCACGCCCGCGGACTGCCGCAGGCTCATGTCCGTGCCGATGGCCCCGCGATATGCGCTGATCAACCCCGGCACGCGCAGGATCGACGTCGGCGATGCGGCCTGGTCAAGCAGGGCAGACGCGATGCGCTGCTGCCGTACGATCCGGTCGAAGTCGGACGACCCCTGGCGGATCCGGCCGTACGCGACGGCCTGGTAACCGTCGAGGTGCTGCGTCCCGACGGGGAACTGCTGCGGCTTCACGTGGATGTCGTCGTCGGAGTAGTCCGACTGCCCGAACGCCTTCGGATTGTTGATGGTGACGCCGCCCATCGCGTCGATGATCTTCTCGGAGCTGTACTGGTCGAAGGTGACGTAGTGGTCGACCTTGATCCCCAGGTTGTGCTCGATCGTCGCGATCAGCGCCTTCGGCGCGGCCGACGCGTCTTTCGACGACCAGTTG
>DASUKS010000099.1:0-5318 GCA_036278595.1 Dehalococcoidia bacterium
GACGAGATTATCGCCGGCGGCCGGCCGGTATGCCCGCTGTGCGGGCTCCCCATGGAACCGGGCGGTCACGCCTGCGTCCGGACGAACGGCCACTCGAAGCAGCCGATCCCGGACGAAGAGTCAGACGACGACGAGAGCTGAACGGCGGGACGAACCACACGACGGCCTGACGGGCACAGATGTCGGGCGCAGAGGTCCTGCGGCTGATGAGTGATCGCCGGCCGGCGGTACAGCGGTAGCGTCGTAGGCGATACGGAATCGCGGGGTCTACCGCCGCCCGCGGACGGGTGCGCGGCGCTGATAGCGTCCGCCGGGGCGGGCACGCGGCTTCGAGCCGAGGGAGCCGTACGACGACTGCGCGAACTCGTGCAGCGCGGACTGGTCGTCGAGCATCGCCTTGCGCAGCTCGACGACCTGGTCGCGCAGCAACGCCGCCTTCTCGAACTCGAGCGACTTCGCCGCCGTCTTCATCTGCGACTCGAGGTCCTTGATCAGCCGCGTCATCTCGTCCTTCGGCAGCGACTTCACGTTGTAGGTTGCCTGCTCCTCCGCGACCTTCTTGATCTGGTCCGTGATGTCGCGGATCGCCTTTGTGATGCCCTCCGGCGAGATGCCGTGTTCGTCGTTGTACGCCTGCTGGATCTTGCGGCGGCGGTTCGTCTCGTCGATGGCATAGCGCATCGAGTCCGTCACCTTGTCGGCATACATGATCACGTTGCCGTCGATGTGGCGCGCGGCGCGGCCGATGGTCTGCACGAGCGAGCCGCCTGACCGCAGGTAGCCCTCCTTGTCGGCATCGAGGATGCAGACGAGCGACACCTCCGGCAGGTCGAGGCCTTCGCGGAGAAGATTAATGCCGACGACCACGTCGTAGACGCCCAGGCGCAGGTCGCGCAGGATCTCGACGCGCTCCAGCGTGTCGATCTCGCTGTGCAGGTAGTGTGTGCGGACGCCGGCCTCCTGCAGGTAGTCGGCGAGGTCTTCGGCCATGCGCTTCGTCAGCGTCGTGACGAGCGCGCGTTCCTGGCGGTCCGTGCGCTGCTTCACCTCGTCGAGTAGGTCGTCGATCTGCCCGCGCGTCGGCCGCACGTCGATCACCGGGTCGAGGAGTCCCGTCGGGCGGATCACCTGCTCTGCGACCTGCGAGCTGGTGCTCAGCTCGTACGGGCCCGGCGTCGCGGAGACGAACACGACCTGATTCAGGTGATTCTCGAACTCCTCGAAGTTGAGCGGCCGGTTATCGAGCGCGGACGGCAGCCGGAATCCGTAGTCGACGAGCACGGTCTTGCGCGCGACGTCGCCGTGGTACATGCCGCGCACCTGCGGCACGGCGATGTGCGACTCGTCGATGAACATCAGGAAGTCGTCCGGGAAGTAGTCGAGCAGCGTCCACGGCGTGCTGCCCTGCGCTCTGCGCGCAAGGTGCCGGCTGTAGTTCTCGATGCCCGAGCAGTAGCCGGCCTCCCGCATCGTCTCCAGGTCGTACGTCGTGCGCTCTTCGAGCCGCGCCGCCTCGAGGATCTTCCCCGCCGCACGCAACTCCTGCAGCCGCTCGCGCAGCTCGATCTCGATGTCGTTCATCGCGTCGTCGAGCTTGTCCTTCGACGTTACGAAGTGCTTCGCCGGGTAGATGTCGATCTCGTCCCGGTCCGCGAGCAGCTCGCCGGTCAGCGGGTCAATCTCGATGATCCGCTCGACCTCATCCCCGAAGAAGTCGATGCGCACGGCCAGCTCTTCGTACGAAGGCTGGATGGTGATGCTGTCGCCGCGCATGCGGAACTTGCCGCGCACCAGGTTCATGTCGTTGCGTTCGTACTGCATATCGACGAACCGGCGCATGATGCGCGCGCGGTCGAAGCGCTCGCCCTTCCGCACCTTGACGACGAAGCTCTGGTACTCCTCCGGCTCGCCGAGACCATAGATGCACGAGACCGAGGCGACGATGATGACGTCGCGGCGCTCGAACAGCGCGCGGGTCGCGGCGTGGCGCAGCTTGTCGATCTCTTCGTTGATGTCCGCGTCCTTCGCGATGTAGGTGTCCGTGCGCGGGATGTAGGCCTCGGGCTGGTAGTAGTCGTAGTAGGAGACGAAGTACTCGACCTCGTTCTCGGGGAAGAACTCCTTGAACTCCTGGCAGAGCTGCGCCGCAAGCGTGCGGTTCGGCGCCAGCACGAGCGTCGGGCGCTGGTAGCGCGCGATGACGTTCGCCATCGTGAACGTCTTGCCGCTGCCCGTCACGCCGAGCAGCGTTTGCGAGCGGTCGCCTCTATCGAGGCCTCGCGCGAGCGCCTCGATAGCCTGCGGCTGGTCGCCGGTAGGCGAGAAGTCAGATACGAGCTTGAAGTCGGGCATGAAGTGAAATCGTGCGGCCTCCGCCGGGGACGGCGCTACGCCGCCACCTACATGGTAGCAAGCAGCCCCGCGAGCGACGGCTGTGCGCGCCCGGCCCATGGACGCACTGCTGACGCCGGCGGTCAGGAGCGAACACGTACATCCGGCTGATTGCCCGCGTGGAGGGCAGGCCGATACACTTCGCCGGATTCCGGGAAGGAGGAGGCGTGCGAGTTCGGAAGGCAGTCGTACTCGCGGCGGGCTACGGCACCCGCCTCCTGCCGGCCACAAAGGCGCAACCGAAGGAGTCCCTCCCCCTCGTCGACAAACCCATCATCCAGTACACGATCGAGGAAGCGGCGGCCGCCGGCCTGCGGCAGGTGATCATCGTCACCGCGGCGAGCAAGCGCGCCGTCGAGGACCACTTCGACCGCTCGCTCGAGCTGGAGATGACGCTGCGAGAGAAGGGGGACCTCTCGCGGCTGGCCGAGATGCAGCAGATCAGTGACCTCGCGGACTTCGTCTACGTGCGCCAGAACGAGCAGAAGGGCGTCGGCCACGCCGTCCTCCAGGCGCGCGACATCGTGGGCGACGAGCCGTTCCTGCTGATGTTCCCCGACGATGTGCTGGTGGCGGACGTGCCGGTCGCGAAGCAGATGGTCGACGTGTTCGAACAGCGCGGCGGCAGCGTAATCGCCGTAATGGACCTGCCGGACTCCGAGCTCGAGAACTACGGGATCGTCGGCGGGAAACCGCTAGACGGGCGGGTGATGCAGGTCGAGTCGCTCGTCGAGAAGCCGAAGGCGGAAGACGCACCGTCGAACCTGGGGATTGTCGGTCGCTACGTCCTGACGCCGGCCATCTTCGACGTCCTCGAGCGCACTGCGCCGGGCAAGGGGCGCGAGATCCAGCTCACGGACGGCATCGCCGCGCTGATGGAGCGCGAGCCGGTGTTCGCGTACGAGTTCGAGGGGCGGCGCTTCGATACCGGACGGCCGCTCGGCCTGTTGACGGCCTCGATCGAGATCGGGCTGCGGCGCTCGGATACCGGCCCGGGTCTGCGCCAATACCTGCGCACGCTTCCGCTCGACGACTGAGCATGACGCCGCCGCGTCGCATCGGTCGCATCCTCTCGCTCGGGTTCCCACTGCCGGGCCCGCTCGTCGATAACTACAACTTCCTCACCGCGCCGGCATTCTTCGACTACGACGCGATCGTCGCCGACGTCGGCGCGCTGTCGGAGCTGATCGAAGGCGCGTCGGCCGGCTCGGTCGAGGCGCAGACGTTCGGCGGCAAGCGCGTGCTCAACCAGCCCGAGCGCGCGGATGATGTCCCTCTCGCCGACGTGCTGCTGCGGCGGATCGACGAGACGAAGCGCCTGCTCGCGCACGACGGGCTCGTCCTGTTGTTCGCGGCGCCGCCGGTCGCGCATAACGGCGTCGCGGGCGTCGCGCCGCTCGACGACTACTACTGGCTGCGCGACGCCTGCCCGGCGCTCCTCGGCAGCATGCGCCCGGGCGACGGGACGCGTATCGATGTCACGGACTACGAGCACCCGCTCGCGGCGTTCCTCGACGGCGAGCGGGCGAACGTGGCGTACCGGGCGTACTTCGACGCCGGCGAGGGCGTGCGCGTCTTCGCAACATCGGCCGGCGGGCAGGCGGTGGCCGTCGAGCCGGCGATCGAGCGCGGGCGCGTCGTCGCGCTGCCGGCGCTGACGTTGGCCGCCGGCGCCTCCCGCTACGCGCTGTCCGGCGCACTGCAGGCCGGCATCCGGCGCGCGCTGGGCGTCATGGCCGAGGGCCGGCCACCCGGGTGGGTCGAAGGCCTGCCACTGCCCGGGCTCGAAGACCGGCGCAACGCGCTCGACGCCGCGAAGCGCGCACGCGACGAAGCGCAGCGCACGCTCGATAGCGCCGAGACGCACTGCGATCAGCTCGCGCGATACCAGCGGCTGCTCTGGCAAGAAGGTGCCCTCGGCCTCGACGACGTCGTGCTCGATGCGCTGCGGCTCATCGGCTTCGAAGTCTTCTCGCAGCAGGATGCGGGGATCGAGCTTCGGACGGACGCGGGCAGCGTGCTGGTCGAGGTCGATGCGAGCGAGGGCGCCATCGATATGGCGGCGCACCATCGCCTGCGCCAGCGCATCGAGCGGGCGATCGAGCAGCGCGGCAGCGCGCCCCGCGGGCTGCTGCTGGTGAACGGCTACAGGCTTCAGCCGCCGGCCGCGCGTCCGCAGCAGGTGACGGACGCCGTGCGCACGGCCTCCGAGACGATGGGCTACTGCATCGCGACGACCGCCTCGCTGTTCGACGCCGTCGTCGCGCACCTCGGCGCCGAGAGCACGGACGACTACCGCGCGCGGCTGCTGCGGATGGACGGCCTGCTTCCGCAGTAACCCAACTAAGCCCGACACCGGATTGGCATCGTGCAATCAGGCGCCGTGCGCGGCATCATACGCGCATGCACGTCGCATCGCTCCGGCCGCTGGCCCGACGCGTTGCCCCGCAACCCGTGCGGTGGAAGCTGCGCGCGTCCATGCGCGCGCTCGATGATGCGCGCGCGAGAATGCGGTTCGCTTCCCGCCGCGATGCCGGTGGCGAGCTGACACAGCGCATCTGCGCGTACGCGCTGCCGATCGCGTGCTACCCCGGGCAGGAGCAGCGCTACGAGGGCAAGGTGCGCAACCTGTCGCTGTCGATGGCCGCCATCGATGGCGCGTTGGTCATGCCCGGCGAAGTACTGTCGTTCTGGCGGCTCGTCGGCCGACCGACGCGCGCGGCGGGTTACAAGGAGGCAGCCGCGTTGAAGGCGGGCCGGCTGACGTCGGAGGTCGGCGGCTCGATCTGCCTGGCATCAACCGTGCTTTACAACGTGGGGCTGCTCGCCGGCATGGGCATCCTCGAGAGGTACTGCCACAGCGTCGACACGTATGGCGATGCCCGCTACTTCGAGCTCGGTCGCGACGCGGCGGTCGAGTACGCCTA
>DASUKS010000100.1:0-2328 GCA_036278595.1 Dehalococcoidia bacterium
TGGAAGAACGGCTCGCCGCGATGGACGCGCTGCGGCCGTACGCGGAGCTTCCCGGCGCAGGCTCCGGCGGCGGGCTCGGCGCTGCGCTCGCGCTGCTCGGCGGCGAGCTACTCGAAGGAGCAGAGCTCGTGCTCGAGCTAATCGGCTTCGACGACCGCGCGCGCGGCGCGGACCTTGTCGTGACCGGCGAAGGCACGGTCGACGGCACGACGTTCGACGGCAAGGCTGCGAGCGCCGTGCTGCGCCACTGCGTCGCACTGAATGTTCGGTGTGAACTCTTCGGAGGGGTCGTGCGCGACGCTGCCGCGTTGCCGCTCTCCGGCGATCCGGCGTTCGCCGCCGAGGATCTCGCGCAGCTCGGCGAAGAACTGGCGCTGTCGCTTTGAGACTCTCTGAACGCGCTACTTGGTGAGCCGCGCTGCGCCGTCGTACTGCGCCGCCGACGAGGCCAGGCTGTGCACGCTGACCGTGCTGCCGGTGTGCTCGGCGTCGACATATTGTCCGGCGCCGACGTAGATGCCGAGAAGCTGGTGGTCGTCGAAGTAGAGAAGATCGCCGGGCTGCAGCTTCGCGCGACTCACGTCGGGGTTGAGGTCACGAACGTGCAGCGGTACCCGGACCCCCGCGCGTGTGTACGTCCACCGGACGAGACCAGTCGAGTCGAAGCCTGTCGCCGGTGAGGCGCCACCCCAGGTGTATGGGGTGCCGACCTGGTCGAGCGCGATGGCGGCGACCGTCCGTTGCGCAGCGGACGGGTGCTGCGACGTGTGCGCCACACTCAGCAACCCAAGGGCGACGAATGCGGCGACGACCACCGCAGCCGTCGCGGTACCGACCATCGCGACGCGGGAACCCGTGAGCAGCGCCGCGACGCGGCCGAGCTTGCCGCCGCGCAGATCCGCAACCAGTTGAGCCGCCAGCGTGTGCGCCGGGCCAAGCCGCTCGATCGTCACACGCTCGTCTTCGCCGCGCTCCGCTGCCGATGCGAAATGCTCGCGCAGCTCGGCGACGAACCGCCGCCGGAACAACAGCGGCAACGCGCGTCGCAGCTCCTGCAGGTACTCGTTCATGATGCGCGCAGCACGAGACCGACTGTGCGGACCAGGTCGTTCCAATCGTCGTGCTCGCTGCGCAGCCGCTCCCGCCCGCGCTTCGTCAAGCGGTACACGCGTTTGCGGCGGCCGCCGTCGGCTCGCCACGTGCTGGCGACGCTGCCCGCCGCCTCTAGCCGGCGTAACGCGGGGTAGACGCTTCCCTCACCGAGATCGAGCGCACCGGCGCTCTGCTCACGCAGCCACTCGATCAACGCATAGCCATGTTGCTCCGACTGCGCGAGGCCGGCCAAGAGCAAGAACTCCAGATGCCCGCGAAGCGCGTCACCCTCCATACATCGACAGTCTATGCCTTGACTGTCGTAGCTGTCAAACGCGGGCGCCCCGCCGCCCGGGGCGCCCGCGCCAGAGAACAGCTAGTGGTTGTAGACCGCGTACTTCGCCATCAGCTTCTCGACGATCGGCACAAGGTCGCTCGACGAATGCACGGTGACCGGAGACCTCGCCATCACGATGTACCAGGCGTACTTCGTGATCACGCTGACCTTGTAGTAGCCGTCCGCCTTGAAGTTGGGCAGCGCCGGACACTGATCCATCGTGTACGCGGAGAAGCCCTCGACCGTCGTCTTCGCGACGATCTGGGACGTCGGCCCGTCACCGCAGGTGCCTTGGCCGGTTGAGTCCTCCTGGAACTGCTCCTGCCACGCCTGCTGCATGGTGATCTGCGTGTTCGCGACGTAGAGGCTGTTCGTGTGGAAGCCCTTGCCGCCGAGGACCTGCACGCCGATCGCCTGGTTCATGCCGCCGACCTTCCAGTAGCAGCCGACGGTGTTCAAGAACGGGCCGTATCCGTTTGCCGGCCCCGCCGGGACTCCGGAGCTCGGGAACGCTGCCTGCAGCAGCGGCGTGATCGCTGTCTGGCAGATCGTCTTCGAGAACGCGGGATTCGGCTTGCACTTGATCGGCTTTGGGCCGTTCCTCATCTGGATCGTTAGCTGACCGAGCTGGCACAGCGCAAGCGGCGCCACCTTCTTCTTCGGTTTCTTCTTCGCCGAGACGCCGGCCGTCGCGGCGGCGCCCGTTGCGAGTGCGAGCGCACACACGAGTGCGAGCGACGCGTGACCCCATCTCATTCCGCAGACCCTTTCGGTAGATATGGTGACGTGCTGTTGCTGTATAACAGCGAATGATGGAGCTTTCAAGAGGGCGCTCCCGTCCCGACGTGCGCGCGCGGCACGCGGCGCAGCGCGAGGAAACGCACCGGCGCCTGCTCGAG
>DASUKS010000101.1:0-6926 GCA_036278595.1 Dehalococcoidia bacterium
GGCCTGGATCGCCTGGTAGGGGCACGCCTCGACGCAGAGGCCGCAGTACATGCAGATGCGGAAGTCGATCTCGTACCGCACCTTCTCCAGTGTGCCGTCGGGGTTGGGCGACGTCTCGACGAGGATGCAGCCGTCCGGGCATGCCTGCGCGCAGGTGCTGCACCCTGTGCAGCGTTCTTCGAACCAGAGCAGGTTCGTGCGCGCGCGCGGCGAGATGGGGCGCGTGACCTCGGGGAATTCGATGGTCGCGGGCGGCTTCACCATCCGCTGGATGGTCACCGCCATGCCCTTGAGGACGCCGATTCCGTACATGCTCGTATCAGCTCGTGGCCGGTGCTGCTCCGCGCCCGATCGGACACGTCCAATTCGATTGTAACAGTTTTCACGTAGTGAACAACGCGCCGTCCCCCCGCCTCGACCCCGGCTCGCACGCGCGCATACAATCGTCCCGATGCGACCGCACGAGAACGTCCGCCTGCGGCTCGAAGAGCGCGAGGAAGCGCTGGCTCCCGGCGCCGTCCGCAGCGCCCGCAGCCGCGGCCGGCAGCGGCCCGAACAGCCGTCCGACATGCGGACGGAGTTCCAGCGGGACCGCGACCGCATCATCCACTCGAAGGCCTTCCGGCGCCTGAAGCACAAGACGCAGGTGTTCATCGCCCCGGCCGGCGACCATTACGTGACGCGCCTCACGCACACGCTCGAAGTGGCGCAGATCGCCCGCACCATCGCCCGCGGCCTCGACCTGAACGAGGACCTGACGGAGGCCATCGCGCTCGGCCATGACCTGGGGCACACGCCGTTCGGGCACGCGGGCGAGCAGGCGCTGGGCGCGCTGCTGCCGGAGGGCTTCCGGCACAACGAGCAGAGCCTGCGCATCGTCGACCTGCTCGAAGCGTCCGGGCAGGGCCTGAACCTGACGTGGGAGGTGCGCGAGGGCATCCTCAAGCACTCGAAGCCACGCGAGGGCATCTTCGAGGAGCTGGCCGAGCGCTACTGGTCGGCCGGCGAGTGGGGCGACCCGCTGGCGAGCACGCTCGAGGGCCAGATCGTGCGCCTCGCCGACTCGCTGGCCTACCTCAACCACGACATCGCCGATGCTGTCCGCGCGGGCCTGCTGCGGCCCGACGAGCTCCCCGCGCCCGCCCGCCGCGTGCTCGGCGAAACGCACTCCGAGCGCATTGACACGCTCGTCAGCGACGCCGTCGACGCCTCGTGGGGCGCGGCGCTGCGGCCGCGCGACGGCGGCCCGCTGCCCGCGATCGCCATGAGCCCGGAGGTCTCGGCGGCGACCGACGAGCTGCGCGACTACCTGTTCGAGAACGTCTACCTGTGGGAGGAGCGGCTGGCGGAGGCGGACCGCGCCCGGCGGCTCATCGAGTTCCTCTGGGCGCACTTCTTGCGGGACCCCTCCGAGCTCGAGGCGTCGGAGTACACGCGGCGGGAAGACGCGCTCACGAGGCGCATCGCGGATTACATCTCCGGCATGACGGACGGGTTTGCCATCGCCGCGGCGGCCCGGCTCGGCTTTACTGGATGAGCACCTGCTGGCCGTGGCTGATGGAGTCGTGTTGGTAGCGCCTGCGCTCTTCGACAACGATCTGGTGGACGCGCTGCCGCGAGACTTTGAAGTGCTCGGCCAGCCGGCTCTGGTCCCCCTTGTTCATGCACTGCCTCTCCAGGAGGTAGGACACCACCCTCCGGAGCTTCGCGGTCCGTTCCGGGTCTCGACGCGCCATTGGTCTGCCTTTCTGCTGGTTGCACTCGATAGAACGCCCGAAACGCGCGGATCGTTACCGGCTCTCATCGATTTGTTATGGAAACGAGAGGAGGCCTTCGATGGCCACGAATGAGCAGGTTCACGAGCTCATCGAGAAGATGGGATCCGAGCGGGAGGCACTTCTATCGCAGGCCGAGGCGCTGTCCGAAGAGCAGGCGTCGCTGACCCCGCCCGACGGCCAGGGCGAGGCCGGCTGGTCGGCCAAGCAGCAGCTCGCGCACCTCGCCGAGATGGAGACCGGCTACCGCGCCTGGGTCGAACGCGCCCTCGCCGAAGAGGCGCCCGATGTCACGCGCGTCCGCGGCGACCGCGTCGTCATCCCGCTTACCGAAGCGCAGGCGCACGCCGTGCCCGAGCTCACGGCTCAGCTCCGCGCTCAGCGCGTGACCACGCTCGCGCTCATCGAGTCGATGGCGCCCGCGCAGTTTGAGCGCACTGCCTCCCACGCGATGTTCGGAAGTCTGACGGCGATGCAGTGGCTGCGCTCGTACTACCGCCACGACCGCATGCACCGCGACCAGATGGCGGGCCGCGCGCCCGAGTACCGTCCCCGCTTCGTCGGCGGCCAGGAGCCGGACCAGCGGAGGTAGCGCGGTTGGCCGTTGGTCGCTCGTCGTTCGGGGAGCCGCCCCCAACGACTAACGCCTGACGACCAACGACCAGCACGCCATTGTCTGCTGTCTGATGTCTGCTGTTCTTCGGTAGCACGCCCGAGCGCCGGACGGAGTAGGATAGGTGAGAGGCACACCAATTCCCGGAGGTACGCCCCCATGCCCGACAACGAAGTCCTCGGCCGCATCAATGAACTCGTCGAAGAGGAGCGCCAACTCCGGACGGAGGTCAACGGTGCGCCCGAGACAGATCCGCGCCACAAGCGCCTGCACGAGGTCGAGGTCAGCCTCGACCAGTGCTGGGACCTCCTGCGCCAGCGCCGCGCCCGCCGCGAGTTCGGCGAGGACCCGGACGACGCGAAGCCCCGCCCGCCGGACGTCGTCGAGAAGTACGTCCAGTAGGGTCGCAGGTCGCAGGTCGCCAATAGCGGGACTGTGAACTGTCCACTGTAATCTGTGAACTCCTCCCGGTATCCTGCCCGCGCAACCCACGACCAGCGAAGGAGCAGCCAGCATGGAGTACCGCGACCTCCTCTTCGACGTGACCGACAACGTCGCAACGATCACACTGAACCGCCCGGAGCGGCTCAACGCCATCACCGGCGGCATGCTGGCCTCGTTCTCGGACGCACTGCGTGAGTGCGACCACGACCGCGGCGTCCGCGCCATCATCATCACCGGCGCCGGCCGCGGCTTCTGCAGCGGGCTCGACCTCAAGGAGCAGGGCGCGCGCGCATCGGGCGACAGCGTCAACGGCGCCAGCGTGTCATCGAGCGCGGCGCGCTTCGACCTCGCGTCGAGCCCACCGATCGTCCTGCACCACACCGACAAGCCGGTGATCTGCGCGCTCAACGGCGCCGCCGCCGGCTACGGCATGGACCTCGCGCTGGGATGCGACATTCGCATCGCCGGCGAGAGCGGCAAACTCGCGGCGGTGTTCACGAAGCGCGGCGTACTGCCGGAAAGCGGCGGCGCCTGGCTGCTGCCGCGGCTCGTCGGCTGGGCGAAGGCGGCGGAGATCGCCTTCCGCGGCCAGGTGTTGAGCGCGAGGGAATCGCTCCATCTCGGGCTTGTGAACGCCGTCGTGCCCGACGACAAGCTCATGGACGAAGCGCGCTCGATGGCCGCCGAGATCGCCCGCAATGCGCCGCTCGCGGTGCAGGCAACGAAGCGCATGATGCGCCTCGCGCAGGAGGAGACGTTCGAGGCGAGCGTGCACCACGTCTACCTGCAGCTCCTGCCGCTCTTCGGCTCGAAAGACTTCCGCGAGGGCGTGCAGGCGTTCATCGAGCGCCGCGAGCCGGTGTTCGAGGGCCGCTAGGGAACCGCCACCTACGGGAACTGCTGCTGCCAGGTTTGCCCGCCGTCGGCCGTGTGGAAGGTCAGCCCGATGTGGTTCGGATTATCCGGATGCGTCACCAGCCAGCCTTCGGTCGGCGACACGAACGACGCGTGGAAGCTCACCGATGGGTCGGCCGGCGCCGGCAGCTGGGTCCAGTGCTGTCCCGCGTCCGTCGTCCGCAGCACCGACGCGGTCGGGCTGCACGCGCCGCACACGCCGCCGACGTACGCCGTTGATGCGTTCGGCGCCTCGAACGTCAGCGGCCCGAGCGGCGGGCCGGCCTGCGCGGCGCCTGCGTTCGAGCTGGCGAGGGTCAGCGCCCAGTGGCCGGCGTTGTCCATGCGGTAGACGCGGTACGCGCGGGTGGCCTGGTGCGCCGGAAGCCCGAGCGCGAGGAACCATACTGCGCCCGAAGTGCAGCGCAGCTGCGCCGCCACGACGTTCCCGGTGAACGACGGGCCGCCGGCCGAGAGGAGGTCTTGCGGCGCCACGCTCAGCACCCGCTGCCATGTGCCGCCGCCGTCCGTCGTGTGCAGCACGGCGAGCCCGTTGATCGCGTCGCCCGCGCCCTTCGGCGTGATCACGCCGGCCCAGCCCTCGGACGCGCTGCGGAAGCACACGTCCCCGGCCGGGTCGGGCGTCGAAAGCGTCTGCCACGTGCGTCCACCGTCCGTCGTCTTGACGACCGAGCCGGGGACGTCCGCCGAAGCGGACGCGATGCCGTAGCCGACGCCAGCATTGACGAACGCGACCTTGAGCAGCGGCTGTGGCGGCTCGCCCGACGTCACCCACGTCTGGCCGCCGTCCGTCGTTGCGAGCAGCGTGTTATCGCCGACCGCCCAGCCATGTTGCTCATCGACGAAGTCGAGCCCGATGATGTGCGCCGGGCCGCCGTACTGCTTCGTCCACGTCTGGCCGCCGTCGGTGGTCTTCATGATGCCGCTGTTGCCCGCTGCCCACCCGGTGTTGCCGTTCACGAACTGCACCGCGTCGTACGACGCGCATGCGGCCGCGACGACGAGCGATGCGGTGAGCAGCGCGACAAACGCGAGGATGCGGGCACGGCGCAGGGGAGTGAGCATGCTTCCACGGTAGTGACGTGGCGCGCGCGGATCAATCGGGGATCTTCCCCCCGATGAGCGAATCCGGGTCAAGACTTCGTGGCGACCATGATCACGCACCGGCGGCAGCGCATCGAAGTCACAGCGCCGCCGCCCGCGCGGCGCTCATCCCGGCGGCGTGCCGAGGACGCCGCGCTCGCGCAGCGCGCTGATATCGTCGTCGGTGTACCCCACCTCGTGCAGCACGTCGTTCGTGTGCTGGCCGAGCGTAGGCGATGGGCCCTGCACGGCCAGCGGCGTCTCGCTCATCTGGATCATGGGGCCTGCCATGCGGATCGGGCCCATCAGCGGATGGTCGACCTCCGCGACGTAGTTGTTCTCGATCACCTGCTCGTCGTCGAGCAGCTCCTCCGTGAACCGCAGCGGCCCCGCCGGCACACCGGCTTCGTCGAGGATGCGCAGCCACTCGGCAGTCGGTTTTGTCGCGAAGAGGTCTTCGGCCTGCTTCTTCAGCGCCTCGCCCCGTGCGCGCGTCGCCGGATCGGTCGGGTCGACCTGGTCGGGGCTCAGCCCGATGCGCCAGTCCTCGAGCCCGGTCGCGTTCAGCAGCTTCACGCGCAGCGGCGTGCTCAGGCAGCCGACCGCCATGAAACCGTCGGCGGTCCTGTAGCAGCGGTAGTAGATGTTGCCAATCACCGGCCGCACGGCGAGCACGACGTCGAGCTGTTCCTGGTAGCTCGCGCCCTCGTGCCGCAGCTCGTTGATCTTCTCCATCGTCGTCTCGCGGCGCTCTGTGTCCGTCGCCTCGATCGACATGAAGCGCGTGCCCTGGATCGCCAGCGCGCTCGACATCAGCGTCGTATCGACGCGCTGGCCGTGGCCCCTGCGTTCGCGCGCGTACAACGCCGCGCAGATGCCCCAGGCGATCGCGACGCCGGTCGAGATGTCCGCCGAAGGGAGGGCGTTCACCAGTGGCACGCCCTCGAGCTGGCGCCCCTCGACGGACATCAGCCCCGTTACCGCCTGCGCGATCAGGTCGTACCCCGGCCGGTGGGAGTACGGGCCCCGTCGCCCGAACGCCGTGTTGTCGCAATAGATCAGCCGCGGGTTCATGGCCGCGAGCCGTGGATAATCGATCTCGAGCTTCGCCGCGACGTCCGGCCGGTAGTTCACGATCACGACGTCCATGTCGGGGATCAGCTTGTGGACGATCTCGCGGCCTTCGGGCAGGTTGAGGTCGAGCGTGATGCCGCGCTTGCCTCGATTCAGCGAGATGTAACCGCGGCCCTCGCGCAGACCGAGCGGCTGGAAGCCCCGCCAGGGGTCGCCCTGCGGCGGCTCGACCTTGATGATGTCCGCGCCCATGTCGGAGAGCAGCGTGCCGCCGAACGGCGCTGCGATGATCTCCGAGAACTCGAGTACGCGTACGCCGGCGAGCGGCCCCGGATGTCCCTGCGTGCCCACGTCTCACCTCGCTTCCGCGCTCGTTGCGCCGGTGTGCGGAGTATAAGTCTGGAGGTTGGATGTTGGAAGTTGGATGCTGCGAGTGAAGCCTCCACACGGTAGTGCGCGAGCGGACGACAGCCGGCAGCCTCGCCGAGCGCCGACGGCCCCGCCGACCGCCAGCGTCATCAGCGGCTGTCATCCTGAGCGAAGCGAAGGATCTCTCCGGCTGGCAATGCATCTCGCCCAGCGCGAGCGCCTGGGCCGATGCGCAGCGCTGGAAACAGGCGGAGCCGTACGACGCCGACTACCCGAGCGCCTTCCACATCGCTACGTGCGGGATCCCCACTTCGTCGTACACGTCGCCCTCACGCACGTAGCCCGCGCGCTCGTAGAACGGCGCCGCGTGCAGTTGCGCGCTGAGTTGGGTTCGCGTGGCACCGGCCGCGCGCGCCTCGCGCTCGAGCGCATCCAGGATGGCGGCGCCGTAGCCGCGCCCGCGATGCTCGCGCAGCACCGCCATCCGCCCGATCTTCGCGTACCCTTCGTCGGCCACGAGGCGCCCGGCCGCTACCGGCGTGCCATCGAGGTAGCCGACCGCGTGCGTGGCGGCCGCGTCGAGGTCGTCCAGCTCTTCCTCGCGCGGGATCTGCTGTTCGACGACGAACACCGCGATGCGGACGGCGAACGCG
>DASUKS010000102.1:0-3550 GCA_036278595.1 Dehalococcoidia bacterium
TGAACTTGTGCCGGTGGATCACCGCGACCGGTTCCGTCTCCTGCTGGCGCGTGAGCGCCGCTTCGACGATCTGCTGCAGCAGTTCGAGCGTCACGCCGTCGAGCCCGGTGGGCGGCGGAAACTCGGGCGGCGGCGCGATGCGCCGGTACGAGTGCAGGCCGGCGATCTCGATCTCGCGCAGGCGGCCGGCCGCCTCCTTGAACAGCTTGTACTCGACCAGCTGCCGCGCGAGCTCGTCGGCGTCGTCCTCTTCCTCATCGCCCTCTTCGCCCGCGGTGATCGGGCGCGGCAGGAGGGCGCGCGACTTCAGCAGCAGCAGGCGGGCGCCGATCGCGATGAAGTCGGCGAGCGCATCGATGTTGAGCTGCTCGCCCGCGTGCAGGTACTGCATGTACTGGTCGGTGACGGCGACGAGCGCGATGCTCGTGATGTCGAGCTCGTCGCGCTCGATGAGGTGGAGGAGCAGGTCGAGCGGCCCCTCGAACATCGGCAGCGTGAGCTGATAGCCCTCTTCGCGCGTGATGATGCTCATCGAGGCAAATGATAGCAGGCGGCTCGTGAAGCAAGATGTCGGGTTGTGAGGGTAGCGGCGTAGGCTGTGCCGTTGCGCATACGACGCCGGCGCAGCGAAAGCTACGCCGCTACGGGGTTCAGGTTCCTCAACAGGGTATTAGCGCGTTAAGCCTTGCGCTTATTCCCGCACGTTTCGAGCCCCGCCTCTGCTGTTTGACCTTTGCTCTTTGCTCTCAGCCGCGCGAGGACCGCCTCTCACTCCTCTCTTCTCGCTCGCTCCTCAATTGTGCACCAGCCCGCCTGGCCCGGCGCTTCTTCCATGCCGACGGTGAGCGACGACAGGTTGGTGGCGCCGCGGGCGCGCAGGTCGTCGTGCAGGCGGCCGGCGAACCACTCGGCGAGCCGCTCTGCGGTCGTGTTATCGATCGGCAGCGGCAGCACGTCGGACTTCGGGAAGACGAAGCCGCGCTCGCGGAAGCGGACCTTCCAGTTGCTCATCCCCTCGTCGATCTCGAGCACGCGGCTGTCGCGCTGCAGCAGGAACTTGTGGTCCAGCTCGTCACAGATCGCCTTGCCGGCCGACTTGAGCGCCGCGAAGTCGATCACCCACGAGTCCTCGGTGAGCGTGCCGGCGACTTCGATGGTGACGGCGTAGTTGTGGCCGTGCAGCGGCTCGCACTGCCCCTCGAACGTCGCCATGTGCGCGGCCGCGAACTTCAGCTTGTTCCGCTCGACGCGGACGCGGTACTCGCTCACCGCGCTCAGTCCTCGAACCGGTAGTCGTACATCCCGCCCTGCGTATGGGGGGCCGGCACCGTCGCGCCGCAGATGCACGGAAAGTCGCCGATGCGCACCCACATCGGGAAGTTGCCCTCATAGTGGCGGCCGCAGGTGGGGCAGTCCGCCTGGTAGAGCTTCACGTGCGGCTCGTTGACCTTTTTCTTCGGAGGCATGCCGGTCAGGGAGGCGTGACGAACAGGTAGTAGCGGTCCTCGCGCTCGATGATCAGCGGCCGCTTGCCCTCGGCGCGCACCTGCGCGATCGCCGGCGGCATCGTCGCGCCGTGCCCTTTTTCGATGAAACTCTGGCGGAACGCGTACTCGTTGCCGGCCATGCTCACGTGGGTCGGCAGGAAGCCGTCGTCCGTGAGGTCGAGGTATGGCAGCCAGGCGCCGTCGATCTCCAGCGTCCCCAGCTCGCTCGCGTCAAGCTCTCGCATCAGTCCTCCAGCAGCGGTCCCCGTTTGGCGCGCCTTATTCCAGCGTACGCGCCCGCATATGTCAACGCGGGCCGCGGCCGTCGGCGTCCGGCGCCGGCGGAACATCGATCGCCGCCCACTCCGGCCCTTCGAGGTGCTCGAGGCCGCCGTAGTCGATGTCTTCGGCCAGCTCGCCGATCGCCGCGCCGGCCGCCGGGTGGCGCGCGCCGGGCGCGATCTCCGCCAGCGGCACCAGCACGAAGTTGCGCCCCAGCATCGCCGGGTGCGGCACGGTGAGGTCCGGCGTGGTGATCACCCGCTCGTCGCAGAGCAGGATGTCGATGTCGATCGGGCGCGCGGCCCAGCGCGGCGCCGGCCGGCGGCCGATCTCGCGCTCGATCTCCTTCAGTGCCCGCAGCAGATCCGCCGGCTCGAGGTCTGTCTCGACGGCGGCGACGGCGTTCAGGAAGTCGGGACCGGGCGCCGCGCCTTCGGGCACGAGCGCCTCCGAGCGATACAGCGACGACACTTCGATGACGCGCACGTGCTCGCTGAGCAGCCGCAGCGCCATGCGCAGATTCTCGCGCCGGTTGCCGACGTTCGCGCCGAGCGCCAGGTACGCCGTCGCCATCAGCGCCCCTCGCCTGCGCCGCGCACGATGGCGTCACTCACGCGCGCCACCTGCGCCATCTCGCGCACGTCGTGCACGCGCACGATGTCCGCGCCATGCGCGATGGCGATCGCGACCGTGGCGGCCGTGCCGAAGGTCCGGTCGTGTACGTCGGCGCCGCCGAGCGCCGCGCCGATCGTTGACTTGCGCGACGTGCCGATGAGCACGGGCGCGCGCAGGTTTTCGAGTGCCCGCAGGTCGCGCAGGATCTCGAGGTTCTGTTCCGCCGTCCATCCGAACCCGAAACCGGGATCCAGGATGATGTGCGCCGGGTCCACGCCGGCGTGAAGCGCGGCGCGCATCGCATCCCAGAGCCCGCGCACGATCGCCGGCATCACGCCGCCGGGCGCTGGCAGCCCGCGGTGGTTGTACATCAGGCAGATGGGCACCGCCGCGCCCGCGGCGATCTGCGCCAGCTCTGGCCCGCCGCGCAGGCCGGTGATGTCGTTCAGCATCTGCGCGCCGGCATCGATCGCGGCGCGCGCGACCTCCGGCTTGTACGTGTCGACGCTGATCGCGGCGTCCGGCAGCTCACGCCGGATGCCTGAGATCACCGGCACGACGCGGCGGATCTCCTCTTCGGCCGCCAGCTCGTCGAAGCCGGCCTCTGTCTTGTTGCTCCCGGGCCGCGTCGACTGGCCGCCGACGTCGAGAATGTCGGCGCCTTCAGCGAGGAAGCGTCGCGCCTGCTCGACCGCCGTCTCGGGCTCGGTGATGCCGTCGCCCGAGAACGACTCCGGCGACACGTTGATCACACCCATCACGTAGGTGCGCGCGCCCCACGCGAACGTACGCGGACCGATGCGGATGGAGGGCGCAGCGAGTGTGCGGGAAGGGCGGCTCACCCTTAAGTGTAGACGGCGGCGACGACCGCGTCCGCGGGGTTGGTTGGATCGAAGAGTAGCACGGCGACCTTTCGCCCGGTGACCATGTCGGCCGAGGCGATCGCGCGCGACGTTGGCACGCCGGACAGCCAGAGCGTGAGGCTGCCTGTGAGCTGCACGGTCGCCATGTACGTGCCGCTGTCGAATGCCTTGAGGATGCCGGCGTGCAGCTCGCCGCTCACGCGTCGTCGCCGGCGTGCTGCTGCACCAGGTCGATGACCTTGTGTTTCCGGAGGAGGACGGCGAGCCGTTCGCGCTCGTCGCGGCGGACCAGGCTCTCGAAAT
>DASUKS010000103.1:0-13268 GCA_036278595.1 Dehalococcoidia bacterium
CCTCCGCGACGAGCACTACCGCTTCGGGCGCTGGTGCGACGTGATCCGCATGGGCATCGTCGAGCACGAATGGCGCGCGGCACGGGAGCGATGACCCGCCGAGCACGGCCGTATGCGCCTTCTTCAGTCCGGCCGCAGCGCCCCGACATCGGCGCGAAGCTCAGTCCTGAGTAGCGGTCACGCCGTGGCCCAGATGTTCAATCGCACGTAGTCGGCCGTGTACGGCGCGCCGTGGCGGGCGATCGTCTCGCGCACGACGGCGTGCGCGTAGCCGTCGCGCAGGTCTTCGGGCAGGCGCGCGACATGGTCGCGCAGCAGGATCGTGCCGATGTAGAGCGCGGCGTCGTCCTCGCGCTCGAAGGGCACCGGCGCCTCGAACAGCGACGCGCGCACGTCGTGCCAGCCGGCGCGCTCGAGTGCCGCCTGCGCGCGTTCTGGCGTGCGGTACGTCTTCGTGTCGGCGAAGCCGGCGAGGTGCTCGCGGAACGGCGCCTGCTCGCGCACGGCTTCCACCGCTTCCAGCACATGGGCGTTGTTGCCGGCGCCGCCGCACTGCGCGCGCAGGCGGCCGCCGGGCTTCGCCGCGCGGAAGAGCGCGCCGAACAGCGCGTCGTCGTCCGGGATCCAGTGGAAGACCGCGTTCGAGAACACCGCATCGACCTGCTCGGGCAGCGTGAAGTCGGTGAGGCTCGCGTGGATCGGCGTCACGTTCGTGATGCCGCGTTCCTCGAGCGCGCGCGTGAGCGACGCGATCATCTCCGCCGATGCGTCGACCGCGTAGATACGGCCGCGCGGCAGCTTCGCCAGCAGGTCGAGCGTGACGGAGCCCGAGCCGCAGCCGGCGTCGAGCACCGTCTCGTCGCCGCGCAGCTGCAGCTCGTCGATGACCTGCTGCGCCCAGCCGCGCATCGGCGTGCCGATGCGGTCGTACACCTCGGCGTTCCAGTACGTGTTCGTCATACCTGCTCCTCTATCGCGTCCAGCGGCACGAGCGTCCCTCGCAGCTCGCGCTCGTAGGCGGCGACCTCCGCCGAGACGCGCTCGCCGTCCCAGCCCAGGCGCGCCGCCATCACCTCGGCGCATCGCTGTGCGCCGTCGAGCGCGTGGCACCGGCTCCAGCCGGCCGGCAGGCGCCGCAGCAGCGCGTCCGCGAGCGTGGCCGCCTGCTCGCGGTCGGCCGCGTACGCGACCTGCGCCAGGATCTCCGGGTTGTGTGCGCACACGCGCTCGCGCAGCGCCGGGTCGCCTTCGGCGAGCGCGCGTACTTCGCCCGCGCGCCGGCCGTAGATGACGAGCGGGTCCTGCTCGAGCGGCACGAACGCCGGCGCCGTGGCGCGCGCCTCGATTCGCCCTTCTCCCGCCGGTGCGCCGGACGGCTTCGCGTGCTTCTCGATCGCCTTCAGCGCGATGCGCGCCAGGCTGCGGTAGGTCGTGAGCTTGCCGCCGACGACGCTCAGCAGGCCGTCCGGCCCGCCGCGCTTCGTGTGGTCAATGATGATGTGACGGCGGGTGATGGCGGCCTCGGTGCCGTGCTCGTTCGCCGGCAGCGGCCGCACGCCGGAGTAGGTGTACAGCACGTCTTCGCGCGTGAGCGGCGTCGAGGGGAAGAGGCGCGAGGCCTCGTCGAGCAGGTACGCGACTTCCGCCGCGGTCGCCTGCGCCTTCGACGGATCGCCGTCGTAGCGGAGGTCCGTCGTGCCGACGAGCGTATAGCGGTACCACGGGAGGATGAAGAACGGCCGCCCGTCCGCCTTCGCCGTCGCGAAGATCGCGTGCCGTGGTCCGTCCGGCCACTCGGCGACGAGGTGGCTGCCCTTCGTGCCGCCGATCAGGCGCTCGTGGCGCTCGGCGTCGGTGCCCGCGAGCACCATGTCGGCCCACGGACCGGCGGCGTTCACGATCACCCGCGCGCCGGCCTCGACCGTGCGCTCTCCGCAGGTCTCGCGTAGCCGCACCCCCCGCAGCTTGTGCCCCGGCGCGACGATATCGACCGCCGATGTGTGGTTCAGGGCGATGCCGCCCGCCTCGGTGAAGTCGCGCACCGACTCGACGACGAGGCGCTCGGGAAACTCCACCTGCGCGTCGGAGAAGGTGTAGGCGGCGCGCAGGCCGTCGCGCTCGAGGTTCGGCTCGTAGCGTTCGAGCGCGCTCCGCGAGAGCGCGTGATGACGCGGCAGCGACTTCCGGAACGACAGCAGGTCGTACAGCGTCAGCCCGATGCGCACCATCCACGCCGGGCGCGCGTCGCCGCGATACACCGGCAGCAGCAGTTGCAGCGGCCGCACGAGATACGGGGCGTCGCGCACGAGCGTCTCACGCTCGGACAGCGATTCGTACACGAGCCCGAACTCGCCGTGTTCCAGGTAGCGCAGGCCGCCGTGGATCAGGCGCGTGGCGCGCGACGTCGTGCCCGCGCCGAAGTCGTCGCGCTCGACGAGCAGCGTGCGGTAGCCGGCGTGCTGCGCCTCGCGCGCGATGCCTGCGCCGTTGATGCCACCGCCGATCACGACGACGTCGAACGCCTCCCCCGCGACGCCTTCGAGGCCCACTGTCACGACGCCCAACCCTTCGCCCGCTCGACCGCGCGCCGCCAGCCCTCGACGAGCGCATCGCGCTCCGCCACGGGCATCGCCGGCTCGAAGCGTGTGCCGGACGAGGCCATCCGCTCGAGCTCGCGCTGGTCCTTCCAGAATCCCACCGCCAAACCCGCGAGGAACGCCGCACCGAGCGCCGTCGTCTCGTGCACCTGCGCGCGGACCACCGGCCGCTGCAGCACGTCGGCCTGGATCTGCATCAGCAGGTCGTTCGCGGCGCCGCCGCCATCGACGTGCAGCTCCGGCATCGGCACCCCGGTCTCGCGCTCCATCAGCTCGACGACGTCGAGCGTCTGCAGCGCGATCGACTCGAGCGTCGCGCGCGTGATGTGCGCCGCGGTCGTCCCGCGCGTGATGCCGACGATCGTGCCGCGCGCGTACATATCCCAGTGCGGCGCGCCGAGCCCGGCGAACGCCGGCACGACGTACACGCCGTCGCTCGACGGCACGGTGCGCGCGAGCTGTTCGCTCTCCGCGGCATCCCTGATGATGCCGAGCCCGTCGCGCAGCCACTGCACCGCCGCACCGGTGATGAAGATCGCCCCTTCGAGCGCGAACGTCTGACGCCCCTGGATGCGCGCGGCAACGGTCGTCAGCAGGCCGTTCGACGAGAACACTGGTGCCTCGCCCGTGTGCTCGAGCACGAAGCAGCCGGTGCCGTACGTGTTCTTCACCGCGCCGGCGGCGAAGCAGCCCTGCCCGAAGAGCGCCGCCTGCTGGTCGCCCGCGATGCCCGCGATCTGGACGGCGCGCCCGAAGAGCTTCGGGTCGCTCTCGGCGACCACGCCGCTGCTGTCCACCACGCGCGGGAGCAGCGCGCGCGGGACGCCGAGCGCGCCCGGGAGCTTCTCGTCCCAGCGGCCCTCCCGGATGTTGTAGAGCATCGTGCGGGACGCGTTCGTCGCATCGATGACGTGCTCGCGCCCGCGCGTAAGCTTCCAGATCAGCCACGAATCGACGGTGCCGAACGCGAGCTCGCCCGCGTCGGCGCGCATGCGCATGCCCTCCGGATCGCCGGAGTTCTCGATCAGCCAGCGCGCCTTCGTCGCCGAGAAGTAGGCGTCGATGAGCAGCCCCGTGCGCTCGTGCACCTCCTGCTCGAGGCCGCGCGCCTTCAGCTCCTCGCACATCGCGGCGGTGCGCCGGCACTGCCAGACGACGGCGTCGTTGATCGGATCGCCGGTCGCGCGCTCCCAGACGATCGTCGTCTCACGCTGGTTCGTGATGCCGATCGCGGCGACGTCATCCGCGGCGATGCCCGCCTTCGCGAGCGCCTCGCGCACGGATTCGAGCTGCGATGACCAGATCGCCTCCGGATCGTGCGAGACCCAGCCGGGCTTCGGGAAGATCTGCGGAAACTCGCGCGCGGCCATCGCGACGGGCCGGCCGCCGCGGTCGAACACGATCGAGCGGGACGACGACGTCCCCTGGTCGAACGCGAGGATGTAGTCGGGCATGGTGGGGGCAGTTTAAGGTTCACGGTTCATAGTGAATAGTAGTCCGGAGGGCTTCTCGCGCTGCGCGCGACCTAACACCCGACCCCTTCCCGGGAAGGGGCGCGATCGCAATGCGGCGAAGCCGGCGGGGACGGTGAACTGTCAACTGTGAACTGTGAACCGTCCCACTATGAACTATTCACTATGAACTATGAACTCCCACTGTGAACCAGGTCAGTCCGCGCGGGCCCAGGTGAGCGCGCGGACGTCGCGGGCGCCGGCTGCGCGCAGGGCGCGGGCGCAGGAGTCCAGCGTTGCGCCTGTGGTCGCGACGTCATCCACCAGCAGGATGCGGCGCCCTTCGACGCGCTCCCGGCGCGCCTCGAACGCGCCCGCCATGATCGCCAGCCTCTCGGCGCGGTGCATCGTCTTGACGAGCGGCGCCGTGTCGCGGACGCGGCGCGCGGCCCGCTCGTCGGCGTCGATGCCCGTGACCCTGGCGACCTGGCGCGCGAGCATTGCCGCCTGGTTGTAGCCGCGCGCCCGCTCGCGGGAGCGGTGCAACGGCACAGGCACGACGAGATCGGCGTCGCCGGGCGCGAGTTCGCCGAGCATGCGGCGGGCCATCGGCTCGGCGAGCGCGGTCATGCCTTCGTACTTCAGCTCGTGCGCCAGCCGCCGCGCGCCGTCTTCCATCACGTAGGCGGCGCGCAGCTCGCTGAACGCCGGCGCGTGCTCGGCGCAGTGCCGGCACAACTTCGCATATCGCTGCGGCAGCCAGCACCGATGGCAGCGGGGATGCACGGCGCGCGGCAGGGCGTCCGCGCAGGCCGCGCACAGCATGTCGCCCATGCGGCCGCAGAGCGCGCACTGCGCCGGAAACAGCAGGCCGGCGGCGACCCGCGTCGCCTTCGTGACGATGTCGAGCATCGAGCCGAGTGTAGGACGTGAGCGCGCCGGCGTACAACGCCGGTGTAAACTGCGCGCGCGTACGGACGGCGGGAGGGAGCGCGTAATGAAGACGGGCGGCAGGAGGCATCTGGCAGCGCTGCTCATCGTCGCCTGCGCGCTGGCGCTCGCGGCATGCAGCGGTTCGAAGAGCGCCCCTACGCCGACGCCGACAGTGCCGCCGCGGCCGGCCGTCTACGCGAGCGCATCGTGCCCGGTCGGCGCCCCGGCCGGGCAGGACATGCAGTGCGGCTACCTCGCCGTGCCCGAGAACCGGTCGAAGCCGGACTCGCACACCATCAAGCTGGCCGTCGCCGTCATCAAGTCGACCAGCCCCAACCCCGCGCCCGACCCGATGATCTACCTCAGCGGTGGGCCCGGGCAGCCGGGGCTCGCCGACAACATGCAGGCGTTCTCGAAGACCTTCGCCGAGCCGGTGCAGTCGAAGCGCGACCTCGTGTTCCTCGACCAGCGCGGGACCGGCTACTCGCAGCCGCTGCTCGGCTGCCCGGAGACCAACGACGCCTTCAGGGCCGCGCTCGCGCAGGACATCCGGAACGACGCACAGAACGCCGGTGCGAACGCCGCCGTGAAGGCGTGCCACGACCGGCTCGCGAAGGACGGCATCGACTTCAGCGGCTACAGCAGCAAAGAGAACGCGCTTGACGTGAAGGACCTGATGCACGCGCTCGGCTATGCGAAGTACAACGTCTACGGCGTGTCGTACGGCACCCGGCTCGCGCTCGAAGTGATGCGCCAGGACCCGCAGCACGTCCGCAGCGTCATCCTCGATTCGACGCTGCCGCCGCAGGTGACCCCGGAGCTCGCGCAGTCGGCCACGTTCCAGCGCGCGGTCAACACGCTCGTGAGCGGCTGCGACGCGGACACGAAGTGCGAGTCGGCGTATCCGGACCTTGAATCGACGTACTTCGCGCTCGTCGCGAAGGCGAACCAGCAGCCGATCACCGTGCAGCCGACCGACGGCGCGACGGGCCAGAAGGCCACCGTCGTCGTCAACGGCGACCGCATCCTCTCGGGCACGTTCCAGGCGTTGTACGACACGAGCCTGATCCCGCTGCTGCCCTTCGCCGCGAAGCAGATAGCGACCGGCAACACCGCCATCCTCGAACAGATCGCGCAGCAGGTCGCGTTCGCGAACCTGGACATCGCCCAGGCGATGAACGTCGCAGTTGAGTGCAACGACACCGTGATGTCTCAGAAGGCCTCGGACGTGGCCGCGGCGACGAAGGGCGTGCGGCCGGAGATCCTCGCCGGACACCTCGGGGTCTCGACGGCGGCGGAGCTGAAGGATGCGCAGGACGTCTGCCGCCTGTTCGGCATCACGTCCACGGTCCCCGGCACGACCGACCCCGTGACGAGCGATATCCCGACGCTGGTCCTCGCCGGCGAGTACGATCCGGTGACCCCGCCGGACTGGGGGAAGCTCGCCGCGAAGACGCTCTCGCACAGCTACTTCTTCCAGTTCCCGGCCTCCGGCCACGGCGAGCTCTTCGGCCGCCGTGACTGCGCGATCGCGCTCGCGGCCACGTTCCTCGATGACCCGTCGCAGGCGCCGGACGGCTCGTGCGTCTCCAGCATCGCCGAGCCGGCGTTTCTCACGCCGTAGCCGCAAGCGCCCGATACAATGCCCGTATCCGCAAGCAGTGCTGGAAGGGCGTGATATGCCTTCGATCAACGTCCGGCTGTTCGCCGGGCTCCACGACCTGGTGGGGAAGCGCGACGTCGTGCTGGATCTGCCGGACGGCGCCACCGTCGAGCAGTTGCGCGACCGCCTCGGCGAGGAGTACCCGATCGTGCAGCCGTTCCTCACCACGCTCGTCTGCGCCGTCGACGAAGAGTACGTGCCCCCGGAGTACGTGCTGCACGAGGGCGAGGACGTGGCGCTGATCCCCCCGATCAGCGGTGGCTGAGCCGATGTTCGCGATTACCAGAGAGCCACTCGACCCCCAGCCGCTCGTCGATGCCGTGCGCAAGGACGAGAGCGGCGCCGTCGCGCTGTTCTACGGTGTCGTGCGCAATCACAACATGGGGCGCAGCGTGCAGTACCTGGAGTACGACGCGTACGAGAGCATGGCGCTCAAGAAGCTGCGCGAGGTGGCGGACGAGGTGTGCGCGAAGTTCCCGGTAAACGGTATCGCCGCGCTGCACCGCATCGGCCGGCTCCAGATCGGCGAGACGAGCCTGCTCGTCGCCGTCTCGTCGCCGCACCGGAAGGAGGCGTTCGAGGCCTGCCACTACGCCGTCGATCGCATCAAGGAGACGGTGCCGGTCTGGAAGAAGGAAGTCTGGGAAGACGGGTCGGAGTGGATCGAGGGCCACGTCCCGGAAGTCCCGGAGCGCGAGAGCTAAAGCAAAACGCCCGCCATGCGACGGGCGCTCACCCTTCGCAGCACCCGATGTCTAACTCGCGACGCTCGCGTGCGCGGTCTCGAAGCAGCTGCTGCAGTACACCGGCCGGTCGAGGCGCGGCACGAACGGTACCGTCGCGGTGCCGCCGCACTCCGCGCACGTCACCGAGGTCAACTCACGGCCGCCCGATGCACGCTCGCGGCGCCGGTTCGCACGGCACGACGGGCAGCGCTGCGGCTCGTTGAGCAAACCCTTCTCGAGATAGAAGCCCTGCTCACCCGCGGTGAAGACGAATGACCCGGAGCAGTCACGGCAGGTCAGTGTCTTGTCGTCAAACGCCACCTCTCTCCTCCTTTAGACAGGTAGTAAAACCGAGCGCGTAGGGTTGCGCCGCCACGGCGCATAATGTAGGTGAGTGTGTTTCTTCCAGTCAAGAGATTCTCGCGAGATTCGGAGCGTCGCGGGCGTAATATGTCAATGGTGAGTCCGGAACGCCTCTCAACGCCCGTGTACTGCCAACGATGCGGCCACCCCCTCGTCGAGCGTTATGTCGCGCACGAGGGCCGCACCCGCTACCAGTGCGAGGCGTGCGGCTTCATCCACTACATGAACCCGCGCGTCGTCGCCGCGACGATCGTCGAGCACGAAGGGCGCCTGCTCTTACAGCAGCGCGCCATCGACCCCGGGCGCGGCACGTGGACCTTCCCCGGCGGCTTCCTCGAAGTCGGCGAGCGGCCCGAAGACGGCGCCGTGCGCGAGACGAAGGAGGAGGTGGGCCTCGATGTCACGCTGCGCGCACTGCTCGGCGTCTACTCGCGCCCGCACGTCGGCATCGTGCTCGTGGTGTACGAATCGACGTCCCCGAGCGCGGCCGCGTACGTCGCCGACGCCGAGTCGCTCGACGTCCGCTGGTTCGACCTGGGCGATATCCCGTGGGATGAGCTGGCGTTCGACACGACGGCCGCGGCGCTGCGCGACTGGACCGCGCGCCACGCGCCGGACGCCCGATGAGCGAGTCGCCGGGCTGGTGCACATTGGAGCCTATAATGCTCTCAGGAGGCGCCTGATGCCAGACACTGAAATCGTCTTTGCCGTAGCGGAATCGCCCGAAGGCGGGTTCGAGGCACACGCGCTCGGCTACGCGATTTTCACCGAGGCAGACTCGATCGCCGAGTTGAAGGCGATGATTCAGGACGCGGTGCGCTGCCACTTTGATGAGTCGGACCGGCCCAAGGTCATCCGGATTCATCTGGTGAAGGATGAGGTTATCTCCGTTTGAGGTTGCCGCGCGATGTGGCCGGCACCGAGCTCGCGTCGCTCCTCGCAGCCTACGGCTACCGACAATCGCGGCAATCAGGCAGCCATATGCGGCTCGTTTCGGCGCTGCGCGGCGCTGAACATCACATCACCATTCCTGCCCATGGAACATTGCGAGTAGGCACTCTGGCATCGATCCTCAACGAAGTCGCACGGTACCTCGAGATCGAACGCGACGAACTCGCGAGACAACTGTTCGGCGGGTAGCAATGCGCATCGACATCCTCACGTTGTTTCCGGAGATGTTCGCCGGGCCGTTCGACGCGAGCATCATCGCCCGGGCGCGCGAGGCCAGCGTCCTGCGCATCGAGCTGCACAACCCGCGCGACTACACGCACGACAAGCACCACATCGTCGATGACTATGCCTACGGCGGCGGGCCCGGGATGGTGATGAAGCCCGACCCGCTGTTCGAGTGCGTCGACGCCGTCCGCGCGATGGACCCCGCGCCGCCGACGGTCGTGCTGCTGACGCCGCAGGGCCGCCTGCTCGACCACGCGCTCGTCGCCGAGCTCGCCGCGCAGCCGCGGCTGATCGTGCTCTGTGGGCACTACGAAGGCGTCGACGAACGCGTGCGCACGGGGCTCGCGGACATCGAGATCAGCATCGGCGACTACGTGCTGTCCGGCGGCGAGCCGGCGGCCATCGTCCTGGTCGACGCCGTCGCGCGGCATCAGCCGGGCGTGCTCGGCTCCGAGCAGTCGCTCGAAGAGGAATCGCACGCCCAGGGGCTGCTCGAGTATCCGCAGTACACGCGGCCGCCCGAGTACCGCGGCATGGCCGTCCCGGACATCCTGCTCTCGGGCCACCACGCAGAGATCGCGAAGTGGCGCCGCCGCCAGAGCATCGAGCGAACCGCGCGCCGCCGCCCCGACCTGCTCGCGCGCGCGGAGCTGTCGGACGAAGAGCGCCGCTTCGCCGACGAGCTGCTGCGGGAACAGGGGAGCGACACCCCCGGGCGCTAGGCCCGCGGCTGCGCGCGCGTGCTCGACTGCGGCGTGCCGGTGGCGTCCGGCGTCGCCGTGATGCCGGCGCCCGGCGTCGACGTGCCCGGCGTCACGGTGGAGACCGGCGCGAACTGGCGGTGCAGCACAGGATCGAGCCGCGACTGCAAATCCTGCTGCAGCTGGTTCGCTTCCTGCTGCGAGATGGCGTCCGTCTTCACGTACTGGTCGAGGCGCGACTTCGCATCGTCGGTGATCTGCGACTTGACCTTGTCGAGCGAGACGTGGTGCTGCTCCGCCACCTGCGCGATCGTCTTCCCCGACTGCAGCTGCGTCACGAGCGTGTTCGAGTCGATGCCGATCGCCTTCGCGGCCGAGTCGATCACGCCCTGCCCCGGGATGATCCCGGAGGTCGAGAGCGGGTCCTGGAGCAGCGAGCCGATCGGCACCTGGCCTCCCTCGATCTGCTTCTTGAGTTGCGCCGCCTGGCTCGGCGGGATCGTTCCCTCCGCGACCTGCTCGTCGATAACGCTGAGCGCTGCCTGCTTGAACGCCTGCTGTACCTTATCGATGGGCACGCCGAGGTCGTCGGCGAACTTCTGGAAGAACGATGGGCGCAGCTCCCCGTTGAACGGCGTCGGCGCGACCGTCGGCGTCCCGGCCGCCGGGCTCGAGGTTCCGGTGGCGGACGGCGGCGATGCGCGCGGCGTCGGCGTCTGCGCGCCGGTGATAGTGACGGCGGCAAGCAGGCCGCCCGCCGCGAGGCCGGCTCCGGCAGCGACGATCGCGAGCTTCCACGGAACGCGCATGCGAGCGCCTCCAGCGATGGGATCGTTCTCATCAGGCTAGCCGTGCGGGCATGGCGGCGCGTGCGTCTCGCGCTAAACCCTGCGTGACAACCATCCGGGCTACCACGTCCGCGCGCGGGGCGCGGGCGCGTACGCTCCTGTCGTTATGAATCTGTCCTTCATGGTGTGACAGAATCACTGCCCGGTTACGGAGTGACAGAATCACTGCCCATCTACAGGGCGCGCGCGCTCCTTGACGCGCTCGCGCCGGCAGACGTAGCCTTCTATGTAGATATCGGCAGTTCTGCGGGAGCTGGGGAAAGCCCGGCTGAGAGGCCCGAGCGGGCGACCGCTGAACCTGATCCGGGTAATGCCGGCGCAGGGAACGAGCAGATCACCACCTCCCCGGCCGCCCAGAGAAAGACGCCATGGATCCACCATCCGCGTCCGTGCCTCGTGCCCTGACGATCGCCGGCAGCGACTCCGGCGGCGGCGCCGGCATCCAGGCCGACCTCAAGACCTTCGCCGCGCTCGGCGTCTACGGCGCCACGGCGCTCACCGCCGTGACCGCCCAGAACACACGCGAAGTCGCGGCCGTCGCGACGATCCCGGCGGACCTCGTCGCCCGCCAGATCCGCGTCGTGCTCGATGACATCGGCGCGTCGGCCATCAAGACCGGGATGCTCGGCGACGCCGGGATCGTGCACGCGGTCGCGGGCGAGCTGCGCGCGCCCGCCGTCGCGAGCGTCGTCGTCGATCCGGTGATCACGTCCTCCAGCGGCACGGCGCTGCTCGATGATGCGGGCGTCGACGCGATGGTGCGCGAGCTGCTGCCGCTGGCGCAGATCGTCACGCCGAACATCGAAGAGGCGAAGCTGCTCGCCGGCCGCGAGATCGCGAGTTGGGACGACGCCCGCGCGGCGGCCGCGGTCATCGTCGAACAGGGCGCACGGTCGGTCGTGATTACCGGCGGCGACTTCGGGCATCCGGAGGCCGCGACCGACCTGTACTACGACGGGCAGCACTTCCGCGAGTACACGGCCGTCCGCGTGCGCACGCAGTCGACGCACGGGACGGGATGCACCTTCTCGGCCGCGATCACGGCCGGGCTCGCGCGCGGGATGGACACCCAGGCTGCGATCGCGCTCGCGAAGTCGTACGTGTCGCTCGCGCTCGAGCACGCGTATCCGATCGGGTCAGGACACGGGCCGGTGCACCACTTCTATCGATACTGGCAGCCGGTCGGCGAGCGCTACCGGCCGGGGATGAAGCCGCGATGAGCGGCCCGAGCGAGGCCTGAGATGCACCTGCTATGGCGACGCTACACGCGCTCGAACTACGCGCCGCCGTGGTTCTACTGGATCATGGCCGGCGGGTTCGCGGCCCTTGCCGTATGGAGCGCCATCCAGACGGACTGGGTGGTGTTCGGCGTCGCGCTCGCGATGGTGCCCGTGACCTTCGCAGGCGCGCGCGTGATGCGGCGGTTGAGCGCTTCGCAGGAGATAGCACGGCAGGAGCAATTGCAGCGGGAGCGAAGGGAGAACGACAACGGTGAATGACCTGCTAACGATCGCCCCGGAGCGGCGGCAGGCGGCCGCGACGGATCCTTCGCCGGCCGGGGAGAGCTGCTGATGGAATTGCCGACTCGATTCACGCGTGGCGGCTACGGGGCGTTGAGTTTCGCCCTGCTCGGTTCGGCGTTCGTCTCCGTCACCATCCTCGCCGCCGTGCTTGGCGACTGGCTGGTCGCCCTGCTCGCCGGGCTGATGGCGGTCATGACGGTGATGCTTCGGGGCATCAGGTAGCGCACGCCGAAACGGTGGAAGCATCGCCGAAGGCGCGCACGAGCGAAGGGAGACAACATGAATGACCTGCTGACGATCGCCGGAAAGCAGTTCCGCTCGCGCCTGTTCCTCGGCACGGGCAAGTACGCAAGCGCCGAGGAGACGGTCGCGGCGCTCGACGCATCGGGGGCCGAGCTCGTGACGGTCGCGATCCGGCGCCTGAACCTCGACGACCCACATGCGCGCACGGAACTCGATTTCATCGACTGGCAGCGCTACACCGTGCTGCCCAACACGGCCGGCTGCAAGACGGTCGATGAAGCCCTGCTGACCGCGCGGCTCGGGCGGTCCGTCACCGGCTCGAACTGGGTGAAGCTCGAGGTGATCCCCGACCCGAAGTACCTGCTGCCCGACCCCATCGGCACGCTGCGCGCGGCGGACGCGCTCGTCGCCGAGGGCTTCGTCGTCCTGCCGTACATCCACGCCGACCCCGTGCTCGCGAAGCACCTCGAGGAAGCCGGCTGCGCGACGGTGATGCCGCTCGGCTCGGCGATCGGCTCCGGGCAGGGCATCCTCACGCTCGAGGAGATCCGGATCATCATCGAGAACGCCCGCGTGCCGGTCGTGGTCGATGCCGGCATCGGCGCGCCCTCTGACGCCGCGCTCGCGATGGAGACCGGCGCCGACGCGGTGCTCGTGAACACGGCCGTCGCGAAGGCCACCGACCCGGCGCTCATGGCGGCGGCGATGCGCCAGGGCGTCGAGGCGGGGCGCGCGGCGTACCTGGCCGGCCGCATCCCGGCGAAGCCGTACGCATCGGCGAGCAGCCCGACCGAGGGCGTGCCCGCGGTCGCCCGCGCCTGATCGATGCCAGGTCCGCGCCGCACGCTGTTTGCGCCCGAAGACCCCGCGCTGGCGCTGGTGACCGACGCCTCGCGCCTGCGCGGCCGCGCGCTCGCTGACGTCGTGCGCGCGGCGGTCGATGGCGGCGTCACGATCGTGCAGCTCCGCGACAAGTCGGCAACGCACGCCGACCTCGTGCACGAGGGGCATGTGCTCCGCGAGGCGACCGCCGGCCGGGCGCTCT
>DASUKS010000104.1:0-20978 GCA_036278595.1 Dehalococcoidia bacterium
GGTATGGCGGGCGGGTTCACCCGCTTCCTGCCCGAGGAGGACCGCCACCTGATGGCGCGCTCGCAGTTCAAGGACATGCTTGCGACGAGCCTCGGCGGGCTGGTCGCCGAAGAGCTGGTGCTGGACGGCGAGTCGACGACAGGCCCGTCGGACGACCTGAACAAGGCGACGAACATCGCCCGTAATATGGTCACACAGTGGGGCATGAGCGAGCGCCTGGGTCCGCGGACTTTCGGCAACAAGCAGGAGATGGTGTTCCTCGGCCGCGAGATCGGCGAGCAGCGCAACTACAGCGAGAAGGTCGCCGAGGAGATCGACGAGGAAGTGCGCAGGCTGGTCGACCACGCGTACCAGACCGCCCGCTCGCTCGTCGTCGGCAACCGCGACCGGCTGGAGAAGCTGGTCGACATCCTGCTCGAGGAAGAGACGATCGAGGGCGACGACCTCCGTAACGTGCTCGACGGCCTCGACAACGAGACGCCGCCGGCAGCGAAGGAGCCGACGCCTCCGCCGGCGCCGACGGACGCTGCGCCGGAACCGGAAGAGAAGCCGGCGCCGAAGCCGAACTTCGGCAAGCCGGGCCTCGCCTGGGGCAGCCAGTCGAACATCCGGCTGGACCTGCACGACGAACCGGACGCCTGACCGGCGCTGATCCATCGAACCAAAACAGAAGGCTCCCGGAAGGGAGCCTTCTGCATATGATCGTCAGCCGGAGCGGCGTCAGGCCAGCTCGCGCTCCACGCCCCGGAACTCACTGAGCATGCGCACCCGGTGGCCCGCGCCGACCTCGACGAGCGCATAGCCTGGCATCGGGATGGCACGCCACGCGTCGTAGGGCGACTCCAGCGTGAGCACCGAGTCGAGCCACATTGTCAGCACGCGGCCGTGCGAGACGACCGCGAGCGGGCCATCGCCGGGGAGCAGCAGGCGCAGGGCGCCGTCGAAGCGCTGCGCGGCGGCCGCCGCCGGCTCTGATCCGGCGATGCTCTCATCCGGGCGCTCAAGGATCCTACGTACGTTCTCGTTGAACTCGTCTGCGTTCTCGGTCCAGGCGTCCCAGTGTTGCTCCTCGAGCCCCTCGACGAGCTGCACAGGCATGCCCACCGCATCGCCGATGACGCTCGCGGTCGACGAGGCCTTCGGCTCGACGCTCGAGTAGATGGCCGTCAGACCCCAGTCGCGTGCGGTCTCGGCCAGCGCGCGCGCTTCTTCGATGCCACGCTCACTGAGATGCCACGTCGAGGGGCGGGTGCCGGGCCGGACGGTCGGCGATGCGTGGCGTACGAGGTAGACGCGGGCCATGCGGACGGCCGGCGTCAGACCGGCACGCCGGTGAGGAACAGCAGGCCGCGCGCGAGGATCTCGCCCACCAGCACTGCCCCCACCGCAACGTACAGGAGCCCGGTCGCGGCCATCATGGCGTTCTCATTCGCCGGGTAGCCCTTGCTCGACACCCACGACATGTAGCCGAGCGCGGCGGGGAACATCAGCCCAATGATGATCCGGAGCCAGAACGCCGGGTTGCTCCCGAGGGTCTTCGAGCCCAGGAACGCCGTGGCCGCCGGCACCTCGCGCGCAGGAATGGCGATGTTGACGATGAGCAGCACGGCCTGCAGCACGATGGCGACCACGAGCAGCAGCGTGAGCTCTTGGAGCGGCTCACGCGGCAGGCGCGGCGTTACGAGGTACCAGTGGCCCAGCGTCATCGCCAGCACGACGGCGCCCACGGCGAACGTCCCCCCGAGAAGGCTCAGCAGCGTGCCCGCGTAGCCCCATGTCGGGAGGCTCACGTAGTAGGAGGTGACGGCGACCAACGCCAGTCCTGCCCCGAGCGACACCAGGCCGCTGTACAGCGAGGCGCGGTGGTCCTCCTTCGTCACGAAGAGGTTGTACGGCAGCGTGGAGAACAGGAAGACCGTGCTCAGGATCTTCAGCCAGCCCGCCAGCCCGTCGTCGAGCTGGTAGCCGCCAGTGGCGCTGCTGGGATTGAGCGCAAGCGAGTTGAGCACGAGGACGACCGCGCCGACCGTAACCATGGCGGCGCTGAACTTCACGAAGCTGGCCGCCACCCGGCCGCGCCAGTCCGCGAAGACGCAGAAGAGCAGACTGCCGACACAGAACTCGAGGAGGACGATGTACGACGTGTACGGCAGGGCGTCGAGATTCATGCGCGCTTTATGGTAGCAAGCCTGTGTCGTTATCGCCCCGTCGCGCCTGTCCGGACGCCCAAAGCACCTCGCCGAGCTCGCGCCAGTCCTGCTCCTGCGCCTCCTGCGGGCGATGGAGCGTTGATTGCCGGCTCGGGTGGTACATCGGCACGAGTGTGCGGCCGGCCCACGCGGCCGGGCGGGCGACGTCGCGGGCCAGCTCGAGGTCGTGCGGCTCCAGCGCGCGCAACGCTTCGAGCGCGACGCGGCCGAGTGTAACCACGACGGGCGCGCGCACGACGGCGAGCGTCCGCTCGAGGAACGGGCGGCAGCGGGCCACCTCTGTGCGCGAGGGCGGGCGATTGCGGCCGGCGCCGTCGAGCGGGTTGCACAGCACCGCGTTCGTGATGAACACGCGCGCGCGATCGATGCCGGCGAGCGCGAGGAAGGCGTCGAACCGCTGTCCGGAGACATCGCGCGTCAGCGGGACGCCCGTGACGCCGCCGCCGCGCCGGCCGACGGCTTCCGCAACGAAGACGACGTCGGCGTCGAGCGGGCCGTTAGCGGCGCCCAGCACGTGGCTGTACGCGACGCACTCGCACGCGGTACAGGCGCAGACATCGTCCACCAGTCGGGTGAAGCGACGCTGATCCGCCGGTGTTATCGTGCAGTGCCTGTTCGGCGATGCGCTATTCATCCAAGTCCGCAGCTCAGCGCGACCATGCCGGCATCGATCGTAACTCTCTCATCTTTGCTCTTGAACCGGTTCCGCGCCGGGCGTACGATCGCGATCGAGTCGACATCCGGAGGGTGGCATGCGTCCAGTCCCAGAGTATGACCCGCGCGCCTGGCTGCTGAAGGCGCTTCGCGAGACGTCGCACGCGATGGAGTCGCTGCTCTGGAACGTGGACGACGGCGCGCTCGAACGTCGCCCCTCCGAGGACGACTGGTCCTGCCGCGACCTCGCCTGCCACATGGCCGACATGGAGCGCTGCTATATCGAGCGGCTCGAGCGCATGGTACGGCTCGATGAGCCGCGCATCGCCGCGTTCGATGGCGATTCCATCGCGCACGAGCGGGTGGCGGAGCACGAGACGGTGTTCGACGTGATGGACGAGTTCGCCGTGCTACGCCGCCAGTCCGTCTACCTGCTCTGGTCGCTCGACGAGGTCGACTGGGAGCGGTGTGGCGTCCACCCCTATCTCGGACCGCTCTCGATCACGGACGTCGCGCGCGAGATGAATGAGCACGACCTGGCGCATCTCTGGCAGATGCGCCGCCTCTGTGACCACTTCGCCCCTGCTTCGGCGCAGGCACTGTAAACTTCTCCTCGTCACCGGGTACCCTGCAGGCGTTGAGGTGAACCACATGGGCATCCTGCCGATCCGCATCGCCGGCGATCCGGTGCTGCGCGAGAAAGCCAAGAAGGTCCGGAAGATCGATGCGTCGATCGAGAAGCTGATCGACGACATGATCGACACGATGCGCTCGGCGCCCGGCGTCGGACTCGCGGCGCCGCAAGTCGGCCAATCACTGCGCGTCGTCGTCATCGAGACGCCGGAAGACGGCCTGATCGCCCTGATTAACCCGGAAGTCGTGAAGTCGTCCGGCGAGCGGCGCCTGATGGAGGGCTGCCTCTCCGTGCCGGGCTACCAGGCGGAAGTCATGCGCTCAATCCAGGTGACCGTGAAGGCGCTGAACCGCGAGGGCAAGGAGATCCGCATCAAGGCGAAGGACAACCTGCTCGCCCAGGCGCTTGAGCACGAGATCGACCACATCAACGGCATCCTCTACATCGACTACCTCGAGAGCGCCGACGAACTGATCCCGGTGCGCCCTTCGATCGATGACGATGCCGCGTCCGAGGCGGAGGTGAGCCTCGCCTGACCGGCGGCCGGTCGTCGGGGCGGCAGGGACGGGGGAGCGCACGCGCTCCCCTTCGTGATCGTATGAGTCAGTTCCAGCCGCCGCCCGATGTCGCGCGCCTTATTGACCGCATCGCCGCATCACGCGAAGAGCGCGAGCTGTACGTCGTCGGCGGCACCGTGCGCGATGTACTGCTGCGCCGTGAAGTCCACGACATCGACCTGGCGGTGAGCGGCGACGCGCGGTCATGGGCGCGGGCGGTCGCAGACCGGCTCGGGGGCCACTTCGTGGCGCTCGATGACGCACGCGACGTCGCGCGGGTAGTCCTCGGCGGCGAAGTGCATCACATCGACGTCGCCGCGCTGCAGGGTGGCGTCGAGGACGACATGCGCCGTCGCGACTTCACCATCGACGCCATGGCAGTGCGCGCCGGTACTGCGGACGTGCTCGACCCGCTCGGTGGGCTCGCGGACATCGAGACGCGCCGCATTCGCATGACCTCGCCGGTCGTACTCGACGACGATCCCCTGCGCCTGCTGCGCGGCGTACGGCTCGCGGCCGAATTAAGGTTCGAGATCGAAGCCGCGACGGCGGCCGCGATCCGCGAGCGACGTGAACGCGCACTCGAGCCGGCGCCCGAACGCCGGCGCGACGAGCTGTGCCGCATCTTCGCGCTGGATGCGGCTGAGCCGGGAATCCGGCTGCTCGATGCCCTCGGCCTGCTCGACATGCTGCTACCGGAGGTTGCCATCGGGAAGGGGGTCGAACAGCCGAAGGAGCACGCCTACGACGTCTTCGAGCACAACGTCCGGACGGTGGTTGCGCTCGACGTCATGCTGTCGCTTCGTCCCGCCGGCGAAGATCCGTGGCTGTGGGACGAGCTGTGGACCGTATTCGGGTGGTCCGGGGAGGCGATGCGCGCGTACTTTCGGGAGGAGATGAGCGAAGGGCGCAGCCGCGCGGCCCTGCTGAAGTTCACCGGCCTCCTGCACGACGTGGCGAAGCCCCAGACGCGAGCCGCTCAGCCAGACGGACGCATCCGGTTCTTCGGGCATGCGGACGTCGGTGCACGCATGGCCAGCGAGATCATGCGCCGCTACCGGTTCTCGGCCCGAGAACGGCGCTGGGTGGCGCTGCTCGTCGAAGAGCACCTCCGGCCGGTGCAGTTGGCGCAGGTCGGCGAGGCGCCGAGCCGCCGTGCGCTGCATCGCTTTTTCAAAGACCTGGGAGAGGCCGCCGTCGCCGTGTTGTTCCTTTCGCTCGCCGATGGCGCGGCCGCAAGCGGGCCGCGTTTGACGCGCGACGGCTGGCGCCGGCAGGCGGCGTATATGAACAGTCTTCTCGTGCGTTCTTTTGAGGATGAGGGTATAGTGCATCCGCCGCGGCTCCTGACCGGGTATGACATAATGTCGGCACTGAGTTTGCCTGAAGGGCCCGCCATCGGCCGTCTGCTCAATGCGCTCGAAGAAGCGCAGGCGGCCGGAGACGTCACGGACCGCGATCAGGCGCTGGCGTTCGTCAGGGAGCAGGTGCGAGGGGCTGCCGGGAGAGGGTCGGATTGAACGCCGCTGAGCTCAGTTTCGTCGTCGTCATCGGCATCATCTTCGCGTTCTACCTCATCGTGCTGCGCCCGCAGCAGCAGGAGCAGAAGCGCCAGCACAAGGACATCCAGAACCTCCAGGTCGGCGATGAAGTCTTGACGACCGGCGGCTTACTGGGGACCGTCCGCGAGGTGTACATTCCCGAGACCGGCCCCGTCCAGATCATCATTGACTTTGGGAACGGAATCCTCATTCACGCCGTCGCGAGCGCCATTGCGCAGCGCGTAGCGGCCGGTCAGACGGTGCATTCGCAGGAGACGAGCGTCAAGGAGAACCAGGGCTGATGCTGACCAAGTGGTGGAACCGCCTGTCGATTCTGCTGATTCTCGCCGTCGCCGCCGGCGCTATCTACGCCGTCTGGCCGAACGAACCAGACCGCTACCTGCCCTCCGCGATCCCCTGGCCGAGCGGCAAGGGCGTCCCGAGTTCGATCGCGGGCTTCGACCTGCCGTGCAAGGAGTCGGCCGCGTCCTCGGGCAGCACCCTCCCGGAGGCGGGCGCGACGGCGGTATCAACGAAGAACCCGGCGGCCGACTGCCGCGGCATGACGCTCGGCCTCGACCTCCAGGGAGGCTCGCGCGTCACGCTGCAGGCTGACCCGCCTCCCGGGAGCAAGTTCACGTCAGCCGACATCTCCGATGGCATCGACGCGAACAAGTCGATCATCGAGAACCGCATCAACCCGCTCGGCGTCTCCGAGTCGCAGGTTCAGAAGTCGGGCACCGACAAGCTCATCGTCGAAGCGCCGGGCATCAGCTCGCAGCAACTCAAGGATCTCACACGCCCCGCAGTGCTGATGTTCTGCGAAGGACTGCAGAAGGGCTCCCAGGGCGCCGCCGGCAGTCCGGTGGCCGTCGTGGCCCCCGGCTCCGATGTGTACTACAAGCCCGGTTCGTGCCAGCCGGACGTCGACGCGAGCGGCGCCGTCGCTCTCGCGGATCCGAAGACGGGAGAGATCGCGAAGAACGCCGACGGCAGCATCAAGCGCGTGACGCCGACGTACACGACGACGTGGGTTGGCAACACCGAGAACATGGTCTGGACGCCGGCCGAGGGCAAGCTGGACGGCGTCAAGACGATCATGACCGGGCAGTACCTGAAGCGGAACACGGCGGTGCAGTTCGACCAGCTAAGCCAGCCGATCCTCACGTTCGAAATGACCTCGGACGGCGCGAAGATCATGGGCGACCTGACGGGGCGGATCGGCGGCGCGAGCAACGGCCTGCCGATCGCGACCTTCCTCGACGGTGAGCCCATCCGGGGCAAGGACGGTCACGTCATCGCCCCGCGCGTTCAGAGCACGATTACCGACAAGGGCCAGACGACGGGCCTGACGTTGAGCGATGCGAAGCGCCTGACCACGTTCCTCAACAATGGCGCCTTCCCGATCCAGATGAAGGTCATTCAGCAGCAGGACGTCGACGCGACGCTCGGCGACCAGGCAGTGCTGCACTCGGTGCAGGCCGGCCTCATCGCCATGCTCATCATCATGGCGTTCATGACGCTCTACTATCGGCTGCCGGGCCTGCTGGCGAGCATCGCGCTCGTCATCTACACCGCGGTCGTGCTGTCCATCTTCAAGATCGGCCTGCCCGGCTCCGGGCCGGTGACGCTGACGCTGGCAGGCATCGCGGCATTCGTCTTATCGGTCGGCATGGCGGTCGATGCGAACATCCTGATCTTCGAGAGAACGAAGGAAGAGCTGCGCAACGGACGCAGCCTGCTCCCGGCCGTCAACGCCGGCTTCGACCGCGCCTGGCCGTCGATCCGTGACAGCAACGTCTCGACGTTGATCACGACGGCGATCCTGTACTGGATGGGCAACGCATTCGCTTCGTCGCTAATCAAGGGGTTCGCGCTGACGCTGGCGATCGGCGTCGTGATCAGCCTCTTCTCGGCCATCACGGTGACGCGGAGCTTCCTGAATATCGCACTCGCGTTCCCGCCGACACGCCGCATCTGGCTCTGGACTGACGACAAACCCGAATATGACGAGCGGACCGCCGGTGCGCTTGGGCCTGTGGAGGCCGAGAATGCTTAACCTGGTCGCGAAGCGCAACTGGTTCTATCTGCTCTCGGCGCTCGTGGTGCTGCCCGGGGTCATCTCGCTCTTGATTCCGCCGCGCCTCAAGCCGGGCATCGAGTTCACGAGCGGCACGACGTTCTCCTTCCGGTACAAGGAGGCAACGTCCACGGACGCCGTGAAGAAGCTGCTCTCCGACCTCGGCCATCCCGAGGCGCAGGTACAGAGCAGCAGTAACAACGAGTTCGTCGTGCAGACGAAGGAGATTGGCGGTTCGTCGACGATCCCGCCGGTCGGGCCGTCGCTGCCGTCTGAGAAGGACAAGATCGAGAACTCGCTCTCCAAGGATAACGGCGGCTTCCTGGACTCGGCCGGCCAGCCAACGACGCAGTTCATCGAGTTCTCGTCGGTATCGGCTGCGGTATCGAAACAGATCGGGCGTAACGCCGCGATCGCGGTCGTGATCGCCTCGATCGCGATCACGCTGTACATCACGTGGTCGTTCAGCAACGTGCCGAATTCGCTGCGCTATGGCGTCTCCGCGATCGTCGCGCTGCTCCATGACGTGCTGCTGGTCGTGGGCATCTTCTCGATCCTCGGGAAGCTGTTCGACATCCAGGTGGACACATTCTTCATCACGGCGCTGCTCACCGTCGTCGGCTTCAGCGTCCACGACTCGATCGTCGTGTTCGACCGCGTCCGTGAAAACGTGGCGCGCGGCATCATACGCAGCTTCCCGGATTGCGTGAACCACAGTCTGCTCCAGACGATGGGGCGCTCGTTCAACACGTCGCTGACGCTGATATTCTCGGTGCTCGCGCTGCTGCTGCTCGGCGGCTCCTCGATCAAGGACTTCCTGATCGCGCTGCTCGTCGGTATGAGCACGGGAGCCTACAGCTCGATCTTCATCGCCAGCATGTTCCTGGTGACGTGGCAGCAGGGCGACATCCCGCGGCTGTGGCGGCGGATCACCGGCCGTCAGAACGTCGCGCGGCCGGCAGAGGCGGCGGAGTAGCCGAAGATCTGCACCAGATGAAGCAGACCGGAGGGGCGCACACTGCGCCCCTCCTGCGATCTCACGCCGGTACACTGCGCGGGTGACTTCGCGCACCGGCTTTGTCTACGATCCGATCTTCCTCGAGCACGAGACCGGCACCCACCCCGAGAACGGCTCCCGCATGACAGCGACCATGGCGCTGCTGGCAGAGAGCCGCCTGCTCGACCGTATGCAGCGCATCCCCGTGCGCCCGGCGAGCGCGGACGAGCTCACACTCGTGCACGATTCGCGTTACGTCGAGGCAGTGCGGCACGCGGCGGAGGCGGGCGGCGGCTGGGTGGACCCCGATACGCTCATCACGCCCCGCTCGTACGATGTCGCGGCGGACGTCGTCGGCGGGACGTTGAACGCGCTCGATGCCGTGTTCGACGGCACCGTGGACAACACGTTCTGCCTCGTGCGGCCGCCCGGCCATCACGCAACGCCGGTCCAGGCGATGGGCTTCTGCCTGTTCAATCACGTCGCGATCGCCGCTGCGCACGCCCGCCGGCGGGGTCTCGACCGCGTGGCGATCGTCGACATCGACGTGCACCACGGGAACGGCACGCAGGACGCGTTCTACACCGACCCGTCTGTCCTCTACGTCTCGACGCATGAGTACCCCTTCTATCCCGGCACCGGCTCGCTCGAAGAGACCGGCAAGGGCGCAGGCGGCGGCGCAAACATCAACATCCCGCTGCCGCCGGGCTGCGGCGATACGGTGTATCGCGTGCTGTTCGACGAGATCGTGCTGCCTGCGCTGCATCGCTTCCGCCCGCAGGCCGTTGTCGTATCCGCCGGTTTCGATGCCCACTTCGCAGACGAGCTCGCGGATGAGCAGCTCAGCGTCGACGGGTACGGCGTGCTCATCGGCAAACTGGTCGAGGCCGCCGGCGAACTGTGCGATGGGCGCCTGCTGGTCGCGCTCGAGGGCGGCTACGACCTTGTCGCGCTGCCCTGGTGCGTGCGCCGCACTCTCGAGCTGCTGCTCGGCGTCGACGTCACGCCCGACCCGCTGGGCGCCGGTGTCCCTTCGCGCTCTCCGGCCGACGTCGAAGCGCTGATCGCGCAGATACGCGAGGTCCACGGACTGTAGCCTGCTTCCCGCTCGATCGGGCGGCCGATACACTCGCTTCTATGGACGTCCGCACCCGCTATGCGCCGAGCCCCACCGGCGTGCCGCACGTCGGCAACATCCGCACGGCGCTGTTCTCATGGCTGCTCGCGCGCCACTTCGGCGGCCAGTTCCTCGTGCGCGTCGAAGACACGGACCGCACGCGCTACGTGCCGGAGTCGCTGCCCGGCATCGCCGAGAGCCTGCGCTGGCTCGGACTCGAATGGGACGAGGGGCTCGACAAGGGTGGGCCGTACGGGCCGTACACGCAGTCGGAGCGCCTTCCGCTCTACCGTGCCGCGGCCGACCGCCTGCTCGCGCAGGGCGACGCGTACGAGTGCTGGTGCTCCTCCGAGCGGCTCGATCAGGTGCGAGCTGAGCAGGCGCGCAACAAGCAGCCGCCGCGTTACGACCGCCGCTGTCGGGACGAGACGCAGCGCGCGGAAGCACGCCGTGAGGCCGAGGCGGAAGGCCGTGGCCCGGTCGTCCGCTTCAAGACGCCCGACAGCGGCTCAGTCACGCTCCACGACCCAATCCACGGTGCGCTCACGTTCGACCTCTCGACGATCGACGATTTCGTGCTGCTGAAGTCGGACGGCTTCCCCGTGTACCACCTCGCGTACATCGTCGATGACGACGCCATGCGCATCTCGCACGTGCTGCGGGGTGACGAGTGGATCCCGTCGGTGCCGCGCCATCTGCTGGTCTACCGCGCGCTCGGCATCGACCCGCCGGTGATCGCGCACCTCCCGCGCATCCTGGGGCCGGACGGCGCAAAGCTGAGCAAGCGGCACGGCGCGACGAGTGTCTTCGAGTACCGCGATCAGGGCTACCTGCCTGAGGCGATGTTCAACTTCCTCGGGCTGATCGGCTGGTCGCTCGACGACCGCACCGAGATCATCTCGCGCGAGCAGTTCATCGAGCACTTCACGCTCGACCGCGTCGTCAAGAACCCCGCGATCTTCAACGTCGAGAAGCTCACGTGGATGAACGGCGTCTACCTCCGGGAGATGCCGGAAGGGCGCCGGATCGAGACGTTCGCCGAATGGCTTGAGCGCGACTTGCCTGCTTCGGTCCCGCGTCCGGTGGACCGCGCGCTCGTCGCCCGCATCGACCCGCTGATCCGTGAGCGGATCAAAGTGCTGTCCGAGGTCGTGGGGTACAGCGACTTCTTCTTTGTGGATGAGCTTAGGTATTCGACCGAGGACCTGCTCGGCAAGCCGTTCGCCGGGAAGGCGGCCGAAGCGAAGGCCGCGCTCGATCGCGCCACCGCGGCCGTCGATCCCCTGCCTGAATGGTCGCACGAGGCGCTCGAAGCCTCGCTGCGTGGGCTCGCGGCGGAACTCGGGCTGAAGGCCGGCGATCTCTTCTCGCTCGTGCGCGTCGCCGTCACCGGCCGTCGCGTGACGCCCCCGCTCTTCGAGAGCATCGAGATCCTCGGGCGGGAACGATCAATCGATCGACTGCGCGCCGCGAGCGCGATGCTCTAGCGGGCAAGAGGACTGCGCACGCACGAGAGCGCGCGCTCAGCTCCGTTTGAGGGGCTGCGGGGCCTTTGTTAGAATTGGTGGAATCGCTGGGGATTCGTCTAATGGTAGGACAGCGGATTCTGGATCCGTATGTGGGGGTTCGAATCCTCCATCCCCAGCCACCCGGCGCATTCGTCTAGCGGCCCAGGACACCGCCCTCTCAAGGCGGAGATCGCGGGTTCGAATCCCGCATGCGCTACCAACACCATCGACGGCCCCGGTCGCGTGCCGGGGCCGCTCTGTTTCAGCCGGGGAGGAATACGTGGATGCTGACCTGGCCGTGAGGCTGCTCGAGGAGAGCCCGGACGCGACGATCTTCGCCGACCTCGACGGCGTCATTCGCAGCTGGAACCCGGGCGCCGAGCGCATCTTCGGCTGGCCCGCGGACGACGCCATCGGCCAGAGTCTCGACATCATCATCCCCGAGTCGCTGCGCGAGCGGCACTGGGCCGGGTACGCGCGTGCGCTCGCCGCGGGCGAGACGAAGTACCGCGGCCAGGCGCTTCCCACCAAGTCCATGCGCCGAGACGGCACTCAGATGTACGTCGAGCTGAGCTTCGGCATTGTGCACGGCCCAGGCGCGGTCGTGATCGGGGCGATGGCACAGGCGCGCGACATCACCGAGCGCTTCGAACGCGAGCGCACCGACCGCCGCCGTCTCCGCGAGCTCGAGGCCGCGGCCGGCGGAGCCGCTTCGCAGTCCTGACCGCCCGGGCACCGCGTTTGCGGCTGCGGCAGCCGGGCCGTAGACTCCAGCGACACAGGCAGAAGGGCGATGGAGCTCGCCCGAACCGCCCGCGAGGGCTGATGGCTCCTACCGCAACGGTAGGGGCTTTTTCGTGTGAAACATGAACGTTCTTTATCTGGCCGTCGGCGGCACGCTTGGGACGCTCGCGCGCTATTACCTGAGCGGCTGGGTGAGCGATGCCTGGCCGCGGCCGGGCGTCGGCGTCTTCGTCGTGAACATCATTGGCGCGTTCATCATCGGCCTCTTCCTGACGCTGAGCGAGGAGCGCTTCCTGTGGCCGTCGCAACTCCGCGTCCTTGTCGCGACCGGCTTCCTCGGCGCCTTCACGACGTTTTCGACCTGGCAGTGGGAATCGTTGCAGATGTACCGCGTCAGCGACGTCGTGGGCGGCTCGGTGAACCTCGTCGGAAGCCTGATCTGTGGCCTGCTGGCGGTGTACCTTGGGAGCGTGCTCGCTCGCGCGCTGTAGGAGATCGCGATGGACCACGACGTGACCGGCCCCGCGAAGCTGCTGCGGATCTACATCGGCGAGTCGGACCACTGGCACGGCCGCCCGCTCTCAACGGCGATTATCGAGATGCTACGGTCCCAGGGCATCGCCGGTGCGACGGTGCTGCGCGGCGTCGAGGGGTTCGGCGCGAACAGCCGCATCCATACCGCCCACGTTCTCCGGCTCTCCGAAGACCTGCCGCTCGTGATCGAGGTTGTGGACAGCAAGGACCGCATGGAAGCGATCCTCCCGGCGATCGATGAGATGGTGAGCGACGGCATGATCACGATGAGCGACGTCGACGTCGTGTACTACCGCCACCGCCGCGACGAGCATGCCCAGTAGGGCGCCGTCAGCTGCCGCGCCCGCACCGAGACAGGAGCACCGCCTACTGGTTTGCCGCGGAGTTGTCGCGCGGCGATGGCGTTTCGGACGGCACCGCCTTCACGTCTACCCGGGTGCCGTTGTCCGCCGCGTCTGCCCGCTGCTCGAAACGCGCCAACACGGCCGGAATCGCGCTGGTAGCGCACAGGATCTGCACCCTGTCGCGCACTTCGAGCCGCACGGAACCGCGCGGGATGATGACGTCGTCTCCGCGCATCACGCGCGTGATCACCGCCTCCTGGGGCAGGCGGAGCTCCGACAGCGTGCGGCCGATGACGGGCATCGCGGGCAATAGGCTCACCTCGATCGTCTGCGTGCCGCCGGCATGCTGCTCATCGATCGATCGGGCGCGGCGGGCGATGCGCGCTTCGCGGTCACGCGCGCGCAGGTAGGCGGCGACGACATCGGCGCGGCGAAGCAGCCCGATCGGCTTCGCGACCGGCCCGCGGCCTTCGACGACGACAAGCTGCCGCAGGTCCTGCGCGCCCGGCTGCGCGAGCGCATCCGCGACGCGATCGTTCGGCTGTGCCGTGATCAGGTGCCGGCGCATGATCTCGCCGACCGGCCGTTCGGGGTCTTCGTTCGCCGAACGCTCGATGTCACTGAACGTCACAACCCCCGTGAGGTAGCCGTCTTCATCCACGATCGCCGCGGCATGGATGCCGGCGGTCGCGAGGCGGTTCGCGGCGCGTTTCATCGGCAGCGTCGCCGGCAATGTTTCGACGCGTCCGTACATCACCTCACGCACGGAGATCGTCCGCAGCGGATCTTCGGCGTGCTGCTCGGGTCGCTCCTCCGCACGGGCCGCGAGCGCGTTCACTTCGAGGTCGAGCACTGCCGCCAGGTCGCGCATCGAGACGATGCCGATCACGCGGTCCGGCCGGTCGCGCTCGACCACGGGCAGCCGCGAGATGCCCGCGCGCGTCATCCGCAGCAGCGCCGTATGCAGGCTCTCGCTCGGGTGCGCCACGATCACGTCGGCGCTCATCACCTCGCCCACCGTCGCGAGGCCGTCGCGCGCCCCCCGCAGCGCGTCCGTGCGCGTGAACATGCCGACCAGCCTGCCGTCTTCGATGACGGGAACGCCGCGCACACCGGCGTCGCTCATGTGTTGCTCGGCGTCGGCGATCCTAGTGTCGCGGCTCGTGCTGACGACCGTGCGGCGCATCGACTGGCCGATCGAAATCTCCTGCACGAGCGGTATCGTGTACTCCGCGCGATGCGCAGGCGAGTCGGCCCGCGTCTTTCGCTGTTCTTCGTAGAGCGTCGTGTCGCCGGAGACGATGTACGCGAGCCCGGCGGCGATCATCGCCGGCACAAGCATCGAGAACTCGCCGGTCATCTCCGCGACCATGATCATGACGGCGAGCGGCGCGTTGGCCGCGCCGCCGAGCAGCGCCATCATCCCCACGATGACGAATGGCGCGGCCGTGGACGGCATCCCGCCGACATGCCCATGCAGCAATCCCCACATGCCGCCGCCGAGCATGCCGCCGACGTAGAGCACCGGGGCGAAGTCGCCGCCTGCGCCGCCGGAGCCGATCGTGAGCGACGTCGCGAAGATCTTGATGCCGACGAGCACCAGCATCGTCCAGACGGCGAGTTCCGCGTGGTTGCCCTCGATCGCCAGTTGCACCCAGCCGTAGCCGATCGACAGCACTTGCGGGAAGCCGATCGCGATGATGCCGACCAGCAGGCCGCCGACCGCCGGCTTCACCCAGCGCGGGATGGTCAGCGCCGTGAAGGCGTCGCGGGTCGCGTAGAACACCTTGGCGTAGCCGATCGTCACGAGCCCCGCCGCGACGCCGAGCGCGGCGTACCACGTGAGCGTGGCCGGATGCGCGAACCGGAACCCCAACCCCTGCCCGAAGATCGGCTCGAATCCGAAGATGATGCCGACGATGCTATAGCCGATCACCGAAGCGATGAAACCGGGGATGATCGCCTCGATCTCAAAGTCGCGGATGTACAGCAGCTCAGCCCCGAGGATGGCGCCGCCGAGTGGCGCGCGAAAGATCGCGCCGATGCCGGCGCCGAGTCCGACGGCGCAGGCTATCCGCCTGTCTTCCGCGCTCAGCCCGAAGGCGTTACTGATCGTTGAGGCGAGGCTGGCGCCGATCTGCGCGCTCGGGCCTTCGCGGCCCGCGCTGCCACCGGATCCAAGAATGATCGCTGCCGCGACCAGCTTCACCGGCGCTACCCGCCAGCGGATGCGGCCACCGTCCTCATGGAACGCGCGGATGCCGGCGTCCGTGCCGCCGCCCTCGGCCTCCGGCGCGAGCGCGTAGACGACGATCGCGCTGATCAACCCGCCGAGCGCGACCACGATCGGCAGCAGCCACGGCCGCTGCGGGTCGGTGACGACGGTGCCCGCAGCCCCGGCTTCGCCCTGCGGCACGGGCGGCGTGAGGCCGACGATGCCGCCCAGGAACAGCCGCGTCATCCCATCGATCGCGAAGAGGAAGATGCTCGCCGCGATGCCGACGGCGAGACCGATCACGATGCCGACCAGCACCCACTTGCGGAAGCCGCTCAGCAGCGGGCTCCGTTGCAGGTTACGCAGATCGGGAAGGCGGGTTCGGGCCCTCACCCGTCGCCTCCGTCCTGCGCGATGCTCGCGAGCAACATCTCCTCCTCGAGCGCGGTCCCGGTGCGCGTGCGCTCGCCGAGCCCCCGTACGAGCGCGGCCGCCAGGATGCTGGCAGCGATGATCTCCGCGCGGTCGTGCGCCTCCTGCCCGCCCGTCGTGCCATCGCCCGTCATCAGTTCGCGCACTTGCGCAACCTGCGATGCGAATACCGCGAGCGCCGCGTCCTGGAACTGCCGGTTCACGCCGAACAGCGCGCTCGTATAGCAGCGAAAGACGTCCGGCTGCTCGCTCGCGAGGACGAGCTGCCGCCGGATGAACGCGCGCAGCCGCTCGCCATCGCGAGCCCCGCCGCTGCCGTGCGGGCGCGAATCCAGCTCCGCGGTCTCGAGCAGACGCTGGAGTTCGTCGAGCACGCCGAGGAAGATCGACCGCTTGTTCTCGAAGTAGAGGTACACGGTGCCCTTCGCCACGCCCGCCTGGCGCGCGATGACGTCCACGTTGGTCTCGGCGAAGCCGACGCGCGCGAACTCGTGCGCGGCGGCGGTCAGCAGACGCTGGAACTTCTCGGGGTCGTGCCCCTGCTCGCTACTGAATGACGGGTCAGTCATAAGGCGAAGTATGCGTCCCGGGTGAGGCAGTCGCAACGCGCTCACGCGCGGAGAGCGCGCGGCCTTTTTCGCGGGGGGCGCATCGCCGCGGCGATGATCAAGAAGCAGCATCGCTCGGCCCGTCCTTCGCGCTGGCCCGCGTGCTGAGGGACACTCAGACCTGCTTGCGGCCGCTCCTCGTGCTACGGCAGGACCGGCGCGCGCGGCCCCGCTCGTTCCTCCGCAGCCTGGTTCGAATCGCGCTCCGATGCTGGCGCGCGAGCCACGCACCCATCCGGGCGAAGCCTCGAGTGACACGCCGCCGCAGCGGTTCCTTGCTCCGTGGAAGCTCGATTGCGACAATATTTGGCGTGAGTACGGACTTCGGCATCGACCTCGATGAGGTACGGCGCGTCATCGATACAGCCGAAGTGCTCGTGATTCGATTCTCTCTCACGTCCAGGCGATTGCTGGTCGACATGCGGACCAGCGAGGACGAAGGTCCCATGATCAAGGCCGTCCCCGGCGCCTCTTCGGCTGAGGAGCGCTTCCGCAGCCTCAAGGCGCTACGACCGCGATTCCGGTCGCCCGAGCGCATCCTCACGTTCCACTGGCCCCGGCACGCGCACGCGATGCGCGACGCCGGCGTCTGGGACCACCTGGCGCGCCGGCTCGTCGGCCGCGGCTCCTCGGATACGGCCGGCCAGTGCGACGCCGCGCTGGCGGAGATCATCGCTGAGGAGCGCAAGACCGAGCTCGCGGCCGTCCGCGGCGGCGAGGGCTTCCAGACGGTCTGGGAGGCGGAGCATGTCTGATGAGCGCGTGATCGACCTTCGGTCCGACACCGTGACGTTGCCCAGCGAGGCGATGCGGCGTGCCATCGCCGACGCGCCGGTCGGCGACGACGTCATGGGCGAAGACCCGACGGTCAACCGCCTCGAGGAGATGGCCGCCGAACGCACCGGCAAGCAAGCCGGGCTCTTCGTCAGCAGCGGCACGATGTCGAACCTGGTGGCGATCATGGCGCAGTGCGAGCGCGGCGACGAGGCGATCGCCGGCAGCGAGTCGCACATCCTCCACTACGAGGTGGCCAGCGCCGCCGGCGTCGCCGGCGTGCAGCTCCGCCCGGCGCAGAACGACGAGCGCGGCCGCTTCGACCCGGACGAGGTGCGCACCCTGATCCGCGGCGAGAACGTACATTTCCCGCGCACGGCGCTGCTCTGCCTCGAGAACACGCAGAACCGCTGTGGCGGCGCCGTTCTGCCGCAGGACCACATCGAGGAATTGGCCGCGATCGCGCACGAGCACGGCGTACGCGTGCACATCGACGGTGCGCGCATCTTCAACGCCGCGGTCGCAACTGGCACAACGGTCGCGGATCTCTGCGCGCCGGCCGACAGCATCGGTTTCTGTCTGTCGAAGGGGCTCGGCGCCCCGGTCGGCTCGGTGCTATGCGGCGACGCGGCGTTCGTCGCGCGGGCGCGTAAGATGCGAAAGATGCTGGGCGGCGGCATGCGGCAGGCGGGTGTGATCGCGGCGGCGGGCATCTACGCGCTCGAGCAGATGGTGCACCGCCTCGCCGAAGACCACGAGAACGCGAAGGCGCTGGCCCAAGGGCTTGCACAGATACCGATGATCGAGCTGGATCCGGAGACAGTTGAGAGCAACATCGTGATATTCCACGTACAGGGTGACTGGCAGGAGTTCGGGCGCGCGCTCAAGCGGAACGGCGTGCTCGCATCAATCTACGGCGAGCGCAGGATGCGCATGGTCACGCACTACGGCATCGCGCGCGCCGACATCGACGAGGCGCTCGACCGCGTGCGGGATGCAGCGGCGGCGCACGCATGACGAGAAAGCGCCTGGCATTTTTCGCGCTCGCACTGGTGTTCGGCGGAGGGCTCTTTGCCGCTGCCGCGTGCACGTCGGCCGACTCGTGCTCTTCGTGCGAGGACGTCGTGACGAACATCCCCTGGACCGCGCCGGACTCGCAGACGTATCGGCTGGAGAACAACGGCAAGGCCATCGGCACCACAACCCTGAGCATCGAGCAGGAGGGCGACTCGTTTGCGCTCACGCAGGCGACGAAGGACGACAAGGGCAACAGCGACACGTCCGTTGTCAACGCGGACGCGAAGACGCTGAAGCCGACCACGACGACGCGCACGATCACCGACTCGAAGCAGCGCACGCTGTTCGAGACGAAGTACGAGAGCATCGGCACCGACAAATGCTCCGCCGGCCAGCAGGAGACGATCAAGCGCAGCGTCTTCTCGCCGCCGGACAGCACGAAGCCCGACAGCACGCGGTCGATCGTGAAGTGCGTGCCCGAGCACGCGTACGACACCGACGAGTCGCTGTTCCTCTGGCGCACGATCTCGTTCAAGGAAGGCGACGAAGTCACCTACGAAACGATGGCGCAGGGGGACAAGCATCTCGTGACGCTCACCGTGGACAGCAAGGAGCAGGTCACCGTCCCGGCCGGCACCTTCGACGCTTGGAAGGTCGAGATCGCGTCGGAGCGCAGCCGCCAGTTCGCCTGGTTCACGACCACGCCGGAACACCGGCTCGTGCAGTACGCCAACAACCAGGGCCAGACGTTCCTCTTGCAGGGCGACCGCGCGGGCCGCTAACCGCCCGGCAGGTGTTGTTCGCGCGTGTCGTCCTGCATGCGGAGCAACATCAGACGTCAGACATCAGAACGCCGGATCGCTTCTGCTGTCTGATGTCTGTTGTTTGGAGCTCGGCGATCAGCCGAGCTTCACCGCCAGGCACGTCGTCGTACGCTGGACGCCTTCGACGTGCTGGATGCCGTCGGTGATCGCGTTGCCGAGCTTGTCGAGATCGTCGGCCTCGAGCCGGACGATCACATCGAACGGCCCGGTGACGGTGTCGACGGCGACGACGCGGGCATCCGAGTGCCCCATCTTTTGCACCGCCTCGCCGACTGCCTTCGCCTTGCCGACCTCGGCCTCGATGAGCACGTATCCGCGGACCGTCATGGATGCACCTCCCGCGCTCGCGCCCCCGGCGCAGCCTGCCTCGTGTAGGCCGATCATAGCCCGCTGGCAGTGAGCGATGCCAACGTGGCGCGGCTATTGCGTGACGCGGAGGAAGTAGAAGATTTCGTCCTCGCCACCGGGCTCAGGGTCCGGCGTCGAGTTTGTGGATGGGACAGGGGCTTCTGACCAGACGAACCAGTTGCCAAGCAGGCCGCTGTTCTCCACGAACGTATCCGGCTCGGAAGCGACGAAGCGTACTTGGTGCTTGGCTACGTCGTAGAAGCCGCTCCTGGGTTCGGGGGCATTGACGACGAGGCCGAAGTCCGGCTGCCACGAAACAAAATTGGCCGCGGCGCTCGCGCCGCTGCCTTCGTTCGAGGCGTACTGCGCGAGCTCGCCAGCCGAGAGGTCGTACGCGTACTTCGCGAACCCGTCCGCGTCCCACGAGAGGTATCGGCCATCGCCGGAGAGTGCGACCCCGACGATCCTCCCACCCACCGGCAGCGTGCGCGTCCCGCGCGTCTTTAGGTCGCGCACGACGATCTGTTCCGGCCCCGACGAGCGGTGCACCAGCCACGCGATGGCATTACCGCCTGCCGCAGGATGCTCGAGGACTTCGACCCTCGGATCGACCTCTGCAAGCGTGCTGACGGCGCCGCTTGTGATGTCATACATCTGCATCCGCTCGCGCACGGCGCCGGTACCATCCACGAAGAACTCCGGCCAGATGACGTGCGTTCCTGCGACCGCCGCCTGTGGCGGGTAGAAGAATTCCTCCTGCGCCCCGTCGACGCATCCTGGGCACTGGATCTGCGACGGGATCGCCGGGTCGGCGGCGGCGATCTGGCGGGTTTCGCCGGTCGCTATGTTGTAGAGCATCAGGCTCCACTCCTTCGGCGCCGTTCCGCCGTAGCGCACGAACGCGAGCCAATCGCCGGATTCCCCGCGCAGCGTGTCAACCATGCCGGTTGGCGTCGTCCAGGCGGGACGCGTCTTGCCGGTAAGGGCGTTCCACAGGGCGAACGTGCTGACATCGCCCGGCCTATGCACGCCCGGACCGTTGTCGAGCAGGATCCAGTCGCCGTCCGCCGCAACCGGGATGTGCGCGACGTCCGCCATGCCTGGCAGCTGCGCGACCGCTTCGCTCGCCGTGATCTGCGGGCCGAGCGCGACGCCGGGGCTGCGGATCGACCCCGGCGGATGCTTGCCCGGTGAGCCCTGCGTGCACGTCAGCAGCGGCGCACAATCGGCGGGGTACGGCGTGAGCGCGGCTGCGGCTGCATCGGACGGCAAGGCGTGCGTGCGCGTAAGGCCCCACGCGAGCAAGACGCTGCCCGCGACGACCACGACCACGCCGGCCGCGGTGGCGACGTACGCGCCGATGCTCCACTTCAGCTTCACGAACAGTGCGAGCGGCGCGAGCGCGAGTGCCCAGCCGCGGCTTGCCGGTTGCGGCTCCGCACGCCATGCCGCCGCCTCGTAGCGGCTGTTCACGCCGAGCCGGACGAGGATCTCCGAGACGTGGAACTTCACGCTCGAGAGCGTGACACCGAGGCGCTCGGCGATCTCCTCGTTCGTGAGGCCCTGCTGGACGAGTTCGAGCACCTGCCACTGGCGCGGCGTCAGGATGTCCGGATGTCGCGGCCGCCCGCGGATCTTCACGCTCGTCCTCCCGGCTCCCCCAACGTTCTCCTTCGACGCCGCGATTCTATCGCTCACGAACCGCTCTTTTCCCTGGCCGATACCTGTGCAAACCCTTCAGCTTGCCGCAGAAAATCGGACGTGCTCGACGGCTACCGTCGATTCGCCTCAACCGGAGAAAAGAGGCGCCCGGACCCGAACGAATGTCTTACCATCGTCG
>DASUKS010000105.1:0-3784 GCA_036278595.1 Dehalococcoidia bacterium
CGGCTATACTGGCTTCGATGACACAACGCCTCGCCATTCTCGGGTCGACGGGCTCTGTCGGGCGCCAGGCGCTCGATGTCGTGCGCGGGCTGCCGGGGCAGTTCCGGGTCGTCGGGCTGGCCGGCGGCTCGAACCACACGCTGCTCGAAGACCAGGCGCGCGAGTTCCGGCCGGACATGGTGTGGTGCCAGAACGCCGACCGGCACATGCACCTCAAGGCCGCGGCCGGCGCCCGCACCCGCTGGACGCCGCTCGAGGAGATGGCGGCCCACCCGGACATCGATCTCGTGCTCGTCGCGACGAGCGGCATGGCCGGGCTGGCGCCGACGCTCGCCGCGCTCGCGGCGGGCAAGTCCGTCGCGCTGGCGAACAAGGAAGTGCTCGTAATGGCGGGCGGCATCGTCACGAAGGCGGCCGAACGCGGGCGGGCGGAGCTGCGGCCCGTGGACAGCGAGCACAGCGCCATCTGGCAGTGCCTCTGGGGTGAGGACCCGGGCGCGATCGCACGGCTCGTTCTGACGGCATCCGGGGGCGCGTTTCGCGACATGGCGCCGCGTGACCTCGAGCGCGTGACGCCGCAGCAGGCGCTGCGCCACCCGACGTGGGACATGGGGCGCAAGATCACCATCGATTCCGCAACACTGATGAACAAGGGCTTCGAGGCGATCGAGGCGCGCTGGCTCTTCGACGTGCCGATGGACCGCATCGACATCGTCATGCACCGGGAGAGCATCGTGCACTCGCTGGTGGAGTTCGTGGACGGGAGCGTGAAGGCCCAGCTCGGCGAGCCGGACATGCGCCTGCCCATCCGCTGCGCCCTCTGCTACCCTGAACGGATCGCATGCGAATCCACGCCCAGGCTCAACCTCGCGCGCTCGAAGGCGCTGAACTTCTCGCAGCCCGACCTGTCGCGCTATCCCTGCCTGAGGCTCGCGCTCGAGGCGGGCGCGAAGGGCGGGACGTGGCCGGCGGTGCTGGCCGCGGCCGACGAGGTGGCGGTCGACCAGTTCATGCGCGGCGAGATGCGCTTCACGGACATCGCCAAATCGGTGGATGCGGCACTCTCCGCGCACAGCGGCGCCGCCGATCCTTCTCTCGAACAGATCCTGGAGGCCGACCGCTGGGCGCGCGAGTTCGCGACGAAGCGGACGGCGCGGCAGACCGCGGCGGTGAACCGCGGCTGACCCCACCGGCGTACTAGCTACGGGCGTTGCGCCCTGAGGCCCCTTGGACGTACTGCTCTACTCGATCCTTCCGTTCGTCGTCATCCTGCTCGGCCTCGTCGTCATCCACGAGGCCGGTCACTACGTCACGGCGAAGCTCCTCGGCGTCAAGGTGCTCGAAGCGGGCATCGGCATCCCGCCGAAGATCTGGGGCTTCAAGTGGCGTGACACCGAGTACTCGATCAACGCGCTGCCCCTGGGCGCCTTCGTCCGCATGCTCGGCGAAGAGGACCCGACCGACCCGCAGAGCCTCGCCGCGCAGGCGAAGTGGAAGCGCACGGTCATCATCGGATCCGGCGCGTTCCTGAACATCGTCGTCGCCGTGATCCTGTTCTCCGTCGCGCTGATGGTGCCGCACGCGCAGTCCGTCGGGGGCGCCAAGATCGCCGAAGTGGCGCCGAACGGCCCGGCCGCGCACGCGGGGCTGCAGGCCGGCGACCAGATCAAGTCCGTCAACGGCCGCCAGGTGAAGAGCTACGAAGACGCCTCGTACCTGATCCGCCTCTACCAGGGGCAGCACATCGACTTCACGGTGCTGCGGCCGGACGCGGCGAGCGGCAGCGCGAAGCTCGTGCACGTCGACGACGTGTACGCGCGCTGGAACCCGCAGCCGTACGCCGACGCGTGCGGCGTGGAGCACGACGAGGGTCCGACCGGCATCACGGTGACGCCCGGCGGCACGTACCAGGTCCCGCGCTCGGCGGCTGACGTCGCGAAGCTGCGCACGCAGTCGATCAGCGACTACCAGACGTACAAGGAGCAGACGTCGCCGGGCGCGCCGGCGGCGTGCGGCGCGTCGGGCTTCGGATTCCATGCATGGACGGCAGCACAGTGCGCCGGCTTCGGACAGCAGCAGCAGGCGGACGCGCGCGCGCTCAAGCAGCAGCTCTTCGCCGACACGTCGCAGCCGTGCTGGACGTTCGAGGCGCCGCCGGCGACGCAGATCATCACGCACAGCGTGCACCAGGCGCCGCTGACGGCGTTCAAGAACGGCTCGCGCACGAGCTTCGAATCGCTAATCCTGATGCGGAACCAGATCTGGTCGCTGGCACGCGGCTTCACCGGCAGCTCGCCGATCACCGGCCCGGTCGGCATCGCGCAGGCGACGGGCGAGGTCGTGCACCAGGCGGGCTGGCAGTCGCTCATCCTGCTGGCGGCCAGCATCAGCATGAGCCTGGGAGTGTTAAATTTCCTGCCTATTCCGATGCTGGATGGCGGGCGTCTCATGTTCATATTCATCGAGTTCATACGCGGCGGACGGCGTATCGCGCCTGAGAAGGAAGCACTAGTACACTTTGTTGGACTCGTGGCGATGCTCGCGCTGTTCGCGGTCGTCACGTACTTCGACATCCTCAGGATCGTGAGCGGAGGAAGCCTGTTGCGATGATGAGCCCACGCAGGGAGTCTCGGCCCGTATTCGTCGGCGACGTGCAGGTCGGCGGCGACGCGCCGGTCGCCGTCCAGTCGATGTGCTCGACCGACACCGCCAACGTAAAGGCGACCGTCGAGCAGTTGCACCAGTTGAAGGACGCCGGCTGCGACATCGTGCGTATCGCTGTGCCCGACAAGGAGGCGGCGGAGGCGCTGCCGGAGATCGTGCGACAGAAGCCGCTACCGATCATCGCCGACATCCACTTCGACTACCGCTGGGCGCTCGCCGCCATCCGCTCGGGATTCGACGGGCTGCGCCTCAATCCCGGGAACATCCGCGACCCCGAGAAGGTGAAGGTGGTCGCGAAGGAAGCGAAAGAGCGCAACATGCCGATCCGCATCGGCGTGAACGCGGGCTCGCTGCCGCCGATCCGCGCGCTCGCGGAGGGCGAGCTGCCGCCGTCGCTGCCGGACCGCATGGTCGAAGCGGCGCAGTGGGAGATCCGGCACCTCAACGACGTCGGCTTCGACGACATCAAGATCTCGATGAAGGCCTTCGACGTTCCGACAATGGTCGAGGCCTACCGCCGCATCGCTCCGCTCGTGCCCTACCCGCTGCACCTGGGCGTCACCGAGGCGGGCACGCCGCGCGCGGGCTCCGTGCGCAGCGCGATCGGCATCGGCATCCTGCTGTCGGAGGGCATCGGCGACACGATCCGCGTCTCACTGGCGGCCGACCCGGTCGAAGAAGTGCCGGTGTGCTGGGACATCCTCAACACGCTGAACCTGCGCAAGCGCGGCGCGACGCTCGTCGCCTGCCCGACCTGCGGGCGGATCGAGATCGACCTCATCCCGCTCGCGAACAAGGTGGAGCAGCACTTCACGAAGCGCGGCAAGGTGCTGACCGTCGCAGTCATGGGTTGCGTCGTCAACGGCCCGGGCGAGGCGAAGATGGCCGACCTCGGGATCGCTGGCGGCAAGGGCCGCGGCGTCATCTTCCGGAAGGGCGAGATCGTGAAGACGGTCGACGAGCCGGAGTTCATGACGGCACTCATCGAAGAGGGCGAGAAGATCATCGCGGAGATGGAAGCCGGGACGTACCACTCCGTGAGCCATGCGGGCGAGGACGTCATCCCGCTGACGGAAGTGCCCTCGCGATAGCACCTCTTTCCCGGCCCCTCTCCGCACCG
>DASUKS010000106.1:0-4223 GCA_036278595.1 Dehalococcoidia bacterium
GGACTGGGGACTGGGGAGACTACGCGATCGTCGCCACTGCCGCTTCGATCATGGAGCGCCAGATGACGAGGCCGTCGGTGCTTCCCATGAGGGCTTCGGACGCGCGTTCGGGGTGGGGCATCATGCCGAGCACGTTGCCGCGCTCGTTGACGATGCCGGCGATGTTGTTGCGGGAGCCGTTAGGGTTCGCTTCGGGCGTCATGTCGCCTGACGCCGTGACGTAGCGGAAGACGACGCGCTTCTCCGCTTCGAGGCGCGCGATCGTCTCGTCGTCGGCGTAGTAGTTGCCTTCGCCGTGCGCGATCGGCACGTCGAGCACGTCGCCTTCGCGGCCGGCGGCGCTGAACATCGTGTTCGCGTTCTCGATGCGCAGGTGCGTCGGCATGCAGCGGAACTCGAGCGAGTCATTGCGCATCAGCGCGCCGGGCAGCAGATGCGATTCGCAGAGGATCTGGAAGCCGTTGCAGATGCCGATCACCGGCTTGCCGGCATCAGCGTGGCGGACGACGGCCTCCATGACGGGCGAGAAGCGCGCGATGGCCCCGGTGCGCAGGTGGTCGCCGTAGGAGAACCCGCCGGGGATGACGACGGCGTCGTAGCCGTCGAGGCTTGAGTCGCGGTGCCAGACGAGGTCGGCTTGCTGGCCCATCGCGTGGGTGAGGGCGTACTGGCAGTCGCGTTCGGACCAAGTGCCGGGAAAGACGAGGACGGCGAACTTCACGGTCGAATTGTAACCGACGCTCAGGTGAGCACGTTGAGCCGCACGAGGCCCTGGAACCCGGGCAGCTTGCGGTACTGGAGCGGCTCCGGCGCCAGGCGAAGGTCCGGAAAGCGATCGAGGAGCGCGGGGATCGCGAGCCGCGCTTCGAGCCGGGCGAGCGGCGCGCCGAGACAGAAGTGCACGCCGCCGCCAAACGAGTGGTGGTGGGTGTCCTCGCGCGTGATGTCGAAGCGGTGCGGCTCCGGATAGACGTCCGGGTCGTGGTTGGCGGCGGCGAGCATCGGGTTCAGCGTGCTGCCGGCGGACACCGGGCAGCCGGCGACGGTGCGCTCGTCCAACGGGATGCGGCCCGCCTCGACGACCGGGCTGTCGTAACGCAGCATCTCCTCGACGGCGTTCTTGATCAGCGACGGGTCGTCGCGTAGGAGGCGCATCTGGTCCGGGTGCTGGAGCAGCGCGAGCACGCCGTTGCCGATGAGGTCGGTGGTGGTGACGTTGCCGGCGGCGAGGAGCAACGCGCACATCGTCACGATCTGCTCTTCGCTCAGCTTCTCGCCCTGATCTTCCGCGGCGATGAGACCGGAGATCAGGTCGGCGCGCGGTCCGGCGCGGCGCTCGGCGATGACGCGGCGGAAGTAGGCGTCGAGCTCGACCGACGACTGCTCGAGTCGCGCGCGGCCTTCCGGCGAGAGCGTCGGATCGAAGACGGAGACGCCGATGTCCGACCACTCCTTGAACTGCGCGCGGTCGGCCGGGTCGACGCCCAGCATCTCGGCGATGACGATCGTCGGCAGCGGGCCGGCGAACGACGCGATGAGGTCGAAGGCCGGCCGGCCGGCGACGGCGTCGAGCAGGCCGTCGATGATCTGCTGGATGCGCGGCGCCATCTCCTCGACGGCGCGCGGGGTAAACGCCTTGGTGACCAGCCCGCGCAGGCGTGTGTGCTGCGGCGGGTCGAGGAAGAGGATGCTGGGATCACCTTCGCGATCACCGGCGAAGAGCCGCATGAACGTGCCCTCGCCCGCGTTGCGCGGGTCGGAGGAGAGCGAACGGTCGCGCAGCAGCGCATCGATGTCGTCGTGGCGTGTCATCACCCAGCGCTTGAACGCGTCGTCCCAGTGTATGGGGTCGCGCTCGCGCAGCAGGTCAAGCGCCGGATGCGGGTTCTCGGCGAACCCGGGATCGAACGGCGTCAGCGCGAGGCCGTCGGGCAGCGCTTCGGTGCGATTGGCTTCTGTCGTCATGGGCGTCCTCCGGCTCGATCATAACGCCAGGCACGATGATGGTCACCGGCGCGGATGGATATACCGCGGGTGGGCGAGAAAGAATCGTATACGCTCGATTTTTGGGCGCCCGGCCTTGCCAGCGTTCGTTGAGCGCGAGTACACTCCGTTGCGCGTCCCGTAGTACGCATAGGAGTCCGTCTCGTGGCCTATACCATCGTCGACACCTGCATCGGTTGCACTGCCTGCACAAAGCGCTGCCCGACCGATGCCATCACCGGTACGCGGAACGTTGTCCACGTCATCGATCCGGACCTCTGCATCGACTGCGGCGCCTGCGGCGTCGTCTGCCCGCCGGAGGCGATCCTGGACACGGTAGGGGACGTCTGCCGCACCTTCCCGCGGAAGGAGTGGCCGAAGGCGATCGTGGTCGAGGATAACTGCATCGGCAGCGGCTGCGAGCTGTGCATCCAGGTGTGCCCGTTCGACGCGCTCTCGCTCGGCGAGCCGGAGCGCACGGTCGGTGACTTCTTCGGCATCGCGGTGCTGAACGAGAAGAAGTGCACCGGCTGCCGACTCTGCGAAGACTCCTGCGGCTGGGGCGCGATCTACATCGACCCGCCGCGCGAGATGCTGAAGAAGAAGGCGTACCCGGGGGAGGAAGAGGAGGCGGCGGAGAAGAAGGAGCTCGCGGAGGTCGCCGGCTGACGAGCGACCAAAGCTGACCCCTGGCGGCCCTGCGATGCCGCCCGGCCGCCACGTATACTCACCCCCATGATTCGAATCGCCCTCACGACGACGCTCATGGCTGTTGCCGCGCTCGCGCTTGCGGCGTGCAGCGGCGGCAGCACAACGACCACGACGAAGACGGTCGCGGCGCCATCGACGCGGCCCGTGTCGAACACCGGCATCGCTCCGCTCGACCAGGTGCTCGACGCATCGCTGAAGCCGGACAGCATCGAGATGGCGCGGCTCACGGGATACGCGAAGGTGGCGTGCGCGGCGTCGGCGGACGCTGACCACCCGGCATGCCGCGACGACGAGCAGCCGGACACCGAGGTCGAAGTGCTGCCGAAACTCGGCTGCACCGACACGGGATTCGTCCGGCCGGAGGACGTGCCGGAGGCGTACGCGGCCGCGGTCGGGAAGTCGCCGCAGTTGACCGCGATCTACCAGCCGGTCGACGGAACGGCGAAGTGGGGCGAGAACTACGTCGCGGTGTTCACGACGGGCAAGCACGAGGGCGGCAGCACGGCGGGCGCCGCGCTGCACCTGCACGACGGCCGCATCGTGGCCATCGAGGACGACTGCAACGATTTGCTGCACCTGCTCGACCAATCGCGCGTCGGGACGTGGGTGCTGCAGCCGGGGTCTTCGGTCGCCGTGCCGACGGGCACACCCTAGCCGCACGCAACGGAGACGACGGGAAGGGCGGTCGTCATGTGACGACCGCCCTCCTTCGTTGTGCCTGTGCGCGCTGGCTAGTTCATCGCGATGGCGGCGCGGTTCACCTTGGTCGCATCGCCTTCGCGTAGCCACTCGCTGTTCTGGAAGGCATCGTTGATGTCATCGAGCTTGAACTTGTGGGAGACCACCTCCTCGTGCGGGTACTTGTTCTTCGTCCGTACGAGGAAGTCGAGCGCCTCCGGGATGGTCCACGGGTCGTACATGACGACGCCCTGGATCTTCTTCGAGCCCCAGACGAGCTGCGACGGGTCGATCTCGGTCATGCGGCCGAAGGAGATGTTGCCGATCTCGAGGTAGGTGCCGCCCTCGCGAACCATCTGGATGCCTTCGGGGACAGCGGAGGCGATGCCGACGACCTCGACGACGATGTCGCCGCCGCGGCCGCCGGTCAGGCCCTTGACCTTCGCGATGCGGTCCATGGGCGTCGGGTTCTGGGTGATGTCGATGACCTCGTCGGCGCCGAAGCGCTTCGCGAGCTCGAGCCGGCCGGGCACGCCGTCGATGGCGATGACGGCGTCGGCGCCCATCTCCTTCGCGACGGCGATGGCGTTGAGCCCGAGGCCGCCGGCACCCTGCACGACGACCGTGTCGCCGTAGCGGATGCCGGCCTTCGCGAGGCCGTAGGTGACCTGCGAGAGCGCGCAATTGACGGGCGTGGCCATCTCGTCGGTGACCTCGTCCGGCACCTTAAACACCCAGCCGCCCGGCTTCAGGTAGTAGTACTCGCCGTAGGCGCCGCTGAACTTGCTGATGCTCGCGCCCATGCGGCCGACCTTCTGGGGGCAGGCGGCGAACTCGCCGCGGTTGCACTG
>DASUKS010000107.1:0-10690 GCA_036278595.1 Dehalococcoidia bacterium
GTAGCGGCGCAGCTAAAGCTGCGCCGCTACTTCCATCAGCCTGCTAAAGCGCGCAGGCGAGCGTGGGGTCCGAGTTGCAGAGCGCTACTCCGACGGCTCCTCCGACAGGCGGCGGGCCAGCTCGTCGTCGGAGATGGCGGCGTCGGCGAGGACGGTGTCGACGGCTTCGGCCAGGTGATCGCTGCGGCGGATGCGGTGCTTCGCCATCATGGCGGTGCTGCGGCCCGTGGCGTCCATGTAGTCGCGCATCCGGCGCTTGTCGATGCTGCGCGTATTGCCGGCGTCGTATCCCATGCCGCCGGCCTCGCCCCAGGCGTCGATGTCCGCCCCGAAGAAGGCGAATGTCCAGTTGCCGAGCGCCTTGCGCGCTTCGAGCAGCGCGCGCAGCTTCTCGCGCGTCCACTCGCGCGAGGCGTTCTCCTGGCCGTCGGTGTAGGTGATCACGATGTACGTGTCGTCGGGATGGTTGTCGATCGGGCTGACCGTGCGCCCGACGGCATCGATCAGCGCCGTGCTGCCGCGCGGGGCGTAGAGCGCGGCGGTCATCTCCGGCACGTCGGCGAGTCCGAGTGTGAAGACGTGCTCGATGCGGTCGTCGAAGCGCACGTAGGTGACATCGCAGTCGTCGACCTGCGCGTCGCGGCAGTGGCGGACGATGCTGTTGAAACCGCCGATGACGTCCGCTTCCTGGCCGGCCATGCTCCCCGAGCGGTCGAGGATCACGATGATGTGCGCGGCGCCGGGGCGCGTGAGGGCGTTCTGTCCGAAGATGTCGAGTTCGTTGGTCATGTTCCTCCTTTCCTCCAGTGCACAGTGTGCGGGACGGGCGCGACAACTCTTGTCGCGGGCGGCGGGAAGTTCACAGTTGACAGTTCACAGTCCACAGTTTGCAGCGCGCGGGTCCAGCGCTGTCATTCTTGAGCGCAAGCGAAGAACCTCTGCATCGAGCACAGCTTCCCGCATGGAGCCTGCCTTGCGCGCGGGCGGGCCTTGACCACGGTTCGCAGACACGGCGCGTTGTGGGGCTTCCTGATAGGATCGGCTCTGACGGGCGGGCGGCGACGAAAGGACAGGCGATGAAGGCGGCGGCGCTCAAGGGTTCGCGGGCGATGGAGATCGTCGACATTCCGGAAGCCGAACCGGGCCCGGGCCAGGTGCGGCTGCGCGTCGCGTATTGCGGCATCTGCGGCTCCGACCTGCACGAGTACGAGAGCGTGCAGCCCTTCCGGGCGATGGGGATGCTGCAGCCGGTGATGGGGCACGAGTTCAGCGGGCGCGTGGTCGACGTCGGCGAAGGCGTGACGCGCGTGCGGATTGGCGACCTCGCCGTCGGGAACCCGGGGCCGGGATGCGGCGCGTGCGCGTACTGCGCCGCCGGGCGCGAGAACCTGTGCCGGGCGGGATCGCTCGGCGGTACGGGGTACACGCAGCCGGGGGCGTACGCGGAGTACGTGACGATCAGCGAGCGGGCGGCCGTGCGGCTGCCGGCCGATGCGGACACGCGGCAGGCGGCGCTCACGGAGCCGTTCGCCGTCGCGCGGCACGCGCTGATCCAGGGCGGCTACCGCCCCGACGAGCTGCTGGTGATCGCCGGCGGCGGGCCGATCGGGCTGCTGACCATCATCGCCGCGCGTTCGATGGGCGGGACGCGCATCGTCGTGTCGGAGCCGCTGGCGGGGCGGCGGCGGGCGGCCGAGGAGTGCGGCGCCACGCACGTCGTCGAGCCGGGCGAACTGATCAGCCTGACGCAGAAGCTCTCCGGCGGCGAGGGCGCGGAGATCAGCGTCGACGCCAGCGGGGTCCCGGCGGGCATCGCGAGCTGCGTCGATGCGACGGCGCGCGGCGGGCGGATCGTGCTGGCGGGCGTCGGCGATCAGCCCTTCCCGCTCGACATCACGCGCTCGATCATCGGCGAGCTGACGTACAAGGCGGTACTCGGCTACACGCGGCAGGAATTCGTCGACGCGGCGACGCTGATCGCCGAACGAAAGGTCGATGTGTCGCCGGTGATCTCGGAGGTGGTGCCGGTAACGGCGACGCCCGACGCGTTCGGCCGGCTGTCGGAGGGACGCGACGAGCTGCGGAAGGTGCTCGTCTCGCCGGACGCGTGACGGATCCACAGATGGGCGCAGATTCCCTGTTCTTGAACCACAGATGTCACAGATGAACACAGATGGGGTCGTCGCGTGATTGGTCGATGGTCAGGCGCATCGCCGGAGTTCGCTTTCGCGAGTGGTGACGGTTGCGTTTCCGACGCGCAGCGAACACAACACAATATCTGTGGCCATCCGTGTCATCTGTGGTTCAAGAACGACAGGCGGTGATGGATGATTGAGATCTCGTACCGGCCGATGGTGGAGGCGGACCTGGCGTCGACCGCGCTGGTGCGAAGGTCGGCGATCGCGTGGCTGGAGCGGAGCGAGGGGCGCGAGCCGGACATGGTGCCGATCCCGCCGCCGCCGCTGATCCACCGGCACATCCTGAGGACCCAACCCGCCGGCTCGTGGGTGGGCGAGATCAACGGGCTGGTGATGGGGTACGCGCAGGCGCTCGTGCGCGGCGACGTCTGGTACCTGTCGCAGCTCTTCGTGCTGCCGGAGGTGCACGGTCACGACCTCGGGCGCGGGGTACTCGAGCGCGCACTCGCATACGGCGACGAGCGCGGCGCCCGCGTGCGGGCGGTCATCGCGTCGTCGTCGCCGGTGGCGCAGGCACTGTATATGCGCGCGGGGATGATGACCACCGGCGTCGGATACCGGATCTCGGGCCCGGTCGATGCGCTGCTCGCTTTGCCCGCGCCGCAAGCAACCCAGAAGCGCGTCGTCGATTGCAGCGGCTGGCAGGATCGCATCGCCGCGCTCGACCGCGAGGTCTGGGGCGCGGAGCTTCGGGACGAGCACGCGCTGTTCCTTCACGGCGGCGGGACGCTCGCGGAAGAGACGGGCTCGTTTGCGCTGACGCAGGACGGCGAACTGCTCGGGTACGGCTACGTGTCCGACGACGGCTGGATCGGTGGTGTCTCGGCACGCGAGCCGGAACTGCAGTTGCCGCTGCTGCGGATGGCGGGCGAGTGGCTCGCCGGGCGCGGCGTCGAGCGCGCGAACCTCTTCTGCATCTCGCACAACGCGACAGTGCTCGGCGCGCTGCTTCCGGCCTGGTGGCGCATCGATGCGGTGAGTTACTTCATGACGTCGGGGCCGTTCGTCCAAACGGACCGCTACGTGCCGTCTGGTGGATTGCTGCTCTAGGCCGGCTGGTTACTGGTCACTGGTCACTGGCGCGGCAAGCAGCGCCCCTCCGGTTCGGTCCAGGTCGCAAGTCGCAGGTCGGTCGGTAGCTGATAGTCGCAGGTGGTTCAGTGCCACGCTAAGCGCGCGGCTTCCCCTGGCGAGCGCGGCGGGCCTTAGCCGGCGCGGCTTCCGCGGCGGCGGTGAGGGCGAGGTCGAGCCAACGGCGGAGGGCATCGGCGCGGGCGGTGCCGCGCGGGGCGACGTAGACCATCGCACGGCTGACGCGGCCGGTGAGATCCATCGGGCGAGCATGCGGGCGGCGCAGCGCCGCTTCGTAGCGGTTGGCGCCGGTGCGCATTATCAGGTCATCACCGATGATCCCGACGCACATCTTCCCACCGACCATGAACGCGAGGCCGCCGAACATCTTGCGCTCGGCGACGTCGGGCTGAGCAGCGAGCGCAGTCCGGATCCGGGCCGCGAGGCGTTCGTTGTATGCCATCGGCGTGTCCTTCCTCCCATGGTCGAGGTTAGCACGAGGGCGGGGCATATACTTTGAGCGATGGAATCCACTGATGTCGCCGGACGCCCGCGAGGCATCGTGACGCGCGAGGTGGTGCGAGAGCTGGAGCGCGCGCTCGGGCGCGAGCGAGTGATCTCGACGCCCGAAGAGCTGATCGCGTTCGAGTACGACGGTACGATCGAGCGCGGGAAGCCGCAGGCGGTCGTGTTTCCGGAGACGACGGAGCAGGTCGCGGCCGCGGTACGCGTGGCGCATCGGTTCGACGTGGCGGTGATCCCGCGGGGCGCCGGGACAGGGCTAAGCGGCGGGTCGGTGGCAGCGGTCGGTGGTGTGGTGGTGGCGCTCACGCGCATGAAGCGCGTGCTGGAGATCGACGCGGTGAACCGCATCGCCGTCGTGCAGCCGGGCGTCGTGAACCTGGAGCTGAGCCACGCCGTCGCGTCCTACGGGCTGTACTACGCACCTGACCCTTCGAGCCAGCGGGCGTGCACGATCGGCGGCAACGTGGCGGAGAACGCCGGCGGGCCGCACTGCCTGGCGATGGGCACGACGACGAACCATGTGCTCGGGTGCGAGATCGTGCTCGCGGACGGTGAGGTCGTCGAGATCGGCGGCCGCACGCGCGACGTGCCGGGGTACGACCTCGTCGGCGCCGTCGTCGGGTCGGAAGGCACGCTCGCGATCGTCACGAAGGTCATCGTGCGGTTGTCGCGCGTGGCGGAGTCGACGCGCACGCTGCTCGCGATCTTCGACAGCGTGGACGACGCGAGCAACGCCGTCTCCGCAATTATCGGCGCAGGGATCGTGCCTTCGGCGCTGGAGATGATGGACCGCAACATCATCCTCGCGGTGGAGCCGGTGCTGCACTGCGGTTACCCGCTCGACGCCGAGGCGGTGTTGCTGATCGAGGTCGACGGGCTCGATGAGAGCACGGCGGAACAGGCGGACGCCATCGACGCGATCTGCCGCCGCAACGCCGCGCGCGAGGTGCGCGTCGCGGCGGACGCCGCCGGGCGTGAGCTGTTGTGGGCAGGACGGAAGACATCGATCAGCGCGCTCGGACGGCTCTACCCGAACTACTACGTGCTGGACGGCGTCGTGCCGCGCACGCGCCTGCCCGAAGTGCTGCGCGAGACATACGCGATCTCAGAGCGCTACGGGTTCGCCGTCGCAAACGTCTTCCATGCCGGAGACGGCAACCTGCACCCGAACCTGCTCTTCGACGAGCGCGAGCCCGGCGTGACCGCGCGCGTGCTCGACGCGGGCGCGGAGATCATGCGCGCGTGCGTCGCGGCCGGCGGGACGATCACCGGCGAGCACGGCGTCGGGCTCGAAAAGCGCGACTTCATGTCCTGGATCTTCTCGCCGGACGACCTCCGCGCGATGGCGGGGCTGAAGGAGGCGTTTGGCGCGGGCGAGAACTACAACCCGTGCAAGGCCTTCCCGACGCACAAGGGCTGCGGCGAGGTATCGCAGGCGCGGGTGCAGCGCGCCGCGGCGGCCGGGGCGGAGATGTGGGTGTGACGAGTTCTGAGTGAGTAGTTGATAGTGAATAGTTCGGGCGCGATGGGAGTTCGCTGTTGACGACCGAGACGGCGGGGGCGATCGGCGAATTTGTGGCTGCGGTTGGGTTGGCTGCAGATTCGGATGCCTCGCTCTGTGCCCGGTACGCGGTCGATCGTGTAGAGCCGCGAGTGGTGGTGGCGCCGGGGTCCGTGGAGGACCTGCGCGCCGTGATGCGGGAGGCGCACGCGCGCGGTCTGGCGGTGATCCCGTTCGGCGCCGGGCGGCACATGACGCTCGGGAACGTTCCCACGCGGTACGACGTCGCGCTCTCGCTGGCGCGCATCGACCGCATCGTCGAGCACGAGCCGGCGGACCTCACCGTGACCGTCGAGGCGGGATGCCGGCTCGGCGCGCTGCAGGCAGCGCTGGCCTCGCACGGGCAGTTTTTGCCGCTCGACCCACCGGCCGCCGGCGACGACGCCACGGTCGGCGGCGTGCTGGCGGCGAACGCGCAGGGCGCGCTGCGGCATCGCTTCGGGACGGCGCGCGACTGGCTCATCGGGACCGACGTCGTGCAGGGCGACGGCACGCTCGTGCACGCGGGCGGGCGCGTGGTGAAGAACGTCGCCGGCTACGACATGACGAAGCTGTACGCCGGCTCGCTCGGCACGCTGGGCGTCATCGCGCGCGCGACGTTCAAGGTGGCGCCGCTGCCGGCGGCCGAGACGACGCTCGCCGTGTCGTGCCGGTCAGCGCACGCGGCCGGCATCGTGCTGCTGTCGGCGCATGATGCGGGGCTCGCGCTGCACTGCGGCGAGCTGCTCTCACCCGCAGCCGCGGCGCTCGTGCTCGGCGACGAGCGCTGGACGGCGCTGGTGCGCGTCTCGGGCGGGGCGCGCGCGGTCGAGCGCAGCGTGCGCGAGATACGTGACTTTGCGGACGGCCTGCAGGAGACGGCCAGCGAGCGCGAGCCGGCGCCCGCGTGGGCGGCGTGGGGCGCGGCGTTCGCGCCGGCCGGGCTTTCCATGCGGGCGAGCGTCGCGCCATCCGCCGTCCCGGACGCGGTCGATGCGCTGGATGAGGCGCTGGCTCCGGCCGGCGCCGTGATCAGCGCGACGCTGAGCGCCGGGCTGGTCCGGATCGCGCTTCCCGAAGCATCGGACATCGCCGCGCGGGACGCGTACGAGCGCGCGGAGGAGATCGCACGCGGATACGGCGGGACGCTCCTCGTCGACGCAGCGCCGGCGCGGCTGAAGGCGGCGATCGATGTCTTCGGGCCGGCGCGGGGCGACTTCCCGATCATGCGGCGGCTGAAGCAGCAACTCGACCCTGGTGGCTCGCTTGCGCCGGGCCGGTTCGTGGGCAGACTGTAGGTATGCATATCGCCGACGCGCCCGAAGCCTCGCACGAGCACGTCCCGACGCTCGAGGAAGACATCGCCCGCTGCGTGCACTGCGGCTTCTGTCTGCAGGCGTGCCCGACCTATGTCCAGCTCGGCGCCGAGACCGACTCCCCGCGCGGCCGCATCGCGCTGATCGACGCCCTGGCGTCCGGGCGCGCGGAGGCCACGCCCTCCCTCGTGCGGCACCTGGACCTCTGCCTGCAGTGCCGCGCGTGCGAGACCGCCTGCCCTTCGGGCGTGCAGTTCGGCCGCATCATGGAGCGCGGACGCGCGCAGGTGATGGAGGGCGAGCGGCGCCCTGCCGCCTGGGGCCTGCGTGCCTCGATGCTGCGGCAACTCCTGCCGCATCCGGGGCGTCTGTCGTTCGTTATGTCGACTCTGCGAGCATACCAACGCTCGCCCCTCCCGGGCCTGCTCCGTCGCTCCGGCGTGCTCGCCGCGCTGCCGGCGGCGCTCCGCTCCGGCGAGGCGTCGCTGCCGGACCTGCCGGCGCACGGCTTCGTGCCGCCCACCCAGCCTGCGGGACTGACGCGGAGCGTCGCAATGCTCACGGGCTGCGTCATGCCGCACCTCTACCCTCGCACGCACGAGGCGACCATGCGCGTGCTGAACGCGCTCGGGTACCGGGTGGTGTTGCCGGAGGGCGAGACCTGCTGCGGCGCGCTGAGCCTGCACGCCGGCGACCGTCGCTTCGCCCGCGAGCTGGCGCGGCGGAACATCGGTGCGTTCCTGGCGGCCGGCGTCGAGGCGGTGGTCGTGAACGCCGCCGGTTGCGGTTCGGCCATGAAGGAGTACGCCGAGTTGCTCGACGACGACCCGGCGTACCGCGAGAAGGCGGCCCGCATGGCTTCGCTGACCCGCGACGTGCTGGAGTTCGTCGCCGAACAGGCTCTGCCGGCGCTCGGGCGTGTCGAACGGACGGTGACGTACCAGGACTCGTGCCACCTGGTGCACGCGCAAAAGGTGAAAGCGGCGCCGCGCGCGATCCTGCGCGCCATCCCCGGCCTGGAGCTGGTCGAGATGGCGGCGCCGGACCGCTGCTGCGGCAGCGCCGGCATCTACAGCATCGTCGAAGGGACGATGTCGGCGCGCGTGCTCGCCGACAAGATGGACGACGTGCAGGCGACGGGCGCAGGCGTGGTCGCGACTGCGAACCCGGGCTGCATGATGCAGCTCGAGGGCGGCATGCGGCAGCGCGGCATCGACGGCGAGGTCGTGCACGTCATCGAGCTCCTGGACGAAGCGATCCGCGCGGGGCGCGAGGTGCAACCGGCAACCGGCGCGCGATGACGCGCATCGCGGCGCTCGCCGTCGTATTCCTGCTGGCGTTCGGCGCGGTCGCGTGCGACCAGACATCGTCTTCGTCCGGCGGCCTGCCGACGAGCACCGCCTCGATCAGCATCGCCGCGAATGGTGATGCGACCGGCACGTCCGTAGCGGTCGAGACGCTCATCGCAGGGGTGGCGCTCAATCCCGGGCCGCGCGTCACCCTAACGGCCGGGGACCCGCCGGCGAAGCACACCTGCGCGCCGCCCTACCCCTCCGGGCCGCCGTCCACCACGACCGTGTTCTGCGCCGATCCTTCGAAGATGGAGGACGCACGCGTGTTGCGCATCGTCGATGGTGACACGATCCACGTCGAGCTGAACGGGCAGGACGAGACCATTCGGTTCTACGGCATCGACACGACGGAGCGCGGCGAGGCGTGCTTCAGCGAGGCGACGGAGCGCACGAGAGAGCTCGTCGGGTCGGAGGTGCGCCTTCTGCCTGATGCGCGCAACCGCGACAAGTACGGGCGCCTGCTGCGGTACGTGTACACGCCGCAGGGGCTCAGCGTCGACGCAGAGATGGTGGACGAAGGGCTGGCGCACGCGTGGCGGTCGGACGGCGCGCTACGTTTCGCCATCATCGCGCTCGAGGACGCAGCTCACTCGCGACACGAGGGTTGTCTCTGGCGTTGAAACGTTGGCGTTGCCAAAGATAGCGCGCTCCGGATAGGATTGCGCGGACTATCGAGGGCAGCGAAAGGACCACCCGCATGCGCAAGCTCGCGCTTATCGCCATCCCCGCGCTCGTCGCCGGCCTGATGCTGGCCGCGTGCGGTGGCGGCAGTTCTTCCAAGACGATCAACGTGCCAGGACAGGGGCAGGTGAAGGTGACGACCGGCGACAAGCCGCCGTCCGACTTCCCGAGCGACTTCCCGATCTACGACGGCGCGAAGTACAAGGGCGGCGTCAGCACGACCGAGCAGGGCGTCAGCGGGTTCTACGCAAACTGGCAGACGGGCGACAGCACCGACAAGGTGCTCTCGTGGTACGACGACAAGTTCACCAACAGCGGCACGTGGAAGAAGACGGCGACGGTCAACTCCGGCAGCGACGGCGCATTCATCTCGGTCGAGCGGAAGGACGATGCGTCGAAGGTCGGGTTCGTCTCCGTGACGGGCGACAGCGGCAAGACGGACATCGGCATCATCGTCGGGACGAACCCGACGAATTCCGACAGCGGCAAGGACGAGGCGACGGCGACGAGCTCGGACGGCAGTTCCGCCGACAGCACAGCGACCAGCGGCGACTCCGGGTCGGCGTCGCTCCCCGACGAGGTGACGCTCTCGAGCGACTTCCCGAACGACCGCGTGCCGCTGCCGTCGGACGTCCGCGTCACGGGATCGAGCTCGGTAACGAGCGGGGCCGACAAGGTGGACCAGGTCGAGTTCTACACGAAGGAGAGCGCCGAAGAGCTGGCGAGCTATTTCAAGACGGAGATGCCGAAGCACAACTGGGCGCAGGCCATCTCGAGCAGCACCGCCGAGGGGACCTTCATGACCTTCGCCGGATCGCAGGACGAGGTGCTGTCGGTGCAGATCCAGCCGTCGGACGTCTCCGGGTACCAGCAGGTCGCGATCGTCGTGACGGTCGCTTCGAGCTGACAGGCGCGGACCGAACACGCGCAAAGGGCGCCGGCGATGTGCCGGCGCCCTTTGCTGTGCTTCAATGAGGCAGCGATGGATCCGGCTGAACGCTTCCCGGCCGAGAGCGGGCGGGCACATAGGCCCGCCCCTACCGGCCAGGCGCGATCTACCGTTACGCGCGGCTGCACGTGCGCGAGAGGTTGAGATGAGATGATCTCCGTCGAAGAGGCGCTGGAGCGCATCCTGTCGTACGTGTCAGTGCTCGAGCCCGAACAGAAGCCGGTGCTCGATGCGCTCGGGCAGGTGCTCGCCGAGGACGTCGTATCCGGGATGGACATCCCGCCGCTCGACAACACGGCGATGGACGGCTACGCCGTGCGCGCGGAGGACACGTCGGGCGCGTCCGACAGCGCGCCGGTGATGCTGCGGGTCGTCGGCGAGCTGGCGGCGGGGTACGTGTTCGAGGGGCAGGTGCAGGCCGGCACGGCCGTGCGCATCATGACCGGCGCACCGATGCCGCCCGGCGCGGACGCCGTCGTGCCGTTCGAGGAGACCGACGAGCCGGAGGGGCGCGCCTTCGGGTCGTTCGCGAAGTCGCGCGACGTCGTCGGCGTGCTGAAGGCGGCCGAACGCGGCGCGAACATCCGCTACGCCGCCGAGGACGTGCGCCGCGGGCAGCCGATCGTGCGCAAGGGGACGGTGCTGCACCCGGCGCAGTGCGGCGTGCTGGCGTCGCTGGGCATGTCTAGCGTGCGCGTGCACCGGCGGCCGGTCGTCGCGATCCTCTCGACCGGCGACGAGGTGCAGGAGCCGGGGCGGCCGCTGCGGCCGGGGCAGATCTACGACAGCAACGCGTACAGCATCGCCGCGATGGTGCTGGAGGCGGGCGGCATCCCGCGGCGGCTGGGCATCGCGAAGGATACGGTCGAGGCGCTGACGGCGAAGCTGCGCGAGGGGCTCGACGCCGACATGCTCGTGACATCCGCGGGCGTGTCGCGCGGCGACTACGACGTCGTGAAGGACGTGCTGGCGAAGGAAGGCGAGGTCGATTTCTGGACCGTGCGCATGCGGCCGGGGAAACCGCTCGCGTTCGGCGCATTCGCTTCGGGCGGGCGGCG
>DASUKS010000108.1:0-30818 GCA_036278595.1 Dehalococcoidia bacterium
TCAAGCGTCCGCTGGTCCGGGGGCATCGTTCTCAGGTTAACGAAGCGCGCGCGACTGGGGTAGGAGTCGCGCAAAGTCTCAGGTGCCGCGCAGGTTGGTCACGGTGAAGCTGTCGATGTCCTCGGCGCTCAGATAATCGCTTACGAAGAGCAACTCGATGCCCACCATCCGGCCGTGTGCGTCGAGATCGACGATCACGTTCTCGTCCAGTTCACGCGTGTTCGCCACCTCGGCCTCCTTGAGGCGGATATAGATGGCATCCGCTTGCCGGTCATACTCGAGCTTCATGGCGTTCGGTTCCTTGGCGCCCGCGCCGGACAAATGACCGTGACGATCACCATCGTATCAGCTTCTTCGGCGAGGACGACCCGAATCCAACCGTCCTGCCATCGCAGCCACCGACTGATCCGGTTCCCCACTTGACCCTATGGTGAAGGCTGGGAGAGCGCGTCGAGCAGTTCCTGCCCGCTCAGCCGGAGTCGGCGGAGCCGGTTACGCGCGTGCCTCGTGAACACATACGACCTCAGACATCCTCCTCGCCGCTGCCTGCTGACTTCGGATACCGTCCGGTGATCAGCACCGCGAACCACGCGACGAACGTCAGGATCTCCGCGACGATGGTCAGCAGATACACGACGAACAGCTGCGGGATCGCGAACAGCCACTTGATGAAGATCCGCCAGCGCGACAGCCGCTCCGGATGTTCGATGTCGAACTCGACCGGATGCGGCGCGCGGCCGGTAGGATATGCGACCGCCATCGGCTACGGCTTCAGGCTGAACGGCGGGTAGGCGTCCGTCGCGAGGTACACGTACATCGTCACCCGCTCCGACCATCGCAGCATGCCGACGCCGAAGTCGAACAGCGGGCGCGGGTAGCGCCTGGTCAACAGGATCGCGAACCACGCCCCGATCAGCACGAACAGCCACACGATCCCGAGCAGCGCCAGCACGATGTAGTGCGGGATCGCCAGCAGCCACTTGATAAGCGGCAGCCAGCGGTTCAGTTCCACCGGATAGTCAGCGTCATACACGGCGGCGTATGTCCCCGGATCCCACGAGAACGGCGGATACTCGTCGCGCATCAGGCTTGTGTACGCGTTCACGTTGTTCTGCCATCGCCGCGTCCCGACCGCGAACCGGAACAGGTCGCGGGGGTACGTCTTCGTGAACAGGATCGCGAAGAACGCGACCAGCGTGACGACCGAGAACAGGATCTGCAGGAAGTACAGGATGATGTAGTGCGGGATCGCCAGCAGCCACTTCACGAAGATCAGCCACCGCGAAAGCTCGTCCGGATATGCGACGTCGAACCGGATCGGATAGCCGGACTCGGCCAGATCAAGCGCCGTGCTCATTGGCACCTCTTAACCGCCCCGCCGCCCGAACTCTCGGCCATCAACCGGACACCTGTCAAGCCCGACTGCCGGCATCCAATCCTCGCTCCAAAGAGATAGGCCAACGTCACCGCGGCCGCCGTCACCTCCGCCTCCGGCCCGCACCTCCGGCCTCCATCCGCAGGCCCGCTCCTCGTCCCCGCTCCTCGCACCTCCCGCATCCCGCCTCCACCCCGCTCCTGCTAGAGTTGGATCGCATGCAGGAAAAAGCCCCCGCCGCGCAGTCCCGCGCCCGCCGCCTCCCGGAAGACGTCCTCCTCGCCGTGGCGTCAGTCGGCCTCGGGATCATCTGCGCCGTCGGCTACGCCATCTGGGAAGCCACGCGCGCCAGCGCCGGCACCAGCGCCTGGGGCGAATTCGGCAGCACCATGCTCTTCCCCGGCACCCTCATCCTCGCCGCCGTCGCCGCCATGGTCTGGCTCGGCTGGAAAGCCAACATCGACGACTGACGTGGACCGCCGATCGCATTCGTGCCAATACCCGGGAACTCGAATCGTCAAACGCCGCTCCCCCTCGCCACAGTGTGGAGAGGGGGCCGGGGGGAGCGCGCTGCGCGCGCACCTCTCCGTCGTTACAGGCAGGAATTCAGCTCCCCTTCCCTTTTGGGAAGGGGCCGGGGGTTAGGTACGCGCGCAGCGCGCTCATCGAAACGAACAGGATCGCGGAAGACAACACCCCTTCCTTAACGGAAGGGGTGTTGGTAGGTCGCGTGGAGCGCCCTATCGCTCCTCTGTCGTCACTCCTCCCCGGCGCCCCAGCGCCGGAGCACCACGCACGCGTTGTGCCCGCCGAGTCCCACCGAATTCGACACCGCCACCCGCACATCCGCCTGCCGCGCCACGTTCGGCACGTAATCGAGATCGCACGCCGGGTCCGGTTCGCCGTAGTTGATCGTCGGTGGCAGCATGCCGGTCTTTAGCGCCATCACCGAGGCGATCGCCTCCAGCGCGCCCGCGCCGCCCATCAGATGCCCGTGCATCGACTTCGTCGAGCTCACCGCCAGCTTGTACGCGTGCTCGCCGAACGCGGTCTTGATCGCCGCAGTCTCCACGCGGTCGTTCAGCGGCGTCCCCGTCCCATGCGCGTTGATGTACCCGACGTCCTCCGGCGCGATGCCCGCCTTCCGCAGCGCGCGGCCCATCGCCAGCGCCGAAGACCGCCCGCTCTCGTGCGCGGCCACCATGTCGTACGCGTCGTTCGTCGTCGCGTAGCCGATCATCTCCGCGTGGATCGTCGCGCCGCGCGCCTGCGCGTGCTCCAGGCTCTCGAGCACCAGCGCCGCCGCCCCCTGCGATACCACGAACCCGTCGCGCCGCGCGTCGAACGGCTTGCACGCGCGCTCCGGGTGCTCCGCGTCGTTCGCCAGCGCCCGCAGCGCGTGGAACCCCGCGAGCAGCACCGGCAACAGCGCATTGTCCGCGCCGCCCGTGATCACCGCCTCGGCATCGCCGCGACGGACCGTCTCCCATGCCTCACCGATCGCCCCCGTGCCCGTCGAGCACGCCGACACGATGCCCATGTTCGGCCCGCACGCCCCGGTCGCAATCGCGATGTGGCCCGACGCGGCATCCGGCAGCATGTTGCTGATCAGGAAGGGGCTCACGCGCCGGTAGCCGCTCTTCAGGTAGGTCTCGTTCTGCTCCAGCAGCCAGCCGTAGCCGCCGCCCGCCGACCCGAAGATCACGCCGACGTCGTCGCGGTTGCTCTCGTCGATCCGCAGCCCGGCGTCGGCCACCGCCTCCTGTGCCGCCACCACCGCGAACTGCGCGTGGCGGTCCATCCGCCGCAGCTCCTTCGTCGGGATCGATTCCTCTGGGTGGAAGTCGCGCACCTCGCCGCCGATGCGCACCTCGAACGCGCTCGTGTCGAACTGCGTCAGCGCGCGGATCCCCGAGCGCCCCTCGACCATTGCGCACCAGGTGTCGTGCGCGTTGTTGCCGAGCGGACACACCGTCCCGATGCCCGTGACGACGACGCGCCGGTTCGGAAGATGTTCTGGCCGCGAAGGATAACCCTGCGTCAAGAGGCGTTGCCTGCGCCCGCAGCTTCGGACGGCGACTCGTCCAGTTTCGGTCCGGCGAGGATCAGCTCACGCCACTGCGACTCGTCGAAGATGTCGATCATCTCCGCGTCGCGGTCGACGCGCTTGCAGATGTTCGCGAGCACGTGCCCCGGCCCCAACTCGAAGAAGCTCGATGCGCCCGCCTTCCGCATCTCGAGGAAGGCGCGCATCCAGTTGATCGCGCCCGTCATCTGCTCGTTCAGCTCCGTACGTACATCCTCGGCCGTCGTCAGGAGCTTGCCGGTCAGGCTCGAGACCACCGGCTGCTTCGGGTCGCGGAACTCCACGCTCGCGATGAACCGCCGCAGCTCCTCGCGCGCTTCTTCCATCTTCGGGAAGTGGCCCGGCACCGAGATCGGCAGCTGCACCACGCGCGCGCCACGCTCTCTCACCGAGTCGATCGCCCGCGCCAGCGCCGCAAGCGTCCCGGAGATCACTGTCTGCCCCGGCGCGTTGATCGCCGCCACCCCGACATCCCCGTCCGGCGACACCTGTGAGCACACCTCGCGCACGTCGTCGTCCGGCACGCCGATGACCGACGCCATACCGCCCGGCCGGCGCTTCGACCACGCCGTCATGATCCGCCCGCGCTCACGCACGAGCTTGAGCGCGTCGCTGAAGCTGATAGCGTCCGCCGCGGCCGCCGCCGAGAACTGCCCGAAGCTGTGCCCGGAAACGAGCGCCGGTTTCACCTGCCGGCCCATCTCCGCAGCCCGTTCGCGGAGGTACGCGAGGTACGCCCAGCTGACCGCCAGGATCGCGGGTTGCGTCGTCGCCGTCCGCGCGAGGTCTTTCTCCGACCCTTCCATCACCACGCGCGCGACATCGAAGCCGAGCACGTCGCTCGCCTCGTCGAAGATCCGCTGCGCCTGGGGAAATTGTTCGGCCACGCGGCGGCCCATCCCGGAGTGTTGGGAGCCCTGGCCTGGAAAGATGAGCGCGAGCGTCCGTTCGCGCTGCGGGGTTTTTTCACGCATTGGTGTCAAGCATCGTGCATACACGCCTGTGCGCGCACTCGCGAGTATATCACAGTATGGAAGCGCAACCCGCACCCCGAATGGGGCTCAGCCCCATGGCATACTCGGCGGGATCCGCCCCTAAGCGCACGTAGCTTCACGATATACTGCCGCGTAATACTCCGGAGGAATGTCGTGTACGGTCGCGATCTGCTCTCGATCGCCGAGTTGAGCCCGGACGAGCTCGACCGCATCCTCCAGACTGCGCTCAGCCTGAAGCGGGATGGCGGTGGCGATCGCCTGCTCGCCGGCAAGACCCTGGCGCTCGTATTCGAAAAGCCGTCCCTCCGCACCCGCGTCAGCTTCGATGTCGCGATGCAGGAGCTCGGCGGACACGCGGTCTACCTCAGCCAGGGTGAGGTTGGCCTCGGCCAGCGCGAGCCCGTCGCCGACGTCGCCCGCGTCCTCAGCCGCTACGTCGATGCCATCGCCGCCCGCACATACGAGCACCGGACGCTTCTCGAGCTTGCCCGCCACGCTGACGTCCCGGTGGTCAACGCCCTCTCGGACGAAGAGCACCCCTGCCAGGCGCTCGCCGACCTGCTCACTGTGCTCGAGCACTGCGGCACGCTGCGCGGCGTCCGCCTCGCCTACGTCGGCGACGGATTCAACGTCGCCGCCTCGCTCGCCGAGGCGGCCGCGCTCGCCGGCGTCAGCATGGCGCTCGCGTCCCCCGCCGGCTACAGCCTGCCGGAGCCCACGCTGCGCCTCGTCGAGCGCCTCGCGTCCGAAAACGGCGGCCGTATCGACGTCTGCCCGACCCCCGCCGATGCCGTCCGCGACGCGGACGTCGTATACACCGACGTCTGGACCAGCATGGGGCAAGAGGACACCTACGCCGAGCGCAAGGAGGCCTTCGCCGGCTACACGGTCAACGCCGATCTCCTCGCGCTCGCGAAGCCGGCCGCGATCTTCATGCACGACCTTCCGGCACACCGCGGTGATGAGGTCTCCGAGGAAGTGATCGAAGGTCCACAGTCCGTCGTATTCGATCAGGCCGAAAACCGGCTCCATGCCCAGAAAGCGATCCTGTCGCTTATCGTCAGCGACCAGATGCTCCTCTCACAGTGACCAGTTTCGTCGATAGCCTGCGCGATAACTTCCAGCAGTTCGGCCCGACGTCCGCACTCGACGTCATCATCATCTCGCTGCTCTTCTTCTGGCTGCTCATGCTCCTCAAGGGCACGACCGCCATGACGGTCATGCGCGGCGTCTTCATCCTGCTCATCGCCGCCTTCGTCCTCGGCCGCGTGTTCGACCTGCGCGTCCTCAACTTCCTGATCCGCAACTCGTTCACCGGCCTCCTCATCGCCGTCCCGATCGTCTTCCAGCCCGAGATCCGCCGCGCGCTCGAGCGCGTCGGACGCACGGGCGCGCTCGCGCTCGGCAGCACCGTCGGCTCGCAGGAGACGCTATCCGCCGTCGTCTCGGCCGTCATGCAGATGTCGCGCCGCAAGTGCGGTGCGCTCGTCGTCATTGAGCGCGACACCGGCCTCCAGGACTACGTCGAGACCGGCATCCCGATCGACGCCGCCATCACCCCGGAGCTGCTACAGAGCCTGTTCTTTCCGAACTCGGCCCTCCACGACGGCGCGGTGGTCGTGCGCGGCGCTCGCATCATCGCCGCCACGTGTACGCTGCCGCTCTCCGAGAACTCGCCTCCCGGCGAGCTCGGCACCCGCCATCGCGCCGCCCTCGGCGTCACGGAGCGCACCGATGCCGTCGCCGTCGTCGCGTCCGAGGAGACCGGACGCATCTCCGTCGCCGCCGATGGCCGCATGTACATGCGCCTCGATGAGACGCGCCTACGGTCGCTGCTCGCCGCCCTCCTGCGTATCAGCGGCGGCGGTGTGATGCCGCCGAAACCGCTCGAGGTCGTCGAGGTCGAGGAGGCGGAGGCGCTGTGAACTCGCTTCACCGCATTGGTCGCGGCCTCGCCTTCCTCGTCCGCGGTGGCACGCTCGCCATCGCCGCGAACCTCAGCCTCGCCGTGCTCTCGCTCGCGCTGGCTCTCAGCCTCTGGCTCTACGTCACCGAGCGCGAGAACCCGCAGCAGACGGACACGTTCAACAGCGCGATCCAGATCCAGTTCGTCAACGTCCCGGACGGCCTCGCGCTCTCGAACGCCAGTGCCAGCAGCGTCCGCATTCAGATTGCGGCGCCGAAGAACCAGATCTCCGGCCTCAAGCCCAACGACTTCCAGGCAACCGTGAATCTCGGCGGCCTCGAGAAAGGCACCACGAGCCTCCCGGTCGATGTCACGTCCTCAAGCGGCAGCGTCAACGTCACCGACGTCACACCCTCGCGCGTCGATGTCACCGTCGAGCCGGTGCGCACGAAACAGGTGCCCGTGAAGATCAACCTTGTCGGCTCCCCGCAGCTCGGCTTCTCGGCCGGCGATCAGTCCGTGAATCCCTCGACCGCCACCGTCACCGGCCCGGAGAGCCTCGTCGGCCTCGTTGACTCCGCCGTCGCCGATGCCAACATCGCCGGCCTGCGCGTCGACTTCAGCTCCAGCGTCGCGCTCGTCCCCCGCGACGTGCGCGGCGGCGACATCAGCCGCATCACCGTGGCCCCCGAGAAGGTCGATGTCAGCGTCAAGATGGTGCAGCGCCAGTTCTCGTCCGGCTTCGTCGTCAGCCCGGACATCCAGGGCGCACCGGCATCCGGCTACAATGTCGTCTCCGTCAGCGTCGAACCGTCGCTCGTCACGCTCCGCGGCCCGGCCGAGACGCTGCAGAACATCGATGCCGTCGCCGGCGTCCAGACCGACGAGATCTCGATCGCCGACCAGCGCACCGACGTCGTCCGCCAGGTTGGCCTTCAGCTCCCGGACGGCATCACCATTGATGGCGCCGATACCGTCACCGTACGCATCGCCATCGCGGCAGCGCGCGGCGAGCAGACCTACAGCGTGGTGCCGCAGGTGAAGAACGTCGGCGACAACCTCGCTGTGACCCTCCCCGGCGGCGCCGTCAGCGTCACGCTCTCCGGCGACGTCCCCACCCTGCAGGCGCTCAACCCCGGCTCGATCACCGTCACCGTGGACGCCAATGGCCTCGGCCCCGGCCTGCATACGCTGCCCATCACGGTGCAGGCGCCGACCGGCACGACCGTCGTTCGCACGGACCCCGGGGAGTTCGGCATCGCCCTGAGTAAACGCCAGTGACGCTCGCCCAACTGCCTGTCGTCGCCATCGTCGGCCGCCCGAACGTCGGCAAGTCCGCGTTGTTCAACCGCATCGTCGGTGGCCGCCCTGCGCTCGTCGAAGACCTGCCCGGCACCACCCGCGACCGTATCTACGGCGATGCCGAGTGGCGCGGCCGCGCGTTCCAGGTCGTCGATACCGGCGGTCTCGAACCCGACGAGCCCGGCACCTACACGCCGCTCGTGCGCGCGCAGGTCGAGTACGCCCTGCGCGAGGCCGATGTCATCCTCTTCGTGGTCGATGCGAAGTCCGGCACAACCGCCGCCGACGAGGAGGTCGCCGACCTCCTGCGCCGCACGAACAAGCCCGTGCTCCTGCTCGCAAACAAGGCCGAGAACCGCGAGCGCCAGGAAGCGGCGATCGCCTTCTTCGAACTCGGACTCGGCGAACCGACCCCTATCAGCGCGTCGCACGGCCTCGGCGTCGCCGAAGCACTCGACCTCGTCGTCGATACGCTCGCCCCCGCCGAGCTCATCGACACTCCCGAGGGCCTGCGCCTCGCGATCGTCGGCCGCCCGAACGTCGGCAAGTCCGCGCTGCTCAACGCCGTCCTCGGCGAAGACCGCGTCATCGTCAGCGATGTCCCCGGTACCACCCGCGACGCTATCGACACGCCGTTCACGTTCGCCGATCATCGTCTCGTCCTGATCGACACCGCCGGCCTCCGCCGCCGCGGCAGCATCGAGGCTGGCGTCGAGAAGCACTCCGCACTGCGCGCCCGCCGCGCCCTCGAGCGCGCCGATGTCGCACTCTGCGTCTTCGACCTCGCGGAAGGCTTCACCGCGCAGGACGCGCACGTCGTCGGCTACGCGCTCGATGCCGCCAAGGGCGTCGTCGTCGTCGCCAACAAGTGGGACCTCGTGCGCGACGGCGACTGGACACGCGAGGACTTCGAGCGCCGCCTCCGCTGGAAGCTCAAGTTCGCGCCGTGGATATCCATCCGCTTCGTCTCCGCGCTCGAATGCGACGGCATCGAGCCGCTGCTCGAAGAGGCGGTGCGTATCGGCGCCGAGCGCGACCGCCATATCGAGACCGGCGCGCTCAACCACGCGATCCGCCGCGCCGTCGCCGAGAAGCCGCCGCCCAACCCCGCGAAGACGGGCCGACTCAAGCTCCTCTACGTCACGCAGGCCGAGACGAACCCGCCGACGTTCGTCTTCTTCGTCAACGAACCGTCGCGCGCGCACTTCGGCTATCGGCGCTACATGGAGAACGTCATCCGCCGCACCTTCGGCTTCGAAGGCACCGCCATCCGCCTCGTCTTCCGCGGCCGCAACGAATCCGAGGCCGCCCGCGAAGCCGGCGGCTGATCGCGTGATCACCCCGCGAACGACGCCCGCGGCGCGTTGCCGCGCGCTCGCCCGGAAGTCGCGCGTTCGTGCGGGCGCGATCGTGGCGCTCTTCGCTCTTGCCGCACTCGCGCTCGCCGCCTGCCGCGCAGGCGACGCCAGCACCGTCGCCCCCACCCCGTCCGGCAACGCCGCGCCCGACGTCGTCTCCTCACGCCTCGTCTGCCGGCTGATCGCGGGCAACCCGAGCGCCGCCGCCGCCACCATCACCGGCGTCGATGGCACGCAGAGCCTGCGCGTCGGCGACACCGACTACTGGTTCTTCGGCGATACCGTCCGCAAGGGCCCCGACGGCCGCCAGGATGTGACGCAGGCCTCCGTCGCCACGTCATCGGACTTCGACGGCAGCGACTGCGTCGATCTGAAATTCAAGACGGCCGGCGGCGTCGCCCAGCCGCTCTTCCCCACCGGCGATGAGACCACCGCCTGGCCCGACGGCGTCCTCGCGTTCGATGACGGCAGCATCGTCTTCTACATGGTGCGCGCGATCCGCACGTCGCCCTTCGCCTGGCACGTCGGCTCCGTCGGCCTCGGCCGCATCCCCGCCGGCTCGGTCGATGGGCAGCGCACCGTCGATACGATCTGGGACGAGAACAGCGGCTTCGGCTCGCGCGTCACCGGTGCCCGCTCGCCCGTCCGCGTCGGCGGCGACGTCATCGTCTTCCTCGACACGGAAGCCGGCGGCAACTACGCCGCCCGCGCGCCCATCACGCGCCTCGCCGACCCGAACGCCTACACCTACTGGGACGGCAGTGGCTGGTCGCCCTCACCCGCCAAGGCCGCGCCGATGTGGCCCGTCGAAACGTCCGGCGTCCCCGCCGACAACGGAATCTCCGTCTCCCGCGATCCCACGACCGGCAAGTGGCTCGCCGTCTACAACCAGGACCTCGCCACCATCGATGTCCGCACGTCGGACAACCCGTGGGGCCCATGGTCCGCCCCGAAGCAGTGGCTCGACTGCCGCCCGCTCGTCGGGCGACAGTACCCCTACTGCTACAGCGCCGAGCTCCACCGCGAGCTCAGCACCAACGCCACCACCCTCTACCTCACCTTCTCCGGCCAGGACCCCTACGACGTCTCGCTCATGGAACTCAAGACGAAGCGCCCATAACGCCGGCGCGGCGTGACGAACAACCAGCCCTACTGCCCGTCCGAAAGCCGGTACCGTAGCACCGCGCCGACGCCGCCCAGCGCCAGCAGTGGGCTGCTGCCCGCCACCGCTTCGATCGTCGCGCCCGTGGCCAGCGCCTTCCGCGTCAGCGTCGCCCGCACCGAATCGCCGACGTCCGCCGTATCGTCGATCAGCAGTTCGTCGACCTGCCCGTTGTCGAGCGCACGCTCGACGTCCGGCGCCCCTGTCGCGGCGAGCTGCCCCTTGCGCACCTCCGCCACGAGCCGCTCGACCGCCGACTCGCCTGAACGCGCCTCCGCTTCACGCAGCACCGGCTCCACCTCCGCCAGCACCTCGTTGCGCGTTGCCCGAAGGTCGAGCTTCACCACGTCGCGCACCTTCTCGAGCGCGTCCCGCGGCATCTGCTCTACAAGCGGGGCAATCGATGGCGGATCGCCCGCCAGGACGATGCGCGTCGCCCCCTCGCGTTCCGCAGTCCCCGCGATCGTCTTGCCGATCTCCGCCGTGAACTCGCGCCGGTGATTGTCGATGTGCCGCTGGTACCTCGCCTGCGACCACCCGCCCACCTGCCGCTTCTGGTAGTGCACAGGGTCGTCGTCGATGCCCCCGCGCTCCGACAGCGTCCCGTACCGGTAGACGAACAGCCGCAGCGTGTTCGTATCGAGCACGGCCGCGAGCGCGGTCTCGAACTCATCGTCGAAGCGCGCCAGCTGGTAGAGGTCCGGCGCCTCCGCCGCCGTCACCTGGTTCTCGAATGGCACCCCCGCCTCGACCGTCTCGAACACGCCGCGTCCGCTGCACGCGAAGATCGCCGCCCCCTCGGTCGAGCGCTGCATCTCCTCGCGCAGCCAGCGGTTGATGCGGTCCGCGTCGGCATCGAACGAATCGAGCTTCGGCCCACGCGGGAGGTACGTCCTACGGATCTCCCGCATACGGTCCTCAAAGACGACGAGCCCGGCACGCCTCCCCGGACGCTCGCCCGGCACCTCCGGCCGCACGTCGAGGTAGATGCTGAGGAACGGCAGATCCCCGGGGGGGATATCGGCCAGACGCCGCAACAGCTCGTTCATCGCCGTCTCCGGCCCCGGGTCGGTCGTCCCGTGACCTGCTCCCGCTCGGCCCGCTGCACGTCGTCGATCGGTTCGTCGTCGTACGCGCGCGCCGTGCGATCGAGAAGCGCCTGCTTGCGGCTGAAGCGCCGCCGCTCGCGGTCGAAGCGACCCCGCGCTTTCGCCGCCACCGCCCGCACCCGGTCGATCGGCAACATCCCTGGCATCGCGCCCCCTTCCTCGACTCCCCTCAGCCTATCGACGTCCCGCACCACACCCGCTCACCCAATCGGGGCTTGGATCGTCGCCCAAACCGCCGCGTTCCGACCTATCGACCATCCCCCAACGACCAACCACCCGGAAACATTGGCTCCCGTTAACCTTTCCCCCACCTCAGGCGTTCTCCCATCACAACCACAAAGGTCGAGGCACCTCATGCGCGCCAGCACAATCAGACGCATCGCCCTCGCGCTCGCCGCCACCCTCGCGCTCGCGATGATGCTCCTCGTCCGCGACGCGCCCCTGCGCGCGTTCGCCACCGCGCCCGCCCCCGCGAACGACAACTTCAGCGCCCGCACCCGCATCGAGCCGCCGTTCTCGCCGCCCGGCGCCGATAGCCTGCCGGCCGACCAGACACAGCCGACCGATGGCGCGACACTCGAAGCCGGCGAGACGGCGCCCTGCGCCCCGGTCGGCGCCACCGTCTGGTTCGAGTTCACCGCCGACCGCACGACGACCATCGCGCTCGATACCACCGGCAGCAGCTTCGATACCGTCCTCGCCGTGTACACGCTCAGCGGGCTCGCGTCTTCGCCCCCCGGCGGCTCGCTCGCGCCTGTCGCATGCGACGACAACGGGCTCGGCGCGCAGTCGCGTGTCACGTTCGCCGTGCAGCCGCAACAGCAGTACTACATCCAGGCCGGCGGGAAGAACGGCACGACCGGCACGCTGCACCTGCACGCCGACTGCAGCCCCGCCTGCGCGCCGAAGAACGACATGGTCGCCGACGCGCTGAACATCGACGCATCGGTCATGCCCGGTCGCGATACCCGCTCGACCGCGGCGGCGACCCTCGAGCGCGGCGAGCCCGCCGGCTGCGCCGGCATCGGCGCCACCGTCTGGTACCGCGTCGCGACGCTGCAGGCGCTGAAACTCGTCGTCACAACCCAAGGCAGCACGTTCGACACGGTGCTCGCCGTCTACCGCCAGGGCGCTGCGTTCCTCCCGTCACCGCCCGGCGGCATGACGCAGGTCGCCTGCGACGATAACGGCCTCGGACGTCAGTCGAAGTTGACCATCGACACCGAACCCGGCGACATCTTCTACATCCAGGCCGGCGGCGCATCCGGCACAACCGGCATGCTGACGGTCAACTTCGACTGCATCCCGGCGTGCCCGCCCGCCAACGACGCGTTCACCAGCGGCTGGGGTCTGGGCTTGCCCTTCGATGAATCCTTCGACACCACGGGCGCGACAGTCGATCCCGGCGAACAGCTGCCGTGCGGCCAGATGCGCAACACCGTCTGGTACCACTACCTCTACACGCCCGCCGTCTGGGACATCGCATTGAGCACAGCCGGCAGCGATGCGCCTGCCGTCGTCGCCGTCTACCGCGTTTCCTACGACGACGGCGTGAACCCAACGCCCGGGAACGTCGCCCTCGTCCGCTGCTCCGACCGCACGTCGACAACGCCCCTGCGCTTCACCACCGAGGCGAACACCGAGTATGCCGTGCAGGTCGGCACGCGCGCCGGATCGCCCGGTCTCGTCCAGTTCCACGGCGACTGCGATCCCGCGCCCTGCCCGCCCCAGAACGACGACATCGCGCAGGCGTACGACGTCGATGCGCCCTGGGGCCTTCCTGGCGTTATCGGCTATGACACGCGCGGCGCCACCACCGAGCCCGGCGAGCCGCTCCCGTGCGGCGGCATCGGCAAGACATCCTGGCTTCGGCTGCGCAACTACGACGCAGGCACGCTCCGGTTCGATACCGCGGGTAGCGACTTCAGCACGGTCCTCGCCGTCTACGAAGCGCCCGACGCGGTCGCGTCCGTCCCCTTCTCGGCCCTCCACCCGGTCGCCTGCGCCGCCTCCGATGCCTCTGGCGCGGCGCACCTCTCGTGGCAGCCGCACGCCGGCTCCGCGTACTTCCTGCAGGTCGGCGGTGTAAGCGGCGACGGTGGCCAGGTCGTCGTCAACGGGCAGTGCGACGGCTGCCCGCCCCCCAATGACGACGCCGCGTCCGCCATCTACATCGGGCCCGGCACCAACACCTCCGTCGACCTCACGAATGCGACGCTCGAACAAGCCGAGCCCCAGTCGTGCGGCGCCATCGACGCCAGCGCCTGGTACGTCCTCGTCGGCGTCTCCGGCAGCATCACACTCAGCAGCGAAGGCAGCGTCGCCCCCGCCGCCATCGCCGTCTACGACCTCGAAGGCTTCTCACCGCCACCCGGCGCGCTGTCGAACGTCGCCTGCTCGACGGTCACCGACGCCGCCGCCGCCGCCACCTTCGGTGCCACCCTCGGCCGCACCTACTACGTCCAGGTCGCTGCCCCCACTGGCGCCACCCGTGGCGTCGCGATGCTCCACATCAACTGCCCCGGCTGCTCCCAGAACGGCGGTGGCACCGTCACGTCCCCCGACGCCGGCGGCGTCACCGGCCCCGACACCGGATCCGGCGGCTACCTCCCCTACCAGAGATGAACCATCCCCATCCCCAGCCCCAACGACCAACGACCAACGACCCCCCAACCTGCGACCTGCGATCAACATTGCGCCGCCCGCCCACGCCTGTTACGACTCCCGTTGAAAGCACGGAGGCTAACAACAGATGTGGTGGTCGATCGTCGCCGCCGCCCTCATCGGCTATCTCATCGGCTCGGTCCAGTTCGGCCTCATCATCGGCCGCATCACCCGCGGCATCGACATCCGCGACTACGGCAGCGGCGCCACCGGCGCCACCAACGTCATCCGGACGTCCGGCGCGAAGGCCGGTGTCCTCGTCATCCTGCTCGATGCCGGTAAGGGCGTCGCGGCCGCCTACATCGGCCTTGGCCTCGCGCACCTCGCCGGCGTATCCGGCACCGATGACCGCGCGTGGGCGATGGCCGCCGGCGGCCTCGGCGCAGTCGTCGGTCACATCTGGCCCGTGTTCTTCGGCTTCCGCGGCGGCAAGGCCGTCGCGACCGGCGCCGGCGCCGCACTCGCGATGAACCCCGCCGCAACCGCGGCGCTCATCCCGATCGCCGCGCTCGTGGTCCTCGGGGTGCGCATCATGTCGGCGATGACCGTCGCCATGACGATCCTGCTGGCGATCGTGTTCATCGCGCTCGCCGCGTTCGGCGTCAGCCCGTGGGCCTTCGCGGCCTACGCGGTCGCGGGCGCCGCGCTCATCGTCTGGAAGCACCGCGGCAACATCGGCCGCCTGCTCGAAGGCACCGAGCCGAAGATCGGCCGCGGCGGCGAGCGCCGCGCCGGCCCCACGCCCGGCGACCCGCGCCCCGCCCGCTGACTTCAGACCACCCAGATCGCGCGGGCATGTTGAACGCCCACGACGGGTTGTCGTGAGGAGTCAGCCCGCAACGCTGCATACTTAGGAGAGGGGCCGAGGGAGAGGTATCACCCGCGCGCTTCCGCGGCCTGCGCCTCGATCGCAACGCGCGGCGCGTACCCGAGCCGCTCGGCCGCCTCGACGCCGCCGAGGATGACGAGGCAGGCCAGCGTCTGCAGCAGCGCCAGTACGAACCCGGTCGATGCGCCCTGCGCCGCCGTCGCGCCCGCATGCTTCACAAGCGCCGAGTAGCTCGACTCCCGCACCCCAAGCCCGCCGATCGTGATCGGCAGCAGGACCGCCATCGATACCACCCAGATCGTGAACGCCCAGAACCCCCACCCGACGTGCGCGCCGAACGCCCGTCCGGCGACCGCCACCGAAGAGATCAGGAACACCTGGATCAGCAGCGAAAACATCGCCATCTCGTACACCACGATCAACTCGCGCCGGTGCGCCAGCAGGTTACGAAGCATGTGGTCTTGCCGCAGCGCGGGGAACGGCATCCGCCGTACCGCGACCATCATCACCGCCCCCGCCGCGATCCCGCCCGCGAGCGCCGCGAACCCGACCCACGCCTCGCCGTAGTAGAACGCAGCACCGAGTGCGCCGAACACCGTCAGCGCGAAGTATCCCGTGGCCCGCTCGAAGAGCACGCTCATCGTCACGTCGCCCGCGCGCACGCCCGGCTGCCGCTGCACCCGGTAGATCCGGTACACGTCGCCGCCGATCGCCGTCGGCAGCACGGTGCTCAGGATGATCGCGATGCTGTAGCAGCGCGCGAGCAGCAACGGGCCGATGTGTACGTCGCGCGCCCGCAGCAGCGTCGCCCACTTCACGATCACCAGCAGCTGCGACATCATCAGCAGCCCGAAGGCCGCGATGAGCAGCGGCACGTCGCCGTCGCGCAGCGTATCGAGCAGCTCTTGCGGTGAGAGCTTGTAGACCAGCCCCGCGACCACGGCAAGGCTGATAGCGATGCGGATGAAGGTGAACGCGCGGCTCCGGAGGAAACCGCGTTCCCGTACTTCAGCCCCGGCTACCGCGTTTTCTTCGATATCCAAGGATACTCTGCAGGATCCCCAGCGATGCCAGCAGCGTGATCAGCGAACTCCCGCCCTGGCTCACAAACGGCAGCGGCACGCCCGTCACCGGCAGCAGCCGGATGTTCACCCCGATATTCAGGAACACCTGGAAGAGGATAAACACCATCACGCCGACCGCAATCAGCCGTCCGAACGAGTCCTCCGCGTGCCCCGCGATCCGCAGGCACCGGAACAGCAGCACCACAAACAGCGCGAACAGTACCATCGCGCCGATGAACCCCAGTTCTTCCGCGCCGACGCTGAACACGTAGTCCGTCGTCTGCGTCCGCAGGTAGTCGAGCTGCGTCTGCGTCCCGTGCGTCAAGCCCTTGCCTAGCAGCCCGCCCGAACCGATGCTGATCTCCGCCTGCAGGATGTTGAACCCCGTGCCCAACGGATCCTTCCCCGGGTCGAGCCAGATGTCGAGACGGTCCTTCTGGTACCCCTGCGCCATGACCAGCCCCAGCGGCGTCACTGCCGCGCAGAGCGCGATCAGGCTCGCCAGGTGCAGCTTCCGCACGCCCGCCACGATCGCCATCCCGAACCAGATGACGAAGAACACCGCCGCCGATCCCAGGTCCGGCTCGACGAACACCAGCGCCGCGGGCACCGCCATGATCCCGAGCGACGTCAGGAAGACGCGCAGCGAGTTCATCCGTTCCTCGTTGTCCGCGAAGAACTTCGCGAGCATGATCACCGCGCACACCTTCGCGATCTCCGATGGCTGGATCTGCGTCCCGCCGATCAGGATCCAGCGCCGCGACCCGTACGCGCTCCCGCCTGCGACGAGCACGAACAGCAGCCCCGCGAGCGACAGCACGTAGAGCGTCACGCTCAGCGGCCCCAGCATCCGGTAGTCGATCCGCGAGAGCACGAGCAGCGCGACGAGCCCCACCGCCGCGAACGCCAGCTGCCGCGACACCGGGTGCGACAGCGCCGCGGATGGCGAGCCGTACGTGTTCAGGCTGCTGCTGTAAATCAGCATCGCCCCGTAGGTCGTCAGCGCCAGCGCCGCGAGCAGCAGCAGGTAGTCAAATTCGCGCGTCGGCGCCTTTCGCAGGTTCACGGCGCCGTCTCCCCCACCGCCGCCGGCGTCGGCGCCGCCGTCGCCCTGTTCTGCGAGCGGTGGAAGTAGTAGTCGAGGATCCGCGCCCCGAGCGGCGCCGCATTCGTCGCGCCCACGCCGTTCTCGAGGAACACCGTCACCGCGATCTGCGGATCGTTCGCCGGCGCGAAGCCCGAAAACCACGCGTGCGTCGCCGAGCTGTCGTCCGGGTTCCGTACGCCGTACTCCGCCGTGCCCGTCTTCCCACCGATCTGCAAATCGTCGTGCAGGTTCGCCGGCGTCGCCGCGCCCCACTGCACCGAGTCCATCATCGCCTGTCGCATCACGGCGAAGTTCTGCGCGCTGATCGGCAACTGCCGCGCGATCTTCGGCTGGTCCGGCACGACGACGTGACCCTCAGCGTCGCGCACTTCCTTCACCACCCGCGGCACGAACAGCGTCCCCCCGTTCGCCACCGCCGATACCACGCGCACCATTTGCATCGGCGTCGCCGTCACGAAGCCCTGCCCGATCGCCATGTTGTACGTGTCGCCGAGCGTCCACACCTCGCCCCACGTCTTCTGCTTCCACTCCGGGTCGGGGATGTTCCCCGCCGCCTCGCCCGTCAGGTCGATCCCCGTCGGACTCCCCAGTCCGTACAGGCGCGCGTACTTCGCCAGCCGCTCCGGCCCGAGCCCGTTGAAGTCCTGCCCGTACCAGTGGTACCCGCCCGCGAGGTAGTACGCGTACACGTCCGACGACCACGCGATCCCTTCGTAAAAGTTCATCGGCCCCAGCACGCGCCAGTCGCGGAACGTGTACAGGATCGAAGGGTCGTAGTCGTTCGGCACCGTGATGTAGCCGTTACTGGTGATCGTCGTCGATGTCGTCGCAATCCCTTCCTGCAGCGCGGCCGTCCCCGTGATCTGCTTGAAGATCGAGCCCGGCGCGTACACCTCCGAGATCGCGTGGTTCACGAGCGGCTTCTTCGGGTCGTTCAGGTAGCCGTTGTACTTGGCCTCGTCGAGCGTCCCGGAGAACACGTTGTCGTCGAACGTCGGCAGCGACACCAGCGCCAGCACCTCGCCCGTATGCACGTCCATCACGACCGCCGCCGCCTGCCCGCCGTTCGCCGCCGCCGCTGTCAGCTCCGTCGCCTTCTTCTGCAGGTCGAGATCGATCGAGAGCGTTACGTCGTCACCTGGCTTCGCCGCCGTCTCCGCGATCGTCTTGATGTCACGCCCCGAAGCGTCCTTCTCGACGTCCCGCGTGCCCGGCACACCGCGCAGGTACGTCTCGTACGTCGACTCGACGCCCGACTTCCCCAGCCGGTCGCTCGCGATGTACCCCTTGTCCTTCAGCTGCGCGTACTCCTGCTCATCGATCCGCCCGGTGAACCCGAGCACTTCCGCGAGAAGCGGCCCGTACGTGTACTGCCGCACCGGCTCGACGACGATTTGCACGCCCGGCATCGTGGACAGCTCTTCCCGAAGCCGGAAGGTCGTCGCCTCGTCGAGTCCGTCCTTCAGGATCACCGGCGTGAACGGATCATTGGACTGCCGCGCCTTCTCGACCCGCATGAGCGTCTCCAGCGCCGGCACCCCGATCACCTTCTCCAGCGATGCCGCAATCTCCTGCTCGCGCGACTTCGGCAGGTCCGCCGCCACCGCCGCCGCCGAGAAGCTCGGCGCGTTCTGCACGACCGGCACGCCCGTCCGGTCGTAGATCAGCCCGCGCGAAGGGATCTCCGGCTCTACCCGCAGCTGGTTCAGCTGGGCGCGCTCTTCGTACGAGTGCCCTCGGACCAACTGCAAGTTCGCAAGCTGCAGCGCCAGTGCGCCGAACGCGAGGAGCACGACGATCTTGAGAAGATTCAGCCGGTTCTTCACCTGCTGGGCGGCGTCCGGCTGCTCGGCGTGCTCGACGCGCCACCGTCGCCGCCGGTTGTTCGTCAGAAGTCCCATCGTCCCCGTCGCAACCCTGTCATCTTCGCCACTTCACACCGGCAACAGCCAAACCGCGATGAAACGCACCCTCGCGCATCACGCTCCTCCCCTCTCCACTTGTTGCAGAGGGGTCGGGGGTGAGGCGGCGCGCAGCGCATCTGTGGTTCAAGACCGCGCTAGTACGACAACCGGTGCCGTCGCTCCGTCGGCTTCGCGAACCGCATGACGAAGTACACCGGCAGCGTGATCGCCAGGTTCACGACGATCGCCGGCCCGATATCGCGCGTCAGCGCCGCGATGATGTCGCGCCCACCGCCCATCGCAATCACGCCCAGCACCATCACCGACTCGTACGCCGCCGAAGCGCAGGCGACGAGCGCCAGCACCAGCACGACGTCGCTGTGCACGATGTGCATCTCGCGCACGACGCCGAGCAGCGCCACCGGCACCAGCGCCAGCAGCACCAGCCCCGGCGTCTGCAGCCCGATCAGCCCTAGCGTCACGCCGGCGACCGCAATCATTGGCAGCACGTCGTCGAGGCCGCGCACCACGAGCCACGACACCAACAACACGAGCATCAGATTCGGCACGACGCCCAGCGGGTGAAACTGCTGCACCGACGACGCCTGCACCAGCGCGAAACCGAACACCAGCAGGCCGCCTACCCAGTACCGCACGTCCCCTCCGCCCTACGGGTTTGCGATCGGCTTCGGCTCGAAGCTCGTCAGCACCATCACCTGCTCGAGCTGGTCCAGGCTCGCAAGGTGGTCCACCTGCACCTTCTGGAACAGGTCCTGCTCTGCGTTCACGACGTTCGACACGCGCCCGATCACGATCCCCGGCGGATAGCCGCCGCCGATCCCGGACGTGATCACGAAGTCGCCGTTGTTCACGACCGCGCCGTGCCCGACGAACTCCATGTCGAGGCTGCCGCCATAGTTCCCCGACACCACGCCCTCGGCGCGCGACTCCTGCACCATCGCGCTCACGGCGCTGCTCGGGTCCGTGATCAGCCGCACCCACGAATAGCCGTTCAGCGCCTTCGTCACCGTCCCGACGAGGCTGCGCCCCTCCGTCACGACGATCATGCCGTCCTTCACGCCGTCCGAGCTGCCGCGGTTGATCGCCACGATCCGGCGCGAGTTGCTCGAGTCGCGCGCGACGACGCTCGCCGCGAGGAAGGTGTCCTGCGGGAACTGCTGCTCGATCGCCTGCGCGTCCTGCGCGTTCTGGACCGTCGTGAGTTGCTCCCGCGCGCGCGCCAGGTCGTTCGTCAGCCGCTCGTTGTCCGCGCGCAACTGCACGTTCTCCGATGACAGCCCGCTCGCGTTCGTCAGGTCGTTGACCCAGTTCGCGATAGGCGTCGTCGTGTCGTGCAGCATGTTCTGGATCGGCGACGTCACGGTCAGTGTGATGTTCTCGACGGGGTCGAGCGCCGTCAGCCGGCTCGCGGCCATCAGCACGAACGCCGCGATCGCGAGGAATCCCGTCCAGGCGAGCGTCCGTGCTGTCAAACGAATCTCCTTCCTCGGAGTCGCCGGGCTTCAGTCAAACCGTTGACGTCGTTGCGTCCGCACGCGCGCGATCACCGCCTGTGCCGGACGGGGAGTGGTGTGAGACGCGACGAGTATAGCCCAAGGCCAAATCTGGATCGATGCCTTCGCTCGCCGCGAATGTTACAGTTCGCGCTCGCGCCTATCGACGTAACGAAGAGCTGCCGCGCGTTATGTGCGCGCCCGCTCGCCGCACGCCGTGCGCGACGACACGCGCGCCGTCGCAACCCACGACAACGGGCCCGACGTAGCTTCCCTTCCCTGCAGGGAAGGGGCCGGGGGTGAGCTCCCGGTCACCCCTTAGTCCTAAGCAGCGGCTGACGCTCAGCATGGCCAACTCTGCTGCCTGCCGTCTGATGTCTGCTGTCGTCTGAAGGCGTCGATCCACTCCCGCGACCAGCGACCAACCGCCTAATCCGCGTGCTCGGTCTGCCCGCGCAGCAACTCCACCGCGTGCGGCAGTACCTCCAGCACCGCCCCCAGGCTCTCCCGTACGCCCTTCTCGCTGCCCGGCAAATTAACGATCAGCGTCGCCCCGCGCACGGCCGCGATGCCGCGGCTCAGCATCGCCTTCGGCGTGTGCCGCAGTCCCTCCGCGCGCATCGCCTCGCCGATGCCCGGCACCAGCTTCTCCGCGATTTCCGCCGTCGCCTCCGGCGTCACATCGCGCGCCGCCAGCCCCGTCCCGCCCGTCGTGATGATCAGGTCGAACGTCGCGCTGTCCGCCCACTCCCGCAGCACCTGCGCGATGCGCCAGCGCTCATCCGGCACGACCTCACGCCGCGCGATCTCCGCCCCGAACCCTGCGAGCATCTCGCGGATCGCGTCGCCGCTCGTGTCCGTGCGCTCACCCCGGCTTCCCTTGTCGCTCACCGTCAGGATCGCTGCCCGCATCACCATCCCCGCACCCTACACCCAACGTATCCCATCATCCACCACACCTTCCCGACGTGCCGCCCTCCAACATCCAACATCCAACCTCCAACATCGCCTCGCCTAGCAGAAAAATGGGAAATACCACGCCACGCCCCGTTGACATCTGCCCAGAGAGTGGTAACTTATGGGTGTCCGTGGGGAATCTGGCAGCGGATGGACCCGATTGAGCCTCTGGCAGGACGTCTCTTACCGTGTTCTTCCTTGGCACATTCGACTACGCGATGGACGATCGCGGGCGGCTCCCGCTCCCGCCGAAATATCGCGACGCCTTCCGCGATGGCGTCGTCCTCAGTCAGGGCGCGCCCGACCGCTGCCTGAAGCTCTTCACGCGCGAGGCGTTCGAGGCGAAGGCGCGCCAGCATACGGCGGAGCCCGATCTGCACCGGAGGGGCCGCGTCCTTCGCAGGACGTTCTTCCCCGGCTCGCACGACATCGAGCTCGACAAGCAGAACCGCATCCTGGTGCCGGCGCCCCTGCGCGAGTACGCCCGTCTTTCCGGCAAGGTGATGGTGATCGGAAGCGGCGAGTATCTCGAAGTCTGGTCACCCGAGGAGTACGAGGCCGAGATGGCGCGCGTGGACGACCAGGCCGAATCGGCCCTCGAATCCGTGGATACGTGGGAACGCTAGCGATGCCTGAGACCCGCCACGTCCCCGTCATGCTCGAAGAGGTCATCGCGGCACTGAACGTCCGCGCCGGTGGTCGCTACGTCGACTGCACGCTCGGCGGCGCCGGCCACGCCGAGGCCATCCTCGAGCGCTCGCAGCCCGGCGGCGTCCTGCTCGGGCTCGATGCCAATCCCGACGCCGTCGACCGCGCCGGCGAGCGCCTCGCGCGCTTCGGCGATGCCTTCCGCGGCATCAACGCCAACTTCCGCGACGTCGAGCGTGTCTGCCGCGAGCTCAACTTCGTCCCCGTGCACGGCGTGCTGATGGACCTCGGCCTCTCGTCCGACCAGCTCGAAGCCGGCGAAGGCTTCAGCTTCCAGCGCGAGGCGCCGCTCGATATGCGCTTCGGCGGCGAAGGCATCACCGCCGCGGACATCGTCAACACCTGGAGCGAGCAGCAGCTCGCAGACGTCATCTTCCGTTTCGGCGAAGAGCCGGCGAGCCGCAGGATCGCCCGCCGGATCGTCGAAGCTCGTCCCCTTCGGACGAGCACAGAACTGGCCAAAGCCGTCGAGCAGGCCGTGGGTAGGAGAGCAGGTAGTAAAACCCATCCCGCCACCAGGACGTTTCAAGCTCTCCGCATCGCGGTAAACGAGGAACTCTCGTCCCTCGAAGCCGCCCTTCCTCAGGCCCACGGCCTGCTCGGCTTTGGGGCACGGCTCGCCGTGCTCAGCTACCACTCGCTCGAGGACCGCATCGTCAAGGAGTACATCCGCCGCGAGTCCCGGGACTGCATCTGCCCGCCCGGCCTCCCCGAGTGTCGCTGCGGGCACCGCGCGACGCTGCGTCCTGTCACCCGCGGCGCCATGAAGCCGTCACAGGCGGAGATCGCCGCCAACCCCCGCGCCCGCAGCGCCCGCCTGCGCGCGGCCGAACGCATCGCATCAACCGCGGCATAGGGGAAGCATGGCCATCCTTCACCGACCGGCGCTTCCCGCACCTCGCCTGTTCGGGAAGCCCATCCCGCGGCGCGCCGTTGTCGTCGCGGCGCTCTGCGCCTGCGTCACCGTCGCGGCGATGCAGGTCAACCAGCTCAGCCGCGCCGCCAGCACCGGCTATCAGATCGACGCGCTCACACAGGAGCGCGCCGAGAAGCAGGCCGCGAATCACGACCTCGAGGCGCAGGTCGCCCAGCTATCGTCGCTCGCACGGGTCGAGTGGGTCGCGAAGACGCAGCTCGGCCTCGTCCCCGCCAGGCACACCGTCTACCTGACGGTCCATCAGCAGGTGCCCGACCGCCAGTCGCTGCCGCTGCAGTTCCAGCAGCCGGCCGTGACCGCCGAGGCGCCCGCGCCGGCCGCCGCCGAGCCGCTCTGGAAGCGGCTGCTGCACAGACTGCCGTTCTTCTAGCAGGCGCGGGTCGCCGCGCGCACGAGGGGGCGTGTGTTCACACTGACGGGTAGGATGACCCACCGGCTGCTCACACTCGCTGCGGTCTTCACGATCGCGGCCGTCGCGCTCGTCGCGCGCGTCGCCTACATCCAGCTCGTCAACGACGGCCACTACAAGGCCGAAGCCAAGGACGAGCACTACGGACAGCAGGTCGTGCGCGCGCCCCGCGGCGCCATTCTCGACCGCAGCGGCTTCCCGCTCGCCACCACCGTCGACGCCTACGACGTCTACATCAACCGCCCCGACTGGAAGGAAGATGCGCCGGCGCTCGCCGCCGCCGCCGTCATCGCGCCGATCATCGGCCGCGAGCCCGGCGATCTCATCACCGAGGTCCGAAAGGAGGACGTCGGCCTCTACCTCGCCTACAGCGGCCTCGCGTTCGACAAGGGCAACCTGCTGCAGTCGCGGAATCCCGTCGGCCTCCGCCTCGTGCTCACCACCCGCCGCTCCTACCCGGAGGGCGACCTCGCGTCCAACCTGCTCGGGTTCGTCGGCCGCGATCACACCGGCCTCACCGGCATCGAATCCGACTTCGACCAGCAGCTCGGCGGCGTGCCCGGCACGATCTACTTCGAGCGCGATAGCATCGGCAACCGCCTCTCGATCGGCAGCGAGCGCACGGGGCAGAAGCCGCAGCCCGGCGGCAACGTGAAGCTCACCATCGACCGCTACATCCAGGGGCTCGTGGAGAACGAGCTCGAGACGCAGATCGCGAAGACCGGTGCGCTCGGCGGCACGATCATCGTCATGGACCCGAAGACCGGCGCCGTCTACGCGATGGCGAGCCGCCCCACTTTCAAGCTCTCGCAGCTTGATCTCAACAACCCGAACCTGGCGCTCTTCCGCAATCGCGCCGTCACCGATGTCTATGAGCCCGGCTCGGTCTTCAAGCTCCTCACGGCCGCCACGGCGATCGACCTCGGCCTCGTCACGCCGAACAGCACGTACTTCGATACCGGCTACGCGCAGATTGGCAGCTCGACGATCCGCAACTGGGACTACAGCGCCAACGGCACCACCACCGTCACGCAGATCCTGCAACGAAGTCTCAATACGGGCGCCGTGTGGATGAGCGGCCTGATCGGCCCCGATAACTTCTACGACTCCGTCAAGAAGTTCGGGATCGGTACCGCCACGCATATCGGGCTCGGCGGCGAGCCCGATGGCCTCGTGCGCACAAACGAGGATCCGAACTGGTCGCAGGTCGACCTCGCGACCAACAGCTTCGGCCAGGGCATCGCCGCGACGCCCATCCAGGTGATCACGGCGATCAGCTCGCTCGTCAACGGCGGAAAGCTCATGCGCCCGTACATCGTCCAGGAGATCGATACGCCGCAGGGCGCGCGGACGTTCGACCCGGTCGAGGTGCGCCAGACGGTGAAGCCGGATACCGCTGCCACCATGGTCTATATGATGAACCAGGTCGTCGAGGGCGTCCCGGGCGAGCTGGCCAACATCTCCGATTACCACGTCGGCGGCAAAACCGGCACGACGACCGGCGCGACGCTCGCGGACGGCGCTGTGCACAACGGCAACATCGCCTCCTTCGTCGGCTTCGCGCCGCTCGACGACCCGAAGATGATCATGCTCGTGAAGCTCGACTACAGGGACGACGTGCTCGGCGGCGAGGTTGCCGCCCCCGTCTTCCACGACCTCGCCCCCGCGATCCTGGGCTACCTCGGCGTACCGCCGGACAAGAACCAGTAGCCCATCGAACGCACCCGCGCGCGACGACAACCGCGCGCTGTTACATAGTGTGGGATAGCCGGCAGTCTGAGGCAGGACAGTCCGCGCATGATCACTGCGAATGAATTGGCGACTTCGCTGCGGCCGCACCTCGTGCAGCCGCCCGCCGTCGGCCCCCTACGGTTCCGCCACGCCGCGGTCGATTCGCGCAAGGCCGGCCGCGGCGATCTCTTCGTCGCCTTGCCCGGCGAGCACGCCGACGGCCACGACTTCGTCGCCGATGCCGCCCGCCGCGGCGCAACCGGCGCGCTCGTCGCCCACCCGGTGCCCGTCGAGATCGCCCAGTACGTCGTGCGCGACCCGCTCGCCGCGCTGCAGACGCTCGCACTCGACCGCCGCGCGTCGAACCCCAAGCTCAAGGTCATCGGCATCACCGGCAGCGTCGGCAAGACGACGACGAAGGAGATCGTCGCCGCCGTCCTCTCGAGCAAGTACCCGGTGCTCAAGAACGAAGGCAACCTCAACAGCGAGATCGGCCTGCCGCTCGTTCTCCTCGAACTCACGAAGCGCCACCGCCGCGCCGTGCTTGAGATGGGCATGTGGGCCGAAGGCGAGATGGCGCTCCTCTGCCGCATTGCGCAGCCCGACATCGGCGTCGTCACCATGGTCGGCCCCGTGCACATGGAGCGCCTCGGCTCCATCGAGGCGATCGCTCAGGAGAAGGGCGTCCTCCCCGCGTCGCTTCCGCCCGAGGGCGTCGCCGTCCTCAACGCCGACGACGCGCGCGTCGCCGCGATGGCCGATCGCACGCAGGCGAATGTCATCACGTACGGCCTCGCGCCGGATGCCGACGTGCGCGCGGAGGAGATCGAGAGCCACGGCCTCAACGGCGTCAGTTTCACGCTCGCGCACGCCGGCGCGCGCGAGCACGTCTACTCGCACCTCCCCGGCCGCGCGATGGTCCACAACGCGCTCGCCGCCGCAGCCGTGGGCCTCGTCGATGGCCTCACGATCGCCGATGTCGCCGCCGCGCTCACGGCCGCGCCCGCCCGCGTCCGCTTCCACTCCCGCCGCGGCCCCAACGGCTCGCTGATCATCGACGATGCCTACAACGCCAGTCCGGCCTCCGTGCTCGCCGCGCTCGACCTCCTCGGCGAGATGCCGGGGCGCAAGATCGCCGTGCTCGGCGACATGCGCGAGCTCGGAGCCGCCGAGACGCAGGGACACCGCGACGTTGGTGCCCGCGCGGCCGCGGTCGCCGACACCGTCGTCGGCGTCGGCACGCTCGGCCGCATCATCGCCGAGACGGCACGCCACACCGGCCATGCCGACGTGCACGCGTTCGCAGACAAGGCGGAGGTCGCGCCGTTCCTGCGCGCGCGTCTGCGCAAAGGCGACGTCGTGCTGCTCAAGGCCTCGCGCGCCCTCGCGCTCGAGACGGTCGCCGAAGAACTGGGGGAGGAGGAGTAGTGCCGTACGCGCTCTTCACCGGCGCCGCCTGCGCCGTCGCCGCCGCCGTCCTCGGCCGCCCCGTCATCGACTTCCTGCGCGCGCGGGGGCTCGGCAAATCCATCTCCACCGACGGCCCGGAGAGCCACCTGTCGAAGGCCGGCACGCCCACGATGGGCGGCCTCCTCTTCATGCCCATCGCCCTCGCCGCCTCGCTCATCGCCGCCGTCCCGAAAGACCGAGACGTGCTGCTACCCATCTGCGTCGGTATCGTCCTGACCGCGATCGGGGTCTACGACGACCTGGGCACGCTGCTCGGACGCGAGCAGCGCGAGGCGCACAACCGCATCGACATGGTCCTCAAACTCATCGCCTTCGCTGCGATCGGCGGCATCTCCGCCTGGCTCCTCTACAGCGTGCTCGATGCCCCGCGTCTGCTGGTCCCCCACTACGGCCAGTACGACATCGGCCCCGTGTACATCGTGATCGCCATTGCCGTCATCGTCTCGGTCACGAGCGCGGTCGGCGTGACGGACGGCCTCGACATGCTCGAAGGCAGCACCTGCGCCGTCGCGTTCTCCGCCTTCGGCGCCATCGCCCTCATCCAGCACGACACCGCGCTCGCGACATTCTGCTTCGCCGTCGCCGGTGCGCTCGTCGGCTTCCTCTGGTGGAACGCCTACCCCGCCTGCCTTTTTATGGGCGATGCCGGCTCCCTTCCGCTCGGCGCCACGCTCGCCATCGTCGCGCTGATGACCGGCTGGTGGCTGCTCGTCCCCGTCATTGGCGTCGTCTTCGTCGCGGAGATCCTCTCGGACGTCATCCAGATCGGCTACTTTCGCGCGACCGGCGGCAAGCGATTCTTCCGCATGGCGCCGCTCCACCATCATTTCGAGAAGCTGGGCTGGCACGAGACTACCGTCACGGTCCGCTTCTTCGTGACAGGCGTCGCGGGCGCGCTCTGCGGCATCGCGCTCGCGACGCTCCGATGAGTCAGGGGGTTGACAAGGAAATGTTTAGGTGATATGACGGGTAAGCGAGATTTCCTGGTGGGGAAACGTGTGGCCGTGATCGGTCTCGGCATCGAAGGCGTCGACGTTGCCCGCTACGCGGCGGCACGCGGCGCCACCGTCACCGTGATCGACAGCAAGCCCGCATCCGCCCTCACCGCCCGCCTCCGCGAGCTCGAAGGGCTTCCCATTACCTACCACGTCGGCACGAACGACCCGGTGGCCGTCCTCGCGAGCGAGATCGTGTTCGTCTCGCAGGGTGTGCCGCTCTCGTCACCCCCGGTCGCCGCTGCGCGCGAGCACGGCATCCCCATCAGCTCGATGACGCGCTGGTTCTTCGAGCACTGCCCCGGCCCGACGATCGGCATTACGGGCAGCAGCGGCAAGACCACGACGACCAGCCTCGTCGCCGCCATCCTCGAGACCGCCGGCCTGTCCCACATCGTCGGCGGTAACATTGGCGCCGGCCTGCTCGAACAGCTCGACGGCATGGACGCCGACACGTGGGCCGTCGTGGAGGTGAGCCACACGCAGCTTCAGCTGCTCGATACCAGCCCGAACGTCGCCGCCGTCCTCAACGTCACCCCGAACCACCTCGACCGTTTCACCTGGGACGACTACCTGGCGCTCAAGCAGCGCCTCGTGCGCTTCCAGACCGCCGACGATTATGTCGTGCTCAATCTCGACAACGATGAGTCCGCCGCCATGGCCGAACTCACGCCGGCGACCGTCTGGCACTTCACCACGGGCCCCGCCCTGCCCGGCAACGGCACATTTATCCGCGACGAAGCCATCTTCCTCCGTCGCGACGCCATCGAGGAGATGCTCCTCCCCCTCACCGACATCCCGCTGCGCGGCTCGCATAACGTCCAGAACGTGCTCGCCGCCGCCGCGATCGCATGCATCGCCGGCGCGAACGGTGAGCAGATAGCGAACGCCGTCCGCGCCTTCCGTCCGGTGCCCCATCGCCTCGAGTTCGTGCGCGAGGTAGATGGCGTCCGTTACGTCAACGACAGCATCGCCTCGACGCCCGAGCGCGCGCTCGCCGGCATGCGCTCGTTCGTCGAGCCGCTCGTCCTGCTCCTCGGCGGCAAGGACAAGGACCTGCCGAAGGAAGAACTGGCGCAGGAAGCGCTCCAGCGCTGCTCCGGCATCGTCTTCTTCGGCGCCGATGGCCCGCTACTCGAAGCCGCGGTCGAAGCTCAGGCCGCGACGGTCGCGCCGGAGGACCGCCCGCAGACCGTGCGCGTCGCCACGCTCGCCGAAGCGGTACAGGCCGCCCGCACGATGGCCGAAAGCGGCGACATCGTGCTCCTGTCGCCCGCCTGCACCAGCTTCGATGCCTACGCCAACTTCGAGGAGCGCGGCGAGGAGTTCCGCCGCCTCGTCCGCGAGATGCAGAGCGAAGAGGACAGCGCCTGATGGCAGTCACCGCGCACCCTTCGCGCCTCCGCGTCGGCAACCCCGACTACCTGATCATGGCGTCCGTCGGCGCGCTCGTCGTGCTCGGCTGCCTCGCCGTCTACAGCTCCAGCTTTGCGCTCGGGATCCTCGAGTTCGGCGATGCCAACTACTTCGTCTTCCGCCAGGTCTTCTTCGGCGCGGTCGGCGCTGCGGGCATGTTCGTGCTGATGAAGAGCGACTACCGTCAGCTGCGCGTCATCAGCCCGCTGATCATGCTCGTCGCGATGCTCGGCCTGGTCGCCGTGCTCGTGCCCGGCATCGGCGCGGAGAAGAATGGCGCCTCGCGCTGGATCTCGCTCGGCGGACCCATCCCGCCGCTGCAGCCGAGCGAGTTCGCGAAGCTCGCGCTCATCATCTACGTCTCCGCCTGGCTCGCCGGCCGCGGCGAGACGGTCAAGACGTTCTGGAACGGCTTCTTCCCCACAGTCGTGCTCGTCGGAACCGTCGCCGGCCTCGTGATGCTCGAGCCCGACCTCGGCACGACGATCGTCATCGTCCTCACGACGATGACGCTTGTCTTCGTCGCCGGCGCCTCGCTCCGGCACATCGTGTCCTTCGCCGCGCTCGGCTCCGGCGTCGCGACGCTGCTGATCCTCAGCGGCGAGTATCGCGCCGACCGCATCTTCGCCTTCATCGACCCGAACGCCGACCCGAGCGGCAAGGGGTTTCAGACCCTGCAGCTGCTGATCGCGCTCGGCAGCGGCGGTATCAGGGGTCTCGGCCTCGGCGCCAGCCGCCAGAAGTTCTTCTACGTCCCAGGCGCCCACACCGATGGCATCTTCGCGATCATCGGCGAGGAACTGGGCTTCATCGGCTGCGCGCTGGTCATCATCCTCTTCGCCATTCTGTTGATCCGCGGCTTCCGCGTCGTGATCCGGGCGCGCGACGAGTTCGGCTCGCTGCTCGCGGTCGGCGTCATCTCTTGGATCGGCTACCAGACGCTGATCAACATCGGTGGCATTACCCGCAGCCTGCCGCTCACCGGCATCCCACTCCCGTTCCTCAGCTATGGCGGGTCGGCGCTTCTCTCGATGCTCGCCGGCATCGGCATCCTTCTCAGCGTGTCGCGCTACGGCGTCGACCCCAAGACCATCACCCGCCGTACGAAGCCGCGCGACGGCTCGGAGACCATCCTCCAGCCCGCCCGCAAGACGAAGACCACCACCCGGCAGGCGTCTTCGAAGCCGATCCGACGCGCGCAGAAGGCGCCCGCGTGGCCGCAGCGGAAGGGAGCGCAGTGAGAGTGCTGTTCGCTGGCGGCGGCACCGGCGGCCATGTCTACCCGAGCCTCGCGGTCGCCCGCGCGCTCGAGGATCAACTCCGCGCGCGCGGCGAGCCCATCGAGATGCTGTACGTCGGCATCCGCGGTCGCGTCGATGAGCAGATCGTCCCCCGCGAAGGCATCCCCTTCCGCGCGATCGCGGCGGGCCAGCTGCGCGTCGGCTCCCCGCTCGCCTTCGTGCGGGGCATCGTGCGCCTCGCCCGCGGCGTCGTCCAGTCGCTCTCGATCGTGCGGAGCTTCCGGCCCGATGCCGTCTTCGCCACCGGCGGCTACGCGAGCGTGCCCGTCGGCGTCGCCGCGCGCGTGCTGCGACGCCCGCTCGTCGTCTACCTGCCCGATGTCACGCCCGGCTGGGCGGTGCGCCTCCTCTCGCGCCTCGCCACGCGCATGACCACGACGTCCGAAGCCGCGGTCCCCCACCTGCCGGCTGGCCGCACATCCGTCGTCGGCTACCCGGTGCGGGCACAGTTCTGGTCGTACGACCGCGCGTCCGCACGCAGGGCGCTCGGCCTGCCGGCCGGTGCGACGGTGGTGCTC
>DASUKS010000109.1:0-20780 GCA_036278595.1 Dehalococcoidia bacterium
CCGATGAGCACCGGCGCGTAGGCCCCGGCCGACGCGATGACGAGCGGCCCGAGCTGCACCAGTGCGATGACGACCAGGATGCCGAACGTGCGCCACCAGTTCCCCCGCACGGCGGCGGCGCTGCTGTCCATCGCGGCCCAGCGCTCGGGCCCTTCGAGCATCACGACCTGCGTGCTGAGCACCCAGCGGACGGACAGGTAGACCGTGAGCGCGCCCGGGATGAGCACAAGCCACCAGTTGCGCTGTCCGTCGATGGTCGCGTCGTGCCGGACGACCCACCAGAGCGTCAAGAACGGAACGGCGGCCAACGCGGCGACGGCGAGCACGGCGATCAGCAGCGCTGTCGTGATGACGCCGGGAAAGCGCGCGATGGCGACATCGATCGAGCGCGATGCTTCCGGCTTCGTGCCGCCGGTGATGTCGTGCACGGCGACGATCAGCGCCGCAACCGCGACCAGCGTCACGAGCGCGGCCGGCACCGCGAGCAGGGAGACAGCCGATTGGGCGGCGTCCGGGACGCGCCGCTGCAGCACGTTCGTCAGCAGCTCGAGCGGCACCGTGACGAGCGCGATGGCGAACAGCGCCGCGAAGGACCGCGCGTAGATCCGGTACGCGAAGCCGACGATCTGGCCTACGTCATGCTGCCCGCGGAGATCGACCTTCACGCCAGCCCGAGCCGCCTGAAGCTGTCGTCGACCTGTCCGGTGTAGTAGCGATAATCGAAGATCTCGTCGAGCGCGCCTTGGTCGAGCCGCGACGTGACGTCGGCGTCCGCTTCGAGCAGGGAGCGGAAGCTCGCGCGCTCCCTCCACGCCTGCATCGCGTTCGACTGCACGATCTTGTACGCGTCCTGGCGCGACATGCCGCGGTCGATGAGCGCGAGGAGCACGCGCTGTGAGAACACGAGCCCCTGGGTCAGCTCCAGGTTGCGCTGCATGTTCTCCGGATAGACGTTGAGCCCGCGCATGATGCCCGTGAACACCGACAGCATGTAGTCCACCAAAATGCACGAGTCCGGCAGGATGATGCGCTCGGTCGACGAGTGCGAGATGTCGCGTTCGTGCCACAGCGCCATGTTCTCGGTCGCCGTCACCGCGTTGCCGCGCAGCACCCGCGCCAGCCCGCAGATGCGTTCGCACAGCTCCGGGTTGCGCTTGTGCGGCATGGCGCTCGAGCCCGTCTGGCCTTCGCTGAACGGCTCTTCCGCCTCGAGCACCTCCGTGCGCTGCAGGTGCCGGATCTCGAGCGCGAACCGCTCGAGCGACGCGCCGATGAGCGCGAGCGTCTGCACGAACTGCGCGTGACGATCCCGCGCGACGACCTGCGTGCTGATCGGCTCGACGCCGAGCCCCAGCCGCTCGCAGACCTTCGTCTCGATCGCGGGCGGCACGGTGGCGTGCGTGCCGACGGCGCCGCTGATCTTGCCGACGGAGATCGTGGCCTTCGCGTCGGCGAGCCGCGCCTGGTCGCGCCGCACTTCGGCGACCCAACCCGCCAGCTTCAACCCGAAGGTCGTGGGCTCCGCGTGCACGCCGTGCGAGCGGCCGATCGTCAGCGTGTCCTTGTACTCGCGCGCCCGCGCGGCGATGACGTCGTGCAGCTCCTGCAGGCCGCGCTCGAGGATCGAGGCAGAGTCGCGCAGCTGCAGCGCCGTCGCGGTGTCCCAGACGTCGGACGACGTGAGTCCCAGGTGCACCCAGCGGCCTTCCTCGCCAAGGCTGTCCGAGACGGAACGCAGAAACGCCGTGACGTCGTGGTGGGTCTCCGCCTGGTAGCGGTTGAGGTCGTCGATGTTGTAGCGGGCGCTACGCACCTTCTCGGCGTCCGCCTTCGGCACGCGCCCGTCGTCGGCCCACGCGTCCACGACGGCGACCTCGACCGCCAGCCAGCGGTCGAACTTCCCCTCATCGGACCAGATCGCACCCATCTCCGGCCGCGTATAGCGCTCGATCATGCGCGCCTCCCGCTTTGTAAGGCGGATTGCGAACAGTCGACGGCAGGCAGTCCAGCCGGTAGCGCCCGAAGCCGGCGCCAAGGCAGCGGAAGTTCGGTTGGTGGCAGAGAAGGGGATGTCACGCGGCAGTCTACCATCGGGCGCTCCCCGTCTCCCCTCGTGGAAGCGGGGGCCGGGGGGTGAGGGCGACCGGACCCCACATCACCAGCTCCCCTCTCTCCACAGTGTGGAGAGGGGTCGGGGGAGAGGTGCGCACACCGCCAATCCAACATCGAACATCCAACGTCGCGCCAATCCTGGTCTGGAACCGGCGAAGGCCCGCTCACCCCTGCAACCCCGCGTCCTTCGCGTGCGTCTCGTCCGCGAGCCGGCGCGCGTACGCGTCCAGCTTCTTCGACAGCGCCGCATCGCCGACGGCGAGAATGCGCGCGGCGAGGATTCCCGCGTTTCGCGCGCCACCGATGGAGACCGTCGCCACGGGGATGCCGGCCGGCATCTGTACGATCGACAGCAGCGAATCGAGGCCCGACAGGTGCTGCAGCGGCACCGGCACGCCGATCACGGGCAGCGTCGTCACCGATGCGACCATGCCCGGGAGGTGCGCCGAGCCGCCCGCGCCGGCGATGATCACACGCAGCCCGCGCTTCGCCGCGGTGCGCCCGTACTCGATCATCTCGAACGCGGTGCGGTGCGCCGAGACGACGTGCATCTCCAGCGGCACGCCGAACTCCGAGAGCATATCCGCCGCCGCCTGCATGACGGGCAGGTCGGAGTCGCTGCCCATGATGATGCCGACGAGCGGCTTCGGGTTGCGTGCGGGGCTCATCGGCTCGGACCCTTGACGCCGCCGGCAACGCGGCTCGCGGCCGTCCGCGCCCGCGCGAGGGCCTCGTCGCGGCCGGCGGCGCATACAGTTACGTGTCCGAGCTTGCGCCCGGGCCGTGCCGCCTTCCCGTACAGGTGCAGGTGCGCGTCGTCGACCGAGAGCAGGTCCGGCAGCGCCGTCACGAGGTCGCTTCCGTCCGCCGGGCCGAAGACGTTGACGGTGGCGACCGCGGGCGCCGTCAGTCGCGTTGACCCCAGCGGCAAATCGCACACAGCCCGCAGGTGATTCTCGAACTGCGACGTCACGCAGCCCTCTATCGTGTAGTGCGCGGTGTTGTGCGGTCGCGCCGCGAGCTCGTTCGCGAGCAGCCGCCCGCCCGCGACGAAGAACTCGACCGCCAGCATGCCGACGCAGTCGATCTCCTCGGCAATGGCGACGGCGACCTCGGTCGCGCGGGTGGTCAGCGACGAGGGCAGCGCGGACGGCGCAACGCTCTCGTGGAACACGCCGTCGCGCTGGAAGGTATCGACCGCCGGGTACGTGACGAACTCGCCGCCGGGCCGCCGCGCTACCTGCACGGCGAACTCCGCCTCGATATCGCAGAACTCCTCGACGATCAGCGGCCGCCCGGCGAGGTCGGCGACAATCGTGCGCGCCTCATCTTCACCGCGCACGATCCAGACGCCGCGGCCGTCGTAGCCGCCGCGGGCGGCCTTCAGCACGAGCGGCCACCCGGACGACGCCGCGAACGCATCGACCTCAGCGAACGTGCGTACCTCCTCGTGTAGCGGCATACTCGCGCCGGCACGGTGCATCGCCGCGCGCTGTTCGCGCTTGTCGACGACGACGGCCGCGGTCTTCGCGCCCGGCCGCAGGACCGCGCCCGCGGCCTCCAGCGCACGCAGGTGCTCCGGCTCGACCAGCTCGTGGTCGAACGTGACGATGTCACACGACGAGGCGAAGGCCCGCAGAGCCTCGAGCGAGTCCGGCGCGCCGATCGTGACATCGCCGGCGATGCGCACCGCGCCATCGGCCGGGTCCGCCGCCAGCAGCCGCACCGGGATCGCGAGCGAGATCGACGCCTGGTACATCATCCGCGCGAGCTGTCCCGCGCCGACAATGCCGACCGTCGGCACTCCGGCGCGCGTCATCGCGCCACCGCCAGCGCGCTCGCGCCGATGTCCGTCCGGTAGTGCATCCCGTCGAAGTGGAGCCGTTCGATGTTGCGGTACACCTTCGCGCGCGCCCCGTCGATCGTCGGCGCCGCCGCCGTCACCGCGAGCACACGGCCACCGTTTGTCAGGATGCGGTCGCCGTCGCGCCTGGTCGCGGCATGGAACACGATGACATCCGGGTCTACATCGTCGAGGCCGGTGATGGGCCTGCCGGTCTCGTACGGCCCGGGATATCCCGCCGAAGCCAGCACGACGCTCACCGCCGCGTCCTCGCGCCATCGCACATCGGCTCGGCCCAGCGTGCCGTCGGCGCACGCGACGAGGATGTCCAGCAGGTCGCTTTCGAGCCGCGGCAGCAGGACCTCCGTCTCCGGATCGCCGAACCGGGTGTTGTACTCGATCACGCGCGGACCATCGGACGTGATGAACAGCCCGGGGTAGAGCACGCCGCGGAACGGCGTCCCCTCGTCCGCCAGCGCCGCGATCGTGCGGTCGGTGACGTCGGTGCGCACCTGCTGCGCGATGCGCTCGTCGAGCCACGGTGCGGGGCTGTAGCAGCCCATGCCGCCCGTGTTCGGGCCGCTGTCGCCGTCGCCGACGGCCTTGTGGTCGCAGGCGAACGGCATGTGCACAACGTGGCGGCCGTCGCTGAACGCGTGCGCGCTCGTCTCGCGCCCTTCGAGCATGTCCTCGATCACGACCCGCACACCGGCGCCGCCGAGCGAGGTTTCGAGCATCAATTCCCGCAGCGCTTCGACTGCTTCCTCGTGCGAGGCCGTGACGATCGATCCCTTGCCCGCCGCGAGGCCGTCCGCCTTCACGACGACGTTCCCCGGGCGCGCCTCGACGTACGCGCGCGCTTCGCCGAAGTCCTCGAATTTCGCGCTCACTCCCATCGGGATCTCGTGGCGCGCCATGAGGTCCTTCGCGAAGCCCTTCGACCATTCGAGGCGGGCGGCGGCCTGCGACGGCCCGAAGGCGCGGGTGCCGGCCGCGTTCAGCCGGTCGACCAGCCCGAAGCTCAGCGGATCCTCGGGCCCGACGACCACCAGCTCCACGCGACGCTCGCGCGCAGCCGCGACGACCGCGTCGCAGTAGATGTCGACACGGTCCTGCGGCGCGCCGGGTTTCGGGATGGCGATATCGACCGTCTCCGCCAGCTGGGCGATGCCGGCGTTCCCGGGTGCGGCATAGAGCTCGCCGAGGCCCAGCGACTGCCGCAGCTTCCACGCGATCGCGTGCTCGCGCGCGCCCGAGCCGATCAGCAGGACGTCCATCATTCGGCGGGCGCCTCCGCCAGGCCGCGGAAGATCACAAGGAGCGCGAGCGCCAGCATGAACGGCGCAAGCAGCCGCAGCATCCCGCGTGCGCGGCGATGGCGGCGCAGCTCCTCGGTCTCGAAGCCGCGCGGCTTCTCGTACGTGTGCCCGGACGCCGTACGGCCGTTGCTCTCCGGCTTGTGTTCGATCGTCACGCTCCCGTCCTGTCTACTCCCACTCGATCGTCCCGGGCGGCTTCGACGTGATGTCGTACACGACGCGGTTGACGCCCGGCACTTCGTTCACGACGCGGCTGCTGATGCGCGCGAGCACGTCGTATGGCAGGCGCGCCCAGTCGGCCGTCATGGCGTCTTCCGCGTTCACGGCGCGGATCGCGACGACGTGGCCGTAGGTGCGGAAGTCGCCCATCACGCCGACCGAGCGGGTATCCGTCAGCACCGCGAACGACTGCCACAGGTCGTAGTACAGCTTCGCCTTCTTGATCTCGTCCATCACGATCCAGTCGGCGGCCTGGAGCACGGCGACACGCTCCTTCGTGACCTCGCCGATGATGCGGATCGCCAGCCCGGGGCCGGGGAACGGCTGCCGGTACACCATCTCGTCCGGCAGGCCGAGCGCCAGTCCGACCTGGCGCACCTCGTCCTTGAACAGGAAGCGCAACGGCTCGACCAGCTCGAACGTCAGCTCCTTCGGCAACCCGCCGACGTTGTGGTGCGACTTGATCTTCACCGCCGCGCCCGTCCCCGGCGCGCTCTCGATCACGTCCGGGTAGGTCGTGCCCTGCGCGATGAAGTCCACCTGCCCGATCTTGTCCGCCTCCGCCTCGAAGACGCGGATGAATGTCTCGCCGACGATCCGTCGCTTCTGCTCGGGGTCGGTGATGCCGGCGAGCTGCGTCAGGAAGCGGTCCGCCGCGTCGACATGCACGAGGTTCATCTGCATGTGGCGCTGGAACGTATCGACGACGCGCGCCGGCTCGTCGCGCCGCATGAGCCCGTTGTCGACGAAGATGCACGTCAGTTGGTCGCCGACCGCGCGATGCACGAGCGTCGCCGCCACGGCCGAGTCAACGCCGCCCGAGAGCGCGCAGATCACCCGTCCGTCGCCGGCCTGCGCGCGGATGCGATTGATGCTGTCGGCAACGAAGTTGCCTGCCGTCCAGTCGCCGCGGCAACCGCACAGCTTATAGAGGAAGTTCTCGATGACCTGCTTGCCCTGCGGCGTGTGCGCGACCTCCGGATGGAACTGGATGCCGATCATCCCGGCGTCATTCCCCATGGCCGCCACCGGCGAGTTGTCCGAATAGGCAAGCGTGCGGAACCCCGGCGGCATCTGCACGATGCGGTCGCCGTGCGACATCCACACCGGCAGCGCCGCCGGCAGCTCTGCGAAGAGCGCGGTCTCGTCGCCGCCGCGGCGGAGCACCGCGTGCCCGTACTCGCGCTCGTCGGCCGGGGCCACCTTGCCGCCGAGCTGGAGCGCCAGCAGCTGCATCCCGTAGCAGATCCCCAGCACCGGCAGCCCGCGCTCGAAGACCCATGCCGGCGCCATCGGCGCGTCGATGTCGTACACGCTCGCCGGCCCGCCCGAGAGCACAACGCCGCGCGGCCGTAGCGCGGCCACCTGCTCCCACGTGGACGTGTGCGGCACCACTTCGCAGTAGACGTGGCACTCCCGGATGCGGCGCGCGATCAGCATCGAGTACTGCGACCCGAAGTCGATGACGACGACGGCCTCTGGCTGCGCCGGCGCGGGCGGCGGCGTGTCGGCGAGGGCTTCGCCGCTCTTTTCGCGCGCGATCTCGAGGTATGTGGAGACTTCAAGGTCGTCCGAGGTGCGGACCCGGCGGGAGGTGGGCGGCTCAGGCATGACGTATCCTGTGTGTGCTGAGAGCGGTGGCTTGAGTGTAACGAGGCGCTCGTTTGAGGGTCAATATCTTCTGCTCATCGACATAAGCGTTTGAATCAGAACGACCAGTACCGGCGGGCGATGGAGGTGCTGCGCGACGGCGGCGTCGTGGCGCTGCCGACGGATACCGTCTTCGGCCTCGCGGCGGTCGCGACGGACAGGGCAGCGGTGCAGCGCGTACTCGACATAAAGGGACGGGACGCTGCGAACCCGATGCCGCTCTTCGTCGGCTCCGTCGAGCAGGCCGCGCTCGTCGCCCAAATCACCGCGCCGGCACGCGTGCTCGCCGCGCGGTTCTGGCCCGGCGCCCTCACGATCGTCGTGCCGAAGCGGCCCGAGTTCGATACAGCCGCGGTCTCCGGCGAGACGGTCGGGCTACGCGTGCCGGCCGACCCCGTGCTGCGCGAGATGGCGGCGCAGCTCGGCCCGCTAACGGGCACCAGCGCCAACCGCTCGGGCGCGCCGGCCGCCCGGACCGCCGCCGAAGCGCGCGCGGCGCTCAATGGCGACGTCGACCTCATCGTCGACGCCAGTCTTCCGGCGACGGGCGTCGCGTCGACCGTTGTCGACTGCACGGACGAGGACGCCGTGCGCATCGTGCGCGAGGGCGCCGTTGCGCGCGCGGACATCGAGCGGGCGCTCGCCGGCGTGGCGAACGTCGTGCCCGTCGGCATGAGCTAGCCTGCGAGGCAAGGAGGAGCAGTGGCAATCGTCATCAGGCTTCAGCACGCGGCTCTCACCGTGCCGGTCGAACGGCTCGAAGAGGCGCGGCGCTTCTACTCGGAGGTCCTTGGCCTGCGCGAGGTGGCGCGGCCGCCGGAGATCCAGGACCGCCCCGGCATCTGGTACTCCTTCGGCTCGACGGAGCTGCACATCCAGGCGCGCGCCAACGTCCCGGAGGAGAAGGGCGACCGCCACCCGGCGCTCGTTGTCGATGACATCGATGCCTGGCGCGCGCGTTTCGCGCAGCACGGCGTCGCCGTCAGTGACCAGCCGACGATCTACAACCGCCGCCGCTTCGATGTCCGCGACCCGTTCGGCAATCGCATAGAGATCACGACCGAGGGCGACCCAACGTGACGCAGGTCGCCGCCGAGGCGCGCGTAAACGACATCCTTTCACGCTACCGCGGCCCCGTGCTCGCGGGCGTACGAGAAGCCATCGATGGCGCTACCGTCGGCTTCGCCGGCTACATGCGCTACCACTTTGGCTGGGAGGACGCGCTCGGCAACCCCATCCCGGAGTCCGCCGGCAAGATGCTGCGCCCTGCGCTCTGCCTGCTCTGCTGCGAGGCCGCCGGCGGCGACGCCGCGCGGGCGATGCCTGCCGCCGTCGCGCTCGAGCTCGTGCACAACTTCACGCTGCTCCACGACGACATCGAGGACGGCAGCGAGACACGCCACGGCCGTACGACGCTCTGGAAGGTCGCCGGCATCCCGCAGGCGATCAACACTGGCGACGGCATGTTCGTCCTCGCTCACCGCACGATGCTGCGCCTCGGCGAAGCCGGCGTACCCGTTGATCGCGCGCTCGTGGCCGCGCAGGCGCTCGATGATGCCTGCGTTGCGCTCTGCGACGGACAGTACGCCGACATCGGCTTCGAGCTGATGGCCGCGGTCGGCCGCGAGCAGTACGAGCGGATGATCGCCGGCAAGACGGCGGCGCTGCTCGGCGCGTCAGCCGAGATCGGCGCCATCGCCGGCGGCGCGGACGACCGCACCGTGCGCACCTTCCGCCAGTGCGGGCGCCGCCTCGGCATGGCGTTCCAGGTGCAGGACGACGTGCTCGGCATCTGGGGCGATGAGGCGACCACCGGCAAGCCGGTCGCCGATGACATCCGCTCCCGCAAGAAGTCATTCCCCGTCGTCTACGCCCTCGAGCGACTCGACGAGCGCGACCGCGCCCGCATGGCGGAGATCTACGCCCACCGCCGCATGGGCAGCACCGACGTGAACGAAGTGCTGCGTCTGCTCGAGGTGGCCGGCGCGCATCAGGCGAGCACCGATGCAGCCCGGCGCTACGCCGACGAGGCGATGGAAGCAGTCGCCGGCATCAAGATGCGCCCGGAGCTGCGCGCTGACCTCGAGGCGCTCGCCGCCTTCTTCGTGCAGCGCGCCGCCTGACAGCCGGGGGAGCCGCGCGCGTGTCGCTGTGCGCTGGCTGACGGGCGTGCGGACGCAAAGCTCAGGCCCGAGCATCCATGGCGGCGCCGCGACCGCCATTGAATCCCCGATCATCGCCCACCTCATCTGTGCCATCTGTGTCATCTGTGGTTCACGACAAACTGAGCGGGATTGCGCGAAGCGCGGGCGCCAGACACGATCTCCGCATGAACAAGAAAACCGTCAGGGACATCGACGTCGCCGGCAAGCGCGTGCTCGTCCGCGTCGACTTCAACGTCCCGATCGACAAGTCCACCGGCGAGATCCTCGACGACACGCGCATCACCGCCGCGCTCCCGACGATCAACTACCTGCGCGAGCACCATGCGAAGACCGTGCTCGTATCCCACCTCGGCCGCCCCGGCGGCCAGGTGGTGGAGTCGCTGCGCCTGGCGCCCATCGCCGCGCGCCTCGGCGAGTTGCTCGGCGCCGACGTGCGCGCGGCAGGCGACGTCGCGGGGCCGGCGGCGCGGCAGACCGTGGATGCGCTCACGCCCGGCGATGTCGCGATGCTTGAGAACGTGCGCTTCGAGCCCGGCGAGGAGAAGAACGACCCCGCGCTCGCGGAGAAGCTCGCCGCGTTCGGCGACGTGTACGTCAACGACGCCTTCGGCACGGCGCACCGCGCACACGCTTCGACCGAGGGCGTCGCGCACATCCTTCCCGCCGTCGCCGGCTTCTTGATGGAGAAGGAGATCGACTACCTCGGGCGCGTCGTCAGCGACGCCGAGCGCCCGCTCGCGGCGATCATCGGCGGCGCGAAGATCAGCACGAAGATCGCCGTGCTGCGACACCTGCTTTCGAAGGTCGACACGCTGCTCATCGGCGGCGGCATGGCCAACACGTTCCTCAAGGCGCAGGGCGTCTCCGTCGGCTCCTCGCTCGTCGAGGATGACCGGCTCGACGAGGCGCGCGCGATCATGCGCGAGGCCACCGACCGCAACGTCGAGCTCGGCCTGCCGATCGATGCGGTGGTCGGCGACCGGTTCGCCGCAGACGCGAAGGCGAGCATCGCCACGCTCGACGACGTCCCCGCCGGCGCGATGATCCTCGACGTCGGCCCGAAGACGGTGCAGGAATACGAGACGAAGCTGGCGGCGGCGAAGACCGTCGTCTGGAACGGCCCGCTTGGCGTCGCCGAGTGGGATGCCTTCGCGCAGGGCTCGGTCGCGCTCGCCCGCTACCTCGCGAAGTCGGACGCGACGGTGATCATCGGCGGCGGTGAGACCGTCGCGCTGGTGTCCGACCTGGGCCTGGCGCCGGCCTTCGCCCACGTCTCGACCGGCGGCGGCGCCTCGCTCGAGTTCCTCGAGGGCCGCACCCTCCCCGGCGTTGCCGCCCTGCAGGACCGTTGATCGCCGGCATCGAGTCGAATCCGCGACGGCGGTCCGCCGGTAGCGGCGTAGCTTTAGCTGCGCCGTCGAGCGACCAACCAGCAACATGGGGCCCTCTGCGGATCGGCCCCGCGTTTGATTGCCCGGCGGCGCTTTAGCGGCGTGACTTCAGCTGCGCCGTCGAGCGACCAATCAGCAATCCGTGGGGCCCTCTGTGGATCGGGACCCACGTTTGATTGCCCGCGAGCGCTTTGATACGCTCTCGCGGTGACCGGCGCACGCCGGTCATTCTGGCGTATGCGAATCTGGCCGGCAGATGACCTGCGGCCTCCCGGAGACAGCACTATGGCGAACAAAGAACTCGCGGTCGCCCCGCGCACCGTGCTCGGCAAGAAGGTGAAGGCCCTGCGCCGCAGCGGCGTCACGCCGGGCAACATCTACGGCCACAAGATCGACTCCGCCGCCGTGCAGGCGGACACCGTCGAGCTGGTCCACCTGCTCCGCGCGTCCACCCGCAACGCGATCATCGACCTCAAGCTCGAGGGCGACGCGAAGGCCCGGCCGGTCATCGTCCGCGCCGTCGAACGCGACCCCGTGAGCGACGAGATCCTCCACATCGACTTCTACCAGATCTCGATGACGGAGAAGATGAAGACCGAAGTCCCGGTCGTGCTCACCGGCACCTCGCCGGCCGTCTCGACCTTCGGCGGCGTGCTCTTGCAGATGCTCGAACGCGTGCCGGTCGAGGCGCTGCCGGCCGACATCCCGACGCAGTTCGAGGTCGATGTCTCACGCCTGACCGAGCTCGAGCAGAGCTTCCACATCCGCGACCTCTCGTTCGACGAGAGCAAGGTCACACTGCAGGTCGACCCGGACGTCGTGCTCGCGCGCGTCGCGGCGCCGCGCCTCGCGGCCACCGAGGAAGGCGAAGCCGCAGCCGCTGCTCCGGAAGGCGGGGCCGCGCCCGCCGAAGGTGCGCCCGCGGGCGAGCAGCCGGGCGAGGGCGCCGGCAGCTCCGAGTAGCATCCGGCCTGGAACAAATACGAAGAAGGGCGCTCGTACGAGCGCCCTTCTTGTTGTGCGGCGCGTGCCGCTCACGCGTGCTGGTTGAAACGCGGCTCCCGCTTCTCCACGAACGCCGTCACGGCCTCCCGGTGGTCGGGTTCCGTCTGCCGCTCGCGGATCGAATACGTCTCGATCGTCACCACGCGCCGCAGGTCAGTCTCCATGGCGTTGGCACGCAGCATCCTCTTCGCCGCCCAGACGGCGTCCCGCGGGTTCGCGGCGATCTCCTCCGCCAGCTTGAGCACCGTCGGCATCAGCTCCTCCGGCGCGACGAGCGAGTCCACGAGCCCGCGCCGCAGACCCTCCTCCGCGTCGATGATCCGCCCCGTCATCGCCAGAAAGAGCGCGTTGGGCAGCCCCGCGACGGCCGGCAGGTAGTGCGTGCTGCCGCACTCCGGCGTCAGGCCGACCTTCACGAAGCGCGCCGAGAAGCGCGCCGCCGTCGACGCGATGCGAATATCGCAGGCGAGCGGCATCGTCAGGCCGATGCCGACCGAAACGCCGTTGATCGCCGCGATCACCGGTTTCGCCTGCGAGAGGGTGACCGGCACCTCCGGGCTGCCGGCCTCGTTCAGCATCTTCGAGCGCGCACGTTGCGGCTCCCCGCGCAGCCCACGGTCCCAGCCGCCGATATCCGCGCCGGCGCAGAAGCCACGCCCTGCGCCCGTCACGACGATGCAGCCGATGCCGTCGTCTCGCGACGCGGTCCGGACGGCGTCGATGAACTCCTGCTCCATCGTGCCCGTCCAGGCGTTGAGCTTCTCCGGCCGGTTGAGCGTGATCAGCGCCACCGGGCCGCGCGTCTCGTAGAGGATGTCCTGGTAGTCTGCCATCTCGTCTCCTCGCTCGTTCTTCGTCGTGGGGCTCGCGGCCAGTATGCGCGGTTCACACCGAACACGGAATGGCGAAGGCCCCGCGCATGCGAGGCCCACGCCGCAGGCAGAGGAAGGAGGTAGCACGTCCGATCGCCCCTGCACGGCCATCGTCCGCTAGCCAAGACATCGGCCGTGCCGCCGCCGATCTGATGCCCTGCATCCCCATACGCCGTGAAACCTCGACCGACGCGAGCACCCGCATTCGTATGTAGACTTACGCCGATGAACCGTGACCTGAGCGAACGCATCATGAAGCTGCCGCTGCGGTCGAAGGCGCAACTGCTCTGGCGGATGGTACGCGACCCGTACGTCCCCCGCCGGGCGAAGGCCGTGCTGCCCGTCGTCCTGCTCTATCTCGCCTTCCCGCTCGATGTCATCCCGGACTTCATCCCCGTGCTCGGTCAGCTCGATGACCTGCTCGTCGTCGCTCTCGGGCTCGGCTTGTTCATCGCGCTGACGCCGCGCGAGGTGATCGAGTTCCACCTGCGCGAGTTCGAGTGACCCCCGAGTTGCTCGCCGGCGCGGCGACCGCATCGATCGCGCCGCGCGCCGAAGACCTCGATCGCGACGTCTATCTCGGCGGCTTCGGCAGCTACCGCAGCCGGCGCGCGAGCGGCGTGCACGACGAGCCACAGTGCCGCGTGCTCGCGCTCTCGGATGGCACGACCGCCGTCGTCATCGCGGTGCTCGACCTCGTGGGCGCCGGCGGCCCCCTGCTGGCGCAGATCCGCGATGACGCGGCGCGTCTCACGAACATCGATCCCGCGCAGATCATCGTCTGCTGCACACACAGCCATGCGAGCCCCGACCTGCAGGGGCTCTGGGGCGGGGTGCCCGCCGACTACCGCACGCATATCGCGCACCGAGCTTCGAGCGCGATCTGGCAGGCCGTGCGTTGTCTCGAGCCCGTCACGGCGAGCGCCGCGACGACGCCGCTCGACGGCCCGGTACGCAACCGGCGCGGCTGGCCGGAGACCGACACCGCCCTCACCTCCCTGAAGTTCGCCGCGCGCTCCGACGACCGCCGCATCGCGACGCTCGTGAACTACGCCTGTCACCCGACCGCGACCGGGCGCGCGAACACCGACGTCTCGCGCGACTGGTGCGGCTACACCGCCGACGCCGTCGAGCGCGAAGCCGGCGGCGTCGCGGTGTTCGTCAACGGCGCCATCGGCGATGTCGCACCGGCCGCCGACGGCGGCTTTGATGCTGCGGCGACGCTCGGCACGGCCGTCGCCGCGCATGCGCTCGAGTCGCTGGCATCCGCCACAGACATCAGCGGGCAGATCGATGTCCGCATGCGCGCCCTCGAGCTGCCGCTGAACTTCGAGCGGCTGTCGCAGCGCGTGCAGGATTCCGTCGGCCGCGCCGGCCCTGCGCTCGCTGTGCTCGCGAAAACCGGCGGCCTCCACGGCGCCGCCGTCGCCCTGCACGCCGCCGGCCGCTCGGACGTTGCGCAGGTTGTCGCCGCGCTCGAGGGCATGAGCGAGCGGCGCATGACCCATCGCGACGGGCGGACGTACCTGCAGACGCACTGCGGCTACCTGCGACTCGGGAACGACGTCGAGGTCCTCTGCGCGCCGGGCGAGCTGCTCACGCGCCTCGCGCTGCCGCTGCGGGCCGCGCTCGGTGCGCCGCATCGCATGATCTTCGGCCTCGCGCAGGATACGCTGGGATACTTCATCCCGGAGGACGAGTGGATGACCGGCCGCAACAACAACTACGAAGAGTCCGCATCAACCGGGCGCCGCTCCGGCACGGTGCTCGCGGATGCGCTCCTCTCGCTCATCGCCCACGACCGGTCGCGCGCGTGAGACGGCCGCTCGTGACGTCGCACGCCGCATGCAAGGGCCACGCGCCCGAGAACACGCTCGCCGGCATCGAGCGCGCGCTCGCCCTCGGCGCCGACGCCATCGAGATCGACGTCCACTGCACGTCGGACCGCGTGCCGGTCCTGCTGCACGACGAGACCGTCGACCGCACAACAGACGGCCATGGCAACGTCCACGAGATGACGATCGAGCGTGTGCGCGCGCTCGATGCCGGCGCGCGCCAGTTCGCGCCTCGCTTCGCCGGACAGCGCATCCCTCTGCTCGCGGAGGTCATCGACCTCACGCGGGGGAAGGCCCTGCTGCAGATCGAGGTGAAGCAGGGCGGCATCGAACAGGAAGTGGCGGATGTCGTGCGCGCTGCGGACGCCGTCCGCTCGTGCGAAGTGCACTCCTTCGGCCCGCAGGTCGTCTCCCGCATGCGCGAGGTGGAGCCCCGCATGGCGGCGGCCCTCCTCGTCGACACGCGGCGCGTGAAGGACTGGGACGAGTTCTTCGGATTCGCGCTCTCGCTCAACGCGCAGGGCATCAGCGTCGAGCACCAGGCCGTCACGCCGGAGCGCGTGCGCGCGGGCCAGCTCCGGTCGCTGACGTTCATGACATGGACCGTGGACGACGCAGACGAGATCGAGCGCGTGCTCGCCGCCGGCGTCGACAGCGTCTGCAGCAACCTCCCCGACCTCGTCCGCCGCGCCGTTGACGCCCGCGACTTCTAACGCCGGGCCGCGCCGCGAGACCCTGTCATCCTGAGCGAAGCGAACGGTCTCTACCATGGCGGCACGCGAAGTCGATTCGCCTGCGCGCACCCGAGCGTGCATTCGTCCGGCCGGCGTGGCTCACACGATGTCCTCCGCGAAGTGGCCGCGGAACCAGTCCGCCGACAGCTTCGCCACCTCATCCAGTGCGCCCGGCTCCTCGAACAGATGCGTCGCGCCTTCGACGACGCAGAGCTCCTTCTCGAACGGCAGGAGCGCCAGCGCCTCGCGATTGAGCTGCAGCACTTCCACATCCCGCCCCCCGACGATCAGCAGCACCGGCGCGCGCACCCGCGACAGCTGCGGCCGCGCGAGATCCGGCCGCCCGCCGCGCGAGACCACGGCGTAGACGCGCGTGGGGTGCTCCGCCGCAGCCATCAGCGCCGCCGCCGCGCCCGTGCTCGCCCCGAAGATGCCGACGGGGAGATGCTGCGTGTCGGCGCTCTCGTGCAGCCATCGCAGCGCCGCGATCGTGCGGCTCGCGAGCAGCTCGATGTCGAACCGGAACTCGCCGGTGCGTTCGTCCGTCCGCTCTTCCTCCGGCGTCAGCAGGTCGAAGAGCAGCGTCGCGATCTTCGACGCCTGCAGGACGTGCGCGACCTGCCGGTTGCGCGGGCTGTGGCGGCCGCTGCCGCTCCCGTGCGCGAACAGGACGATGCCCTCGCTCTCCGTCGGGATCACAAGGTCGCCGCTGACGGTGCCGCCCGGGACCTCGATGTTGACGACCGTATCCTTCTGCTGCGTATGCATCGCCACCTCCGCGTCCCCCTAAGCCCAACGTACGCCGCGCACGCGTCCGCCTGCCATCCCCCCGCCGATGCCCGCGATGGCAACGCCGATGAAACCCGGCCGCTTCCGGTGTTACCGTCCGGCAAGGAGCGATTGCTACGCTCAACCAGGTGGACTGGCGATGATCCGGCGCGCGTTGTTTGAAGATCGCCGCGATGCGGGTAACCGGCTCGCAGAGCGCCTCTCATCGTTCTCGGGCCGGCACGCCCTCGTGCTCGGGCTGGCGCGCGGCGGCGTGCCCGTCGCCGCCGAGTTCGCACGCCACATCCAGGGCGAGCTCGGGGTGCTCGTCGTCCGCAAGCTCGGCGCGCCCGGCTCGCCGGAGCTGGCGATCGGCGCGGTGACCGCGAGCGGCGGCATGTTTCTGAACACCGACATCATCCGTGAGCTCGGCGTCAGGCAGGACTACATCGAGCGCGTATCGGAGCGGGAGAGCGCCGAGGCGCGGCGCCTCGAGGGGCGGCTGCGTGGCAGCACACCGCGCCCGGGCGCCGAGGGCCGGGTCGTCATCCTCGTCGACGACGGCCTCGCGACGGGCGCCACCATGCGCGCGGCCGCCCGCGCGCTCCGGCACGAGATGCCCGCCCGCACGGTCATCGCCCTCCCGGTCGGCTCCGGGCAGGGCTGTGAGGAGGTCGCCGAAGACGCCGACGAGACCGTCTGCCTCCACACGCCGGAGCCGTTCTGGGCCGTCGGGCTGTACTACGAGCACTTCGAGCCGGTCAGCGACGAAGAGGTCCGCCGCCACCTCCAGCGCGGCGTCGCGGCGCGCTGACGGCCGTCCACACCGATTGGGGCCCGTTGCAGTTGACGTAGCGGCAAACGTAGAATACGCCCGAGCCGTCGCGAATGCGCGATCAGCCAGGGGAGGACCAACATGGCACACGAAGAAGCGCTCGCGGCGGTGCCGCTGTTCTCACAGTTCAGCCGGAAGGACCTCTCGCGCCTCGGGCGGGCCGTGGTCGAACGCACCTACAAGAAGGGCGAGACCGTCGTCAAAGAGGGCGAGCAGGCCGTCGCCTTCTTCGTCATCATCCAAGGCAAGGTCGAGGTCACGCACCAGACGGGATCCCGCTCGTCGAAGCTCAACGCGCTTGGTCCCGGCGAGGCCTTCGGCGAGATGTCCCTCCTCGATGGCGGCCCGCGCGCGGCGACGGTGAAGGCGCTCGAAGACACGAAGTGCCTGGTGCTCTCCCGCTGGGACTTCGTCGCCGAGCTGCGCACCAACCCGCACATCGCCGTCGCGATGCTGCCGATCCTGAGCCGCCGCCTGCGCGAGGTCGAGGCGCAGCTCGCGAAGAGCGCCGCCACGCACTGACCACGGTCCGGTGACTCGCCTACACCTCGATGCCGCGCGCGCGGAGGCGCTCGCGTACGCGGCGGCGCTCCTCCGCTTCCAGCCGATGGTCCAGCCCCCATGCGGCGAGCGCGCGGATCACCGGTTCCAACGACTCACCAAGCGCGGTCAGGTGGTACTCCGCGCGGAGCGGGTGCTCGCTGTAGATCACGCGCTCGATCAGCCCGTGTCGCCCCAGCTTCTTCAGCCGATCCGACAGCATGCGCGCCGGGATGCCGGGCGACCCTTCCATGAACTCGTGGTAGCGCGTCCGCCCGAGGAACAGGTCGCGCACGACGAGCAACGTCCAGCGATCGCCGAGGATGTCCAGCGTCCGCGCGATCGGGCAGGTCTGTCCGTACGATCGCGTCTCATCGATTGACGCGCGCTGCGATGCCATCACAGAACCGTAACACGCCTTGACGTACTTCGTACAGTGACACTACTATGTGCATCTACCCCACGCACCACTCAGGACGCCCGGCGGCCGGGCGATGCATCTTCCACGCGAAAGGATGAGCGGATGAAGGTCTCCCACTTCGAAGTGCAGGGCAAGGACGGCAAGCGGCTCCAGGAGTTCTACGCGAAGCTCTTCAGCACGAACGTCGATGCCAACAACGACATGCAGTACGGCATGGTGAGCCCGGAGCCGGGCGGTATCGGCGGCGGCATCACGGCCTCGCAGGATGGCAAGCCGATGGTCACCTTCTACGTCGAGGTCCCGGACCCGGCCGCCGCCCTCAAGCAGGCGGAGAGCCTCGGTGGCAGGACCGTCATGCCGCCGATGGATGTCCCCGGAGGTCCGATGATCGCGCAGTTCGCCGACCCGGAGGGCAACATCATCGGCCTGATCAAGGCGGGGAGCATGGGCGCCGGTTAGCCGCGCGTAACGCCAGTCTGGACGAGAGGGGCGGCCGGCGGTCGCCCCTCTCTTGTCGATGTCGAGGAGGCGCACAATATGCAGCGCGTCACACCGAACGGCGCTCTTCGAGATGAACAAGATCGACCTGGGCCGGCTCGAGGCCGCGCACGCCGGGTAAGCGGCGCCTCGCTCAGACCGCACCAGTCGGGCGGATGCTGCTCACAGCCGCTGATGATGCGATGATGTCGGCGGCATCGGTCCGCCGCCGTGCAGTCAGGAGCGAGACAGCAGCATGGAATACCGCGTGCGCTTCGTGGGGCTGAGAGAGAACGCCGAAGAGCTCCAGGTTGAGATCGAGAACGTCTGCAACAAGCTGGGGATCGAGGGCTACCGCCTCGTGCACACCGAGACGAGCCTGTACGGCGTGCTCAACGGCATCTACCTGTTCTTCGAGCGGCACTGACGACAAAACGAGAAAGAGGCCGGCCCATGCGGGCCGGCCTCCCTCCTCCCGGCGGTGACGTCCCTACTGGAAGGCGATCATGTCCGGCGACGGGTTCATCGCGAGCACCTGCTGCTCTGACGACACCGTCGAGTCGGCGCGCAGGAACACCATGTAGGACCGCTTCTGCACCCATGGCTGCTCCGCGAACTTCTGGTACATGCTCAGCTTGTCGGCCGGCGCGCCGATGCCGTCCATGTCGAGCACGAGCGAGACGTTCGGAAGCTGCTTGATGTTGCCCGTGTCGCCGATCGTGTCTGGCATGTACTGGTGCACGACGAGCATCTTCGGCGCCAGGTGGTGGTCCTTCACGAACTTGTCCAGGTACTCCTGCGCCTGGTTGATGTCGTCCCCGGTGATGTGCCCTGCCGTCTGGATCGGGATGCCGTTCGGCCCGACCGCATACTCGGGGTCGATCGCGACGTGGACGTTCGGGTTGCCGAGGAACGGCTCCGCCTTCTTCACTTCGTCCAGCACGTTTCCCCGCCCAATCTGCATGTCGAGGATGACCTGCTCGCCGTTCTGTTTCGCGGCATCGATGTAGCTCTGCGTCGTGTCGTGGTCGAGGTAGCGGACGTAGATCCCGTCCGGCCCCGGGTCGCTGCTGACCATGCCGTAGATCAGGTCCATCGCACCCGTCGCGCCGCGCGCGCCGTTCAGCGAGTCCACGAGCGCGGTCTCACCGGCGAGGCTCTTCGCCGCGTCCTGCGGCGAGGCGAACGTGCCCAGCACGCCCATGCCGTCCGAGTGGGGCCAGCCGTAGTAGGTCACCATCTGGCTCCCGTTCGCGAACGGCGCTGGTCCCGGCGCCGCGGCGGGGTTCGGCGACGCTGAAGCGTCGAACGGCGTCATTCCCATCGTCAGTGGCAGCAGTAGCGCGGCTGCGGCAAAAAAGGACGCGAGGTATCGGCGCGGCCATGCCGGCCGCTTGCGTGACATCAAAACGAAATACTCCCTGGCTCGATTGCAACGCGCGCGTTAGCGTCCTGGCCACGGTACCCGCTGCTTTCACGTGCCTGCAATGCGAGCGCGAGCGTTTCACATGAAATGCAACGCTTTTGTTATATCCGTTGCAAACGAGCTATCGAGAGCGACAAAGAGCTTGACGTAACACTGCCGAGGTCGAGCGCGTATGTGCCACGTGGCTGCCACTGCATGCGGCTCGGCGCCATCCGTCGGCACAGACCGTCCGACATTACCGATGCAGCCATGATCGGGCCCGCACAGCCCCCCGCCTCGAAGCGCCGGCCGGCCGTTGCACCTGCATAACAGCGGCGGTCGGCCAGTCGCCATTGCAGGCTTCCAATCGCGACCACCTGACCCATCTGTCACCATGGAGCATGCAGTTTGGTGGTCGCGGTGGCGGTGCCGGTGGGGCGTGGCGAGGGGGCGGCGCCGGCGTTGGCCACACCCTCCTCGCCGAGCGGCAGCGGCCCCAGCAGAACTCCTGGGCCATCCTGAAGCGCGCCGCCGGCATCTTCCGGGCGTATAGCCGGTCGGTCGTGGCGCTCGTCATCACGGTGACCGCGAGCGCGCTCATCGGCCTCGCGCCGCCGATCCTCACCGCGCGGCTGGTCGTCATCTTCACCGACACGACGAAGCGCAGCCTGCACGCGCTCGATGTGAACGCCGGACTGATCTTCGCCGCCGTGGTCGTCGGCGCGATGCTCTCCGTCCTCCAGTCCTACCTCAACAACCGCGTTGGCCAGGGCGTCATGTACGACCTGCGGAACCGCATCTACCGCCACCTGCAGCGGATGTCGCTCCGCTTCTTCACGTCCACCCGCAGCGGCGAGATCCTCTCCCGCATCAACAACGATGTCGGCGGCGTCCAGGACGCCGTGACGAGCAGCTTCACCACCGTCCTCTCGAACACCATCATCGTCGTCACGACGCTGATCTACATGGCCTACCTGGACTGGCGCCTAACGCTCATCTCGCTCGCGGCGCTGCCGCTGTTCATCATCCCGACGCAGGTCGTCGGCGGCCTGCAGCGCCGGCTCCTCATGCGCACGCAGATTCGCCTGGCGGACATGAACGCGCAGATGCAGGAGACGCTCTCCGTCAACGGCGCCCTGCTCACGAAGATCTTCGGGCGCCAGTCGTACGAGTACGAACGCTTCGAGGA
>DASUKS010000110.1:0-4899 GCA_036278595.1 Dehalococcoidia bacterium
CGTCGTGGGGCGTGTCGCCAATGACGACGATGCGTGCGCCGCGCCCGGCGCCGTTCCGCAGCCGCTCGATGCCCCGCGCGATGACGATCCCGCGGTCCTCCGAGTCCTCGCCGAAGCCGCCCGTCAACGGGTCGAAGTAGCCGTCGATGGCGTAGTGCCGCAGCTTCAGCTCGCCGCCACGCCGGAAGTTTCCGGTCCCGAGGCCCTGCACGATGTCATCGCGCTCCTGCAGCAGGTCGAGGACCTCCGCGATACCCGGCATGAGGCGCCCGCCGACCACCTCGCCCAGCGTCTCCGCCAGATGGTCGACATAACCATCCATGAATCGCTGGATCTCCGTCGGGATGTCGTCCTCATGGACACCGTGTTCGCGCGCAGCGTCGCTGAAGATCGCCGTATCGGTCCGTCCTGAGAACTCCACCTTCCGGAACGCATCCTCGATGCCGTACAGGTCGCAGAAGGCGCGCGCCATGGCCAGGCTGCCGGCCCCGCCCGTGTACAGCAGCGTATTGTCGATATCCCAAAGGACAATGGTGTGTGTCAGAGACGTGCCTCGATCACAGAAGTTGCCACATCGCTCCCAGTGATCCAACCGCGAATCATGGACCCGTCGGCTGTGGGGTCATCGCTGGCGAAGCAGCGGCGGGCCATCCGGCTTGCAGCAGCCAGTTTTCCAGCGTCAGGCGAAGCCGAGAACGCCCTAATCACACCCGCTACTCGACGGGCTCCCCCGCCTTACGCCACGCGTCCGTGCCCCCGTCGAGGCTGTACAGCCGGTCCGCGGGCAGGCCCGCCGCCGCCGCCATCTCGGCCGCCAGCGCGCTCCGCTGCCCGACCGCGCACACGAACAGCAACTTGCCTTCCTTCGGCAACTCCTCCCGGCGAGCGAACACGCTGTTGACGGGGATCAGCGTCGCCGTCGGGATGTGCCCCGAATCGTACTCGTGCGGCTCGCGCACGTCGATGACGGACACCGCCTCGCCGTCCTTCAGCATCTCCTTCGCTTCCGCGACATCGACGCGGTAGAACGGCTCGCGCTCGTCTTTGCGCGCCATGGTTCCTCCTCTGATGCAACTTCCGGTATCTCAGTCTAACCAAGCCCTAAGCTCTAACAGCAACTCGCGCCGGGCGCCCTGAATGTGACCTCCAACCTCCAACCTCCAGCATCGCGCTCATACGGCCAACACGGCCACCGCCCCAGCTCAGCGCCTCTCGCTCCTCTCTCCTCTGCCTCACCCTCCCTCCGGCGCAGCCGGTTGATCGCACTCCGATGGAGGGCTAGATTGCCCACACCGGGCCAGTGCAGCACAGCGAGGTCATCCGTGGACTATCCGACGATCCAGAAGCCGCCGCTCGACCAGTTCCGCGTCCGCCCCAACCTCGCGGACTACGAGAAGACGCGCACCGAGTTCGTCTACCCGGATGTCATCAAGGAACTCGATGGCCTCCCCGGCGGCGGTCTCAACATCGCCTACGAAGCGATCGACCGGCATGTCGTGCACGGCCGCGGCGAGCACATCTGCTGGGACTGGGAGGGCAAGGACGGCAAGCGCGAGCAGTACACGTATGCCGACGCCGCCCGCATGTCGAACCAGTTCGCCAACGCGCTCGGCAAACTGGGCATCAGGAAGGGCGACCGCGTCTTCTGCTTCATGGACCGCGTGCCCGAGCTCTACGCCGCCGCGTTCGGCACGCTGAAGGCCGGCTGCGTCACGGGTCCACTGTTCTCCGCCTTCGGCCCCGAAGCCGCCGGCGACCGGCTCGCCGACGCCGGCGCGAAGGTGCTCGTCACCTCGCCCGACCAGCGGCACAAGGTCAAGGCGATGAAGCCCAACCTGCCGGACTTGCAGCACATCATCATCGTCGAGCACGGCAAGGATCCGCAGCTCGAAGAAGGCGAGATCGCCTGGAACGACCTCGTGCGCGATGCCTCGACCGAGTACCAGATCGTGCACACCGACCCGGAGGACCCGGCGGTCATGCACTACACGTCCGGCACCACCGGCAAGTCGAAGGGCGCCGTGCACGTCCACCAGGCGGTGCTCGGTCACTACGCCACCGGCAAGTACGTCCTCGACCTCCACCCCGATGACATCTACTGGTGCACGGCCGACCCCGGCTGGGTGACCGGCACCTCGTACGGCATGTTCGCGCCGCACACCAACGGCGTGACATCGGTGATCTACGAGGGCGGCTTCTCGGCCAGCAAGTGGTACGAGATCATCCAGGAGCACAAGGTCACCGTCTGGTACACCGCCCCGACCGCGATCCGTCTGCTGATGAAGGCCGGCGGCGACGTCCCGAAGAAGTACGACCTTTCGACGCTCCGGTACACCATGTCCGTCGGCGAGCCGCTGAACCCGGAGGCGGTGGTCTGGGGCGAGAAGAACCTCGGCCTACCGTTCCACGACAACTGGTGGCAGACCGAGACCGGTTCGATCATGATCGCCAACTACCCCATCCTGCCTATCAAGCCCGGCAGCATGGGCAAGCCGATGCCCGGCATCGAGGCCGGCGTTATCGACCACGAAGGCAATCGCGTGCCGCCGGGCACCGAGGGCGACCTCGCGGTGCGCCCCGGCTGGCCCTCGATGTTCCGCACCTACTGGAACAACGAGCCGATGTACCGCTCGAAGTTCGCGAACGGCTGGTATATCACCGGCGACCGCGGCCGTACCGACGAGGACGGCTACTTCTGGTTCATCGGCCGCGCCGACGACGTGATCAACACGGCCGGCCACCTCGTCGGCCCCTTCGAGGTCGAGAGTGCCCTCATCGAGCATCCAGCGGTCGCGGAGGCCGGCGTCATCGGCAAGCCGGACCCCGTGGCCATGGAGGTCGTGAAGGCGTTCGTCACACTCAAGGACGGCTACCAGCCCAACGAAACGCTGCGCCGCGAGCTCATGCGCTTCGCGCGCGAGAAGCTGGGCCCCGGCGTGGCCCCGCGCGAGATCGACTTCATCGATACGCTGCCGAAGACCCGCTCCGGCAAGATCATGCGCCGCCTCCTCAAGGCCCGCGAGCTCGGCCTCCCCGAGGGCGACATCAGCACGCTCGAGGAGTAGGCGCCGACGAGCCCGGTCTGCAGTCCAGGTACAGCAAACTGAGCCCCTCTGTATCCATCTGTGGATCGTCCTCCCCTTCGGTCATGGGTATCATGCGGGGAGAGCGTAGCCTGGAGGGTTCGATGGTAACGCACGCGACGATCGTGTCCGAACTGGAAGCCGCGCGAGAGCGAGGCATCGATTACATCCTGCGGCAGCAGCGCGGCGACGGCGCCGTCGGTAACCCCGAGCAGGACGGCCTGGGCCCGTACTACAAGGCGCTCTGGGCGCTCGCGGCCGCCGGCCGCCCGGCCGAGGCCAACCGCCTCGCGTCCTGGGTCGAGCGCAACGTCCTCACCGAGGACGGCGACTTCGCCGGCGCGCTGCGCGGAACCATGTTCGACTACAGCTACGCCTATCCGAACGCCTGGTTGATCTGCGGCGCTCAGAAGCTCGGACGATTCGACATAACGCGCCGCGGCATGGACTTCCTGCTCCTCCTCCAGCACGCGGAGGACGGCGGCTTCCGCGTCCAGCGCGACCGCGAGGACGCCGCACAGGACGTACTCAACAGCTCGCAGGCCGGCAACGCCTGCCTGCTCACCGGCCACCTGCGCGAGGCCAAAGGCGTCGGCCGCTTCCTGCGCACCGTCTGGGACGCGCAGCCGGATCCCGAGCACGAGTTCTTCTTCGCTTACAAGCCGGGCGCCGGCCTGCGCACGGACTTCCCCGAAGACCGGCAGCGTCTCTACTCGGTGCGTGCCGACAAGCGGCGGCAGATGTACTTCAACATGGGCATCGCCGCCGCGTTCCTCTCGCGCCTCACGCTCGCGACGGGGGACGGCGAGTGGGTGGGGCTTGGCAAACACTTCCTCGAGCTTGCCTTCAACGTGCTGGACGAGATGTACGAGACCGCGCAGGTCGGCAAGGTCGGCTGGGGCGCCGCGATTGTGTACGGCGCGACGGGCGACGCGAAGTACATGGATCTCGCGACGCGCGTTGGCCGCGCGATGATCGAGCAGCAGACGTCCGAGGGCGCGTGGGACAACACCGGCGGTTACACCACCGATGCCGTCCGCATCGAAGTCACATGTGAGTTCGTCGTCCTGCTCGATGAGATGATCGCCGGGATCGCCGCGGCCTGAGCTACTTCGGCCGTCGGCGCAAGCCCGCGACCGTCAGCCCGGTGATCATCCCCCACAGCACGTTGGACGAGAGCATCGTCGCGTTCATCTCGGGCGTGTCGTGCTTCGCCGATCGCGCCAGCTTCGCCTGCGGGATCCAGCCGAGATAGCTACCGGACCAGACGGCCGCGCCCCAGATCCCGCCGGAGACGAACGCCGGCAGCCTGCTGCGTCCGGCCAGCACGCCGTACAGCGCGCCCATGCTCACGCCAAATCCGGTGTGCAGCGCGATCGCCAACGACTCCATCTGCCGGTCCGACACGCGGTCGGCGAAGCCCATGCGCGTCACGAGGTGCTCCGTGACTTCGACCTGCCGCAGCGCCGTCCGCTCATACCACGGCCGCTGCGTCTTCGTCCACAGCTCGCCGAAGGTCAGCGGCAGGCTTCCGAGGAAGCCCCCGAACGCTCCCGTGAGCGCGTCCGAAAGCAGCGAGCCCCCGCCGCTATCGCCCGCGTATCCGGCCTTGCTCGCCATCTCCCGGGCACGCGCGCGCTCCGTCGGCTCCGGCCGGAACGTCCCACGCCAGCCGCCCGCCTCGTGCCCGACCGACTCGATGTAGTTCTTGAAGCGATGGAGGTCCCCTTCGACGCGCCGCCGCACCAGGCCGATCGCGTCGCCCGTCGTCTCGATGAACCCGTGCGGGTCGTACTCCATGTGCACCGATATCCGC
>DASUKS010000111.1:0-4178 GCA_036278595.1 Dehalococcoidia bacterium
CGAGGTGAGCGACGGGGAGCGCCCGAGGCAGGAGCCGGCGCTTCCCAACATCCCGGAGCACGACCCACACCTTCGCAGCACGGCGACGATCACCGGCTACGCCGTCTACGCCTCGGACGGCCCGCGCTCGCCCGCCGGACATGTCCGCGATTTTACGGTCGAGACCGACGGATGGAGCGTGCAGTCGCTCATCGTCCAGGTGGGCCATCGCAGGATCGCGGTGCCGCACGAATGCGTGCGCGACATCGACTGGCCGCTCTCGATCGTCCACCTGCGAATATCCCACGACGATCTGCGCGACGCGCCGAAGTTCGAGGAGGTGCGGGGATGAGCGGCAATCCGGGGCGCATGACAGCCGCGGCACACCCGACACTCTCGCACGATGCGCTCGATGCCGTGCTGTTCGATCTCGACGGCGTGGTAACCCGCACGGCGACCGTGCACGCCCACGCGTGGAAGCGGCTGTTCGACGAGTTCCTTCGCGCCCGGGCGGAGCGCACCTCAACGCCGTTCGTACCCTTCGATATCGACGCCGACTACCGTCGGTATGTCGATGGCCGGCCACGCTACGACGGCGTCGCGACGTTCCTCCAGTCACGCGGCATCACGCTCCCGCGCGGCAGCGAGGATGACCCGCCTGGCGCCGAGACGATCTACGCGCTCGGGAAGCGCAAAGACGCCTACTTCGTGCAGGCCGTCGAGGAGCACGGCGTGCAGGTGTACGACTCCACGGTGGAGCTCATCCACACGCTGCGCGCGGCGAAGTTCAAGACGGCCGCCGTCTCCGCATCCAAGAACACGATGAGGGTGCTCGCGGCGGTCAAGCTCACGGACATCTTCGACACGATCATGGACGGCAACGAGGCCGAGCGGCTCAACCTGCGCGGCAAGCCCGCGCCCGACACCTACCTCGAGGCCGCGCGCCGTCTCGGCGTGCCGCCCGCGCGCGCTGCCGTGGTCGAGGACGCGCTGGCGGGCGTGGAGGCCGGCCGCGCGGGCGGGTTCGGCGAAGTCATCGGCGTGCGCCGCGCCGGCGATCCCGGCACGCTCGTCGCGCACGGCGCCACGGTCGAAGTGACGGACATGTCGGAGGTCAGCGTCCGGCCCGCGTAGCGCTACGCTTCCGCCGACGCGTCCACCCTCCGCCAGGTGCGGCGGACGGCCGGCGGCAGCAGCACAGCACTCGCATAGCCGAGCGGGAACGCGATGAGATGCGCGATCCCCGCGGAGAGCCGAACCGTCTCGTCGGGATCAAAGACCGGCGCGACAGTCAGCACCGCGAGCACCGCCATCACCGCCACCGAGCTCGCGACGGACCAGCGCCGCGGCAGCAGCGCGCACAGCAGCCCGAGCACGCCGAGATAGCCGGCCGATGGCCCGACGTCGCGTACGTCCGAAAGGTTGCGCCCCTCGGCGACGCCGGCGAGCGCTAGCGGCAGCGCGATCAGCAGCGACTCGATGAGCAGCGTCGCGATGTGCACGCCCCAGAACGTAACCACGGCGCGAAGCGAGCCGGTCAGGAGCTCGACGGCGCCGATGACGAACACGATCATCGCGACGGCGAGCCAGAACTCCATCGCGCCATGGGTGACGATCGCGGAGTTGATCAGCCGGCTCCAGCCGAAGACCAGCAGGTCCTTCGGCGCGAAGCCGACCCGGTCGAGCACCCGCTGCGGCGCCTGCGACAGCGCGGTGTTCGTACGCACCGCCTGTGCCGCAAAGCCGGCGATGCTGACGAGCGTGAACGGCAGCAGAAGCAGCAGCCAGACCGCGTTCGCGCGCGCGTCGGCGATCCGTGTCCGTGCCTGGCGCAACGCAGCGATCGCCCGGGCCTCCCGGAAGGGGACGTCTGCGCGCATCGCTCGCTGAGTGGCGGTACCGTATCGCACGTGCTTTGCCAGCCGGGAATGACGAATGCTGCCTACTCAGCATAACGTGCGAGGCGCGTCCAGCATGGCGCCGCCCACGCGTCGCCTGGCCCGGTCCGAGTCCGGCGCGGTCGGTGCGCACGAGTCCGGTCTCGATTGTCACCCACTCGACCGGCATCCGTCGCCCCGCTGCACGTAGATGTGATGCGCGTACGCCTCGACGTGGCGGCGCCAGAATCTCGCGCTGCCCCGGGGCCTACTTGTCCAGCCACCACGTGTTCAGGAACAGCCCGGACGTTCCGATGTTGACGGGAATGTTCTTGACGTACGACTGGTACAAGGTGAATGCGTATGGCGTGCAGATCGGCAGGAACATCGGCCCTTTCGAGTAGATCAACCGCTGCACGTCCCGCACCTTCGCCGCCTGCTGCGTGGTGTCCGTGATCGCCTTCGATTGCGCGATCCCCTGTTCGATCTCCGGGAACATGGAGCCGAGCCCGACCGCGTACGTGCCATTGCCGGCCGGGCCCTCCTTGGACTCGAAGTCCATCTCGAACTCCGCGGTCTCGTAGACCTGGTTCAGCGCAAGGCTCATCGCGTAGCGCATGTTCGTGTAGTTGTCGAGCCACGTCGCGAACGCCTGCGGCTTCTTCTGGATGTCGAACCCGGCGTCCTTCATTTGAGACAACCAGATCGGCAGGTGCAGGTTGTGCTGCTCGATGATCGAGTCGGCGGGCCAGATCACCTCTACCGACGCCGTGTCCTGCCCGGTCGCGGCGTTGATCAGCTGCTTCGACTTCTTCGGGTCGTACGGCTGCAGCTTCTCCAGCTCCGACGGCGGCAGCGCGTAGTCGCCGAGCGACCAGTGCACGATGCCGTTCGCCTGCGCTTCGCCACTGTACACGCGCTGCACGTACACGCTGCGGTCGAGCGCGTACATGGCGGCGTTCCGCATGCGCTCGTCCTTCCACGGGTCCTTCGCCGGGTTCATCGTCACCGAAATGAAGGAATCGGTCGGCTCCTTGTCCGTCGGGAAGCTCGAGCCGAGGCTCTTCGCGTCGTTCACGTCTTGTGCCGGGTATGAGTCGATCTGACCCGACTGGAACGCGGTCCGCAGCGATGCCTGGTCCGAGATGATCTTGATGTTCATCCCGTCGATGTACGGGAGCTGCGCGTTCTTGTTGTTGCTGTCCCGCCGGTAGTATTTGCTGTTCTTCGCGAAGGTCGCGCTCTGCCCTTCCGTGTACTGCCCCGGGTTCAGCACGTACGGCCCGCCGCCGGCCGAAGACGACTTCAGCTTGTCCGGCTGGTCGCTCAGCTCGCGCGGGACGATCAGATTGATCGGGCTGCCGATGCGAAAGAAGAAGTACCCATACGGCTGCGGCGTCTTGATCGTCAGCGTCTTGTTGTCCGCCGACGCCGCGATCGACCGCACCCACGTGCCGACGAACGCATACGCGTTCGACGTCTTCAGCTGCTTGATGCGCTCGAACGACGTCTGCGCATCCATCGCATCAAGCGGCCGTTCCGGCACGCCGGCCTGGTTCGGGCCGATCATCACGTTGTCGCGCATCGTGAAGATGTACGTGACGTCATCCGGCTGTTCGACGGAGCTCGCGAGGTCGTCGAACCTGAAGCTCGAGTCGCGCGGCGAGCGGTTGATGATCGCGTTGTAGAGCCGCGGGAAGTACGTCGGACCGCCCGCGATCGAGAGGTACGGGTCGAACGTGTCGAAGTCGACCGACGTCCCGATGTTCAGCGTGCCGCCCGACTTCGGCGTGCCTCCCGTGTTGAGGTATTTCAGCCCGCCGGTCGCAGCGCCGCCGCCGGCGCTCGGCGTTCCGCTCGCCGGCGTTGCCGTCCCAGTGGCAGCGCTGCTCGTGCCGCATCCAACGATCCACACCGCGCTGGCCGTGGCCCCGGCCACCCCCGCGCCCTGCAGCAGACGCCGCCGCGAAACACGGAGTTCCGTGAATTTGTCCCAGTAGCTCGTCGCCATCGCGAAGCTCCTCTATGGTCTCGGGCGCCGCACGACCGCCCGGCAGATCAGGCATACCGGACGGCTCGCAAGCGTACGATTCCACTTTGGGCTGTGTCGCGATTTTCTAGGGAACCCGGATTCGAGGTTGCACGACGGCTCGCCCTCGTGAAGCAGCGCGCGCCGAAGGAGGCGACTGGTGTCGAGCCCGCCGCTGCAGCCGCCAGTCCGCCGCAGGAGCCGTGACGGCGTTCCCGCTAGTAGAGCGCCTGCTCGATGAGCGCTTCGGCGATCTCCTCGTCGTTCATCCCGAGGATCTCCTTGCACACCAG
>DASUKS010000112.1:0-9674 GCA_036278595.1 Dehalococcoidia bacterium
GGCGCTCGTGTCCGACGTGATCTGGCGCGCGCGCACCGTCAGGGAATCATCGATCGATGCGTACAGCCGAGAGGAGATGCGGAAGTAGACGATGACGCCGAAGATCGCGATCAGGCCCGCGAAGAGCAGGCTGTAGAGGAGCGTGAGGCGGAATCGAAGCGACACTACGGCTGCCTGAGCACGTACCCGAACGCGCGCACCGTCTGCAGCAGGCGCGAGCCGCCGCCGGCCTCGATCTTCTCTCGCAGGTGCCCGACGTGCACGTCGAGGTAGTTCGACTCCCCTGTGTCGTAGCCCCACACCTGCAGCGTCACGGCGTCGCGCGCGAGCACGGTCTCCGGGGTGCGCATGAACACCTCGAGCAGCCGGAACTCGGTCGGCGTCAGCTCGACCTCGCGAGCGCCGCGCGTCACGACGTGCCGCCGCGTGTCCATCGTGACGTCCGCATATGAGAGGCTCTCATCCGGCGCCGACGCGCGCTCCGTCCGGCGCAGTAGCGCCCGCATGCGCGCCGCCAGCTCCGCCAGCTCGAAGGGCTTCGTCAGGTAGTCGTCGGCCCCGGATTCGAGCCCGAGGATCCGGTCCGGCACGGTGTCCCGCGCCGAGAGCATGAGAATCGGCATGTTGTTCGTGCGCCGCAGCTGACGGCAGAGCGAGACCCCATCGAGGTCCGGCATCGTCACGTCGAGCACGGCGACGTCGACCGGCTTCGTCTGCATGTACGCGAGCGCGTCCTGCGGGTCGGCGAAGGTCTGCACGTCGAAGCCGTGCACCCGCAGCCCGCGCTGCAGGACACCGAGCAGCCGCTCGTCGTCATCGACGACGACCGCCTTCGCGACACGCTGGGGAAGGCTTGCGTTCATGACCACCGTGGATGGACGGAATGCAACATCTTGCGATCTACTGTAGCGCGGCAGCTCAGGAGCAGGGAACGTAGCCCGGCTTGCCGAGCAGCTTATCGAGCGTAACGGGGCGCAGCCCGCGCTGTTTGAGCCCTTCAAGAATCACCGGCAGCGCCCGTAGGACGACCGAGCGGTCCGCCGCCCCGATGTTCCCGTCGCTCCCATCGTGCAGCAGGATGATCGAGCCGGGCTGGACGTGGTCAAGAATGCGCTGCGCCACGAGCTTGTCGTCGTTGGTCGCCCAATCCCCCGCCGAGTCGTCCCAGGTGATCATCGTCATGCCGTGATCCGCGAGGACGTGCGCCATGAACGGCGTATGGCTTCCGTGCGGCGGCCGGTAGAACGCCGGGCAGACGCCGAGGTTGCGCTGGAAGGCGTCCTGCGTCTTCTGGAGCTCCGGATATCGTGGGTCGAGCCACTTGACCGCGTCGTGCGAGTACGAGTGGTCGCCCAGCAGCTGCCCGTCGTCGAGCAGCGCCTTCGAGACGTCTGGCCGTTGAACGACGGCCTTTCCGACCTCGAAGAATGTGCCCTTCACGCCGTGCTGATCGAGGATCGCCGCCACTTCGAGCGTGTACGGCGGGTCCGGCCCGTCGTCGAAGGTGAGCGCCACCGCGTTGCCCGATCGCGGCCCGTGGCTCACGAGCGACCCGAACCAGGTCGCGCGTGGCGTCGTCGCCCCGATGTATGCGCTCGTGCCCAGCGGCAGCAGCAGCGCGACGACCGCGAACCCCGCGAGGGCCAGGCGACCGCCGCGCGCGGTCTTGGTGGTGGCCAGCCCGCCGGCCGCGGCCAATGCGACGTACGCCGCGCCCCCGGCCATCGCTGCGTCACGCCCGACGAGCCGGAGCAGCACGAGCACGCCAGCGACGGCGCCGATCGCGAGTACGGCTTGCAGAGCGACGCTGCGGGCTGAGCGACGACCGCGCCGGAACACGCGGGCGTCGAACGCCAGCCCGGCGCCGAATCCGAAGGCCGGGGCGACGAGCCACGCCGCCACCGGATACGATGCCTGCGCCAGTAGCCAGGCGCCGCAGCCGGCGCCCGCGATGGCGAGCGGGGCCAGCGCGCGCCGGGCCGCGAACCGCGCGGCCGCGCCGAACGCCACCAGCGCGATCAGCACCGATATTGCACACTGGAACGCGCTGGCATGCGCGGGCGCGCCTGCGACCGCCAACGCGGGTAGGATCACGACGCCGGGCAGGCCGAGGGAGACATAATGCCCAGCGGCACCGGCGGCACGCGAGAGGTTGCCCGGACCTTGGGCATCGGAGAAGTCGGCGTGTTCGAGCACGCCGGGGCGCACACGCATGGCGACTCAGGGTAGCGCAACGGCAGCCGGCATCCTTGAGCATCGTCCCATCACGGAGCGGCTGCACATCCGGCCGGGGACAGTCGCGCTCGCGCTCGTCGGTGGGGCGTGGTTGGCGGGCCTCGCGCTCGTGCTGAGCCACTCGGTCTTCGTCACGAACGACTCGCTGAGCAACTACGCACATGTCTGGTACGCCAGCGAACAGATCTGGAACGCGCACTCCTTCCCGTTCCACATGCCGGTGCTCGAGCACGGCGAGGCATACGCCTTCCCCTACGCCTTCCTCCCGTGGGTGACCGCCGCGCTGCTGCGACCGCTGTTCGGCGACTGGGTCGTAACGCTGTGGCTCGTCGTCGGCTTCGCCGGCGTCGTGGGCACGACGTGGTGGGCGTTCCCGGAGCTGCGCGGCGCCTGGTGGACGGCGCTCCTGCTCGCAAACCCGATGCTCGTCGAAGCGGTTCTGCTGGGCCAGCTACCGTTCCTCTGGGCGACGGCGCTGCTCTTCGCCGCAATCGCCGCCTGGCGCCGCGGCTGGTGGCTCCCGTCCGCCGTGTTGCTCGGCGCCGCGCAGGCGACGCATCCCGCCGTGATCCTCCCGATCGCCGGTGTGCTCGTGCTCGCGCGTTTGTGCTGGGAGCCGCGGCGGGCACGGCTGCTCGCGGCGTACGCGGTGTCGCTCGTCATCGCCGCGCCGGCCGCATGGCTGGTGCTGTCCTCACCGGTGGTCGGTGACAGCTCGCGCGTCGCACTTGCCGGCAACTTCTTCGGGACGGTGAGCCTGCGCGCCCTCGTGGTCGCCGCGCCATTCATCGCACTCGTGCTCCAGCGCTCGCCCGGCACGCGCATGCCGGCCGCCCTGCTCGTCGCGCTCGTCGCGCTGAATGTCGCGCTCGTTCCCGTGCGCCACGACCAGTACGCCTGGACCGCGCTCACCCGCTCGCCCAATACGTCGTTGGCTTCGTACACCGATTCAGCCGCGTTCGCGCCCGGCGCGACTTACCGCCTGCTGCGCGTCGGCGACGGCAAGTTCGGGATGTACCAGGTGCTCCGCGCCGGCGGCTCGCTCGACGCGGAGTTCTTCCCGGAGAGCATCGGCCGCCAAAGCTGGAACGACACATCGGCCTACGCCGCGTTCCTCCGCGAGCGCTCGGTCGACTACGTGATCATCTACGACGCATACGACACGCGCTACCGGACGAACGAGCACGCGCTGCTCACCAAGATGGCGTCCGACCCCACATCTGGCGCGCGCGATGGTGGTACATGCGTGAGCGTCGCCCAGCACCACCGCCAGTACGACGTCTACCGCATCGACCGCTGCGTCTCTGTCCGCGCCCCGAGCTAACCGCCCTCATCCCGTGCTTTGCCCGCAAGCAGTGCGAACGCGATGCGCGCCCGGCACACTGTCATTCTGAGCGGAGCGAAGAATCCCTCCGGGCGCACGACGATTGCCCGTTGCGACCACCGGGGTCTACGCCAGCTGTGAACTGTAAACGGTGAACTACCCACTATGAACTATTCACTATTCACTATTCACTATGAACTGAACCCTCACCCCTCGAGCCCGAGCTCCCGCAGGAACGCGTCGTTGTTCGGCTCTCGCCCCAGGAAGTCCCGCACCAGCACGTCGCCATCGACGCTGCCGCCGCGCTCGAGGATCGCGCGGCGGTAATCGAGCCCCGTCGCGCGGTCGAGCACTCCCGCTGCTTCGAAGCGCGTGAACATGTCGTCGCCGAAGACACGCGACCAGAGGTAGCCGTAGTAGCCGGCGTCGTACCCGAACAGGTGCCCGAAGCCGCCCTGGAAGTGCGTGCCTTCCGGGTAGGGGAAGCCGGTCACCGGGTACAGCTCGCGTACCGCGCGCGTCGTGTCGCCATCGAACCCCGGCGAGTGAATCGCGAAATCGAGGCGCGCGAAGAACATCTGCCGCAGGTTCGCGATCCCCGAGCTGAGGTTCTTCGCCCGCAGCATCGCGTCCAGCAGGTCGTCCGGCAGCGCCTCGCCGGTCTCGTGGTGGCGTGCGAAGCGGCGCAGCACGTCACGGTCCCACACCCAGTGCTCGAGCATCTGCGATGGCGCCTCGACGAAGTCGCGCTCCGTCGACGAGCCCGAGAACTCCAGGAACCGCGCCCGTGTCAGCGTCTGATGCAGGATGTGCCCGAATTCGTGGAAGAACGTCACGACCTCCGTGTGGCGCAGCAGCGACGGCGTGTCGGGCGTCGGCTTCGTGAAGTTCGCGACGATCGCGCTCGCCGGCTCCTGGTACGACCCGTCCGGCAGCCGCCGCCCGCCGCGCATCGTGAACGCCGCGGCGTGCCCGAACTTGTTCGGCCGGGGGTACAGGTCCATGTAGAACCGCGCGAACGGCCGGTCGCCGTCTGCCTCGAAGATGTCGAAGGCCTGCACGTCCTCGTGCCAGACGCTCGCGTTCTTCGCCGGCTGATATCGGATACCGAGCAGCTCCTGGGTCACCAGGAAGAGCCCTTCGACCACGCGCTCGAGCGGGAGGTACTGCGCAACGGCGAAGTCGTCCACGGCGTACTCGGTCTTGTGCAACAGGTTCGTGTAGAACCACCAGTCCCAAATATTGATGTGCGGGTCGCCGGTGTGCGCTTGCTTTGCCTTGCTCAGCGCCGCCATATCGGCGCCAGCCTTGACGTGCAGCTTCGTCTCGAGGTCAGCGAGGAATCCGTCGACGTGCTCGCGCTGCTTCGCCATCCGGACTTCGACCACGTACGCCGCCCAGGAGTCGTACCCGAGCAGTGACGCGATCTCCGCGCGCACCCGGATCGCCTCCTCGAGCACCTGCACGTTGTCCGCGCCGCCCTTGTTCTGGTTCTTGATGAACATCTCGTGGCGCAGCTGCTCGTCCTCCGCGTTGTCCATGAACGGCATGATCTCCGGGTAGTCGAGCGACACCCGGTACTTCGTGACACCGTCCTCCTGCACCGTCTTCAGGCCATCGATCCAGCGGTCCGGCATGCCGGCGAGGCGCTCGCGTTCGACGAGGATGCCGTCGTCCCAGTCGTCGATCGCCTTGCGGAACACGGTCCCGAGCTCAACGAGGCGGTTCATCAGCGCCTGCACGCGCTCGCGCTGCTCCTTCGGCAGCTCGAAACCGTTGCGCCGGTAGTCCCTCAGCGTCCGGTCGAGCAGGCGCTTCGCGTCGCCGGTGAGCGCGCCGGCCTCTGGCGTCTCCGCGAACCCGCGGATCGCCTGGTACAGGTCTTCGCGGAACGCCAGCTCGACGCCATGCTTGTCGAGCGTTTCCTCCCACTCGCGCGCCGTCTCGCGCAAGGTATCGTCGGCCGCGACGTAGGCCATGAACGCGTACTGCCCGCCGGCCTGCGCCATGTGGTCCACCGCCGACTCCAGTGCGACCAGGCTGTTCTCGAACGTGCGCTCATCCGCCGGCGTCGCGACGATCGCCTCGATGCCGCGGTCGCACGCCTCGATGGCCTCGCGACAAGCGCGCTCGACCTCGGCCGGCGTAAGGTTCTTGAAATCGATCATGCAGCGAAACTCCTGGCGCTCGCCCTCGCGCGAAATCAGGCTCGATCCTATCCGCGCCGGCCCCGCGAGCGGAAGCCGCCGCTTGTCGTCCCGGAGCCTATACTCGTCGCATGGAACGATCCGCACCGACGCGCGAGGAGAACGCCGCCGCCTTCTCCGACGAGGACGTTGTCGCCGCCTACCGCTTCCGGCCCCCGTATCCCGACACGCTCATCGACCGCCTCCTCGCCCTCCCGCCCGGCGGCGCGCGCAACGTCCTCGAGCTGGGCTGTGGCACCGGTGACCTCTGCCGCACGCTCGCGCCGCGCGTGGAGCACGTCGATGCCGTCGACCCCGCGGCGGCCATGCTGCGCGCCGCGAAGGCGTCCTCCGGCGGTGACGCCGCGAATATCACCTGGACGCAGGCGCTCGCCGAGGACTTCGACTACCCACGCCCCTACGACCTCGTGCTAACGGCCGAGAGCATCCACTGGATGGACTGGGACGCTGTGTTCCCGCGCCTGGCCGGCGCGATGTCGTCTGGCGGACGACTCGTCTGGCTCACGCGCGAAGAAGACGCGCCTTGGGCCGATGACTACCGCGCACTGATTCCCGCCTTCTCCGTGGTCAGCGACTACCGGCCGCTCGACTTCCCGACCGAGCTCGAGCGCGGCGGCTACTGGCGCATCGAAGGCCGCGACGCGACGCCGCCGGTGCCGTTCCGCCAGTCCGTCGAGCACTACATCGAGCTCCAGCACTCGCGCAGCTCGTTCGCGCGCTACCGCATCGGCGAAAAGAAGGCAGCCGAGTTCGATGCGGCGCTCCGCCGCATGCTCGAACCGTACGCGGACGACGGCGTGATCGAGTACGCGTTCTCCGTGCCGTACGCATGGGGCCGGCCGCTCGCGCGATGAGTGTTACTCTGCCCGCATGAGCCGCTCCGCGCACGTCGCGCTCCTGCAGCTTCGCGCGTTCGACGTCGCCGACGCCGAGGCGTCGCTGCGCTACACGCTCGCGCAGATCGACGAGGCGGCGAAGCTGCGCCCTGACATCATCGCGATGCCGGAGATGACGTACCCGGCGTATTTCATCGGCCGCGACGACCTCGTCCTGCCCGGCGTGCGCCCGCCGGATGAAGTCGCCGCGCTCTTCGCTGCGAAAGCGCGAGAGCACCGCGTGCACATCGCGGCCGGGATGGCGCTCGAGGGCTCGGGCGGCGGCTGGACGAACGGCGCGCTGCTCTTCGGCCGCGACGGGGAGATTATCGGCCGCTACGCGAAGTCCTTCCTCTGGCACTTCGACCGCCGCTGGTTCGCCCCGGGCGACGCCTACCCTGTGTTCGAGACCGACGCCGGCCGCATCGGCATGCTCGTCTGCGCCGACGCCCGCGTGCCGGAGATCGCGCGTTCGCTTGCGCTCAACAGCGCGCAGATCATCCTCGACCTCACCGCGTGGGTCAGCGGCGGCCGCCGCGCCGCCGACCTCACAAGCCCTCAGCGCACCTACCTGATGCAGACGCGCGCGATCGAGAACGGCGTCTGGATCGCGGCCGCCGACAAGGTCGGCGTCGAAGCCGAGAGCATCGCCTACTGCGGCGGCTCGTGCGTCATCGACCCACGTGGCAACTACGTCGCCCAGCTCGACAGCGAACACGAGGGTATCCTTTCGCACTACATCGAGCTCGAAGATGCGGCGCTGCCGGTGATGCGCCGTCCGGAGCTGTACGGCGTGCTCACAACGCCTACCCAAGAGCTGCCGGTCGAGCGCCTCCGTGACGAGCCGCTCGTGCCCGGCGACCACGAATCGCCGATCTCCGTCGTCCAGATGACCATGCCGCCGGACGGCGACCTGTTCGTCGCCGCCGCCCGCCGCCATGCCGAGCGCCTGGCGCTTCAGGACGCGCGTCTCGTCGTCTTCCCCGCGACGCCGTCCCGTCTGCGGGCGGCGTACTCGCACGACGCCGTGCTCGCCGGCATGCTCGCAATCGCACGGGACACAGGCGTCATGCTCGCGTTCACGGTCTCCGAGCCGGACGCGGACGGCTGGCGTGCGATGTACCTCGTCGGACCGCGAGGCGTGCTGGCGAAGCACCGCCAGTCCCACAAGCCACCCGGCCCCCGCTTCGAGACGATGCCCTTGGGCGACGAACCGTCGCCGGTAGTCGAAACCGCGGTCGGGGGCATTGGCATGATGGCCGCCGCCGAAGGCGCGGTCCCTGAGGTCGCGCGCTCGCTGATGCTGCGCGGCGCCGAGATCATCGTCTGGTGTGCGGACCATCCGTCGTCGCGGATGTCCCTCATCGCCCGCACGCGCGCCGACGAGAACCGCGTCTACATCGCCTGCGCCGCCGGCCCCGCGCCCGAGGCCGGCGTCACGATGATCGTCGAGCCGTCCGGCGCCGTGGCCGCGCAGGCGCTCGAGGGCCGCGAGCTCGCCGTCAGCGCCACCGTGAACCGCATGCTGGCGCGCCTCAAGCAGCGCGCGCCCGGCACGGACGTCGTGCGCGGCCGCCACCCCGAGAGCTACGCCGGATTAATCTCTCTGAAGGAACCCGCGCCCGGCACCGTGGTATAATCGCGCGTCGCCGCCACTCGCAGGGGTGCGCCGGCGCGCCTCCCGGCGAACCGCCAGTGCAGGATGGGCCGCGACATCGCCACGCAGGACATCGCCACCGTACAGCCGATCGAGACGCCCGCTGCCGACGTCGCGAGCGTCCGCGCGCGCACCGGCGGCTACGTCGTCGACATGATCATCCTCGCGGCGGTGGCGCTGATCATGTTCGTCATCGGCTTCGGCATCTTGCTCGCGTCGTCCGACTGGGCGAAGAACGACCCGCCCAACAGCGCCTACTACGGCGCGCTCGCGATCGTGGGTCTGGGGACGCCACTCGTCTGGAGCCTGATGAATCTCCTGCTGCTTGCCACGCGATCACAGACTGCCGGTCAGTACGTCGCGGGCATTCGGCTCGCACGCGAGGACGGCGAGCGTCTCCGGCTTCGCAGCGCCGCCGCCTGGTGGTTCGCCCTCAATCCCGCGCTCTTCAGCTGGCCGATGGCCTGCGTGACGCTCCTGCCGCTCGCTGCGACGGCCGCGCTGGCGCTCAACAAGGCGTCCACCGCGCTTGTCTTTACCATCGCCGCGCTTTGCATCATGGCGCCGGCGATCGCGCTCGTGTCGGCGCTGCTCGATCGCGAGAACCGCACCCTCTACGACCGCCTCGCCGGCACGATCGTCGTGCCGGGAAGCTGAGTGTCCCGCAACCGGGGCTACCTCCAGCTGCCCGATGACGGCGCGCAGCCCGACCGCAGCGTGGCGAAGCTCGGCGTTGGGCTGCTGCTCTTCTTCGCCCTGCTCGCGCTCTCCGCAGTGCTCGCGCTGTACCAGCTCACCAGCCGTGATACCGCGAGAGACGCCCTTCGGCGCTCGGTGGCTGCGCTGACCGAGATCGACGCGCTCATCGACCGCAACTACGCCACCATGCAACAGCAGGCGGCCGTCACGGCGCCCGGCGATAGCGTGCAGCTTCCCGGCTACCCCGTCGATGTGCCGCTGAAGCCCGCCGACGCGCAGTCGCTGTCGAAAGAACAGCTGCGCGACACGCTGCTCGACCGCAGCGCGGACATAATGTACGGCCACGGCACCTCCGCGCTGCGTTCGCAGACGAAGGATGCGGGCAGCGTCGGCGTCTTCTCCATCGGCGGGTTGACAGACCACGGCCTGGACTTCCTCCGCTCGCGCAACCACGATATTCTTCGCGTGCTCACGCTCGTGCTCGCCGCCGTGTCAGCCGTCCTCGCGCTGCTGCTCGCATTGTTGTGCCGCGGTTTCGGGCGGCTCGTAGCGGTCGGCATCGTCACGCTCGCGGCCGCGCTGCCGGTGCTGTTCTTCGGGCTCGCCGCGTGGCTCTACTTGCGGGCGAACGACAGCGGCGAGTACACGAGGCAGCAGTTCGCATCCCTGGGCGCAGA
>DASUKS010000113.1:0-16087 GCA_036278595.1 Dehalococcoidia bacterium
GACGCCGATGCCCTGGATGGATATCGGCAGGAGGACGGCGAGCGCGATCACGGGCACGACCGCAAAGCACGCGAGCGGCTCGACGCCCACGCCGAGCGCGCGGACAAGGCAGAACGTCGCGAGGATCGTGCAGCACTGAACGCCGCACGCCCAGGCGAAGCCGGCGACGACGGTGGGGCGGCGGCGGGCCAGATCGCGTGTCGCGTCTCGGACGCCGGCGCCCTCGCGACGGAACGGGGCAGGCAGCGGGACGCGCGGCGACACCCTGGGCAGCATGCGGGTGGCCAGCGCACCGGCGAAGAACGCGGCCACGACGGCGGCCCAGACGGCCGCAGTGACCAGCGGACGAGATGGCACGAAGTACAGCGACCCGAGCGCGGCGAGCGCGAGGAGCGCCACGCCGCTGAGCAACCGCTCGCCCAGGACCGACGCGGCGGATCGTGACGCGTCTTCGCCGTCCCGGCGCAACTGCGCGTACCGGAAGCCGTCGCCGAGCACCGTGCCGAGCCCGAGGTTGTTGTAGAACAGCCCCATCACGTAGAGGTGCCAGAGCTTCGCATAGCCGCTCTTCCGCTCGGGCATCAGCGTCGCCCAGAGGCGCGCGCTCAGCGAGACGGCGAGGAGGTTCATCACCAGCGCGAACGTTAGCCACGCGGGCGACGCATGGCGGACGGACGCTGCGGCGGCATGGACATCGACGCGGCGCGCTACGACCGCGAGCACCCCGAGCGTCAGCGCCGCCTGCAGCGGCAGAAGCAGGCGCTTCACGCGACCTCCTGCAGCGCCGCGAGCGGAAGTGCCTCGAACAGCGAGGCCGCGGTGACCGTCTCGATCTCCGCCACCGCCGTGCCCGGTGCATGGTGCTGAATGAACACGCGGCACTTGTCGTCGTAGGGGAGCGCCACGGCAGGCGTGCGCGCGCTCGTCGCGAAGACGATCGCGTGGAAGCGCATCGCGACGATCGCATCGAGCGACTGCACGGCGCGCAGCATGTCGTGCGGGTTCAGGTGCTCCTCGATGATGACTCCCTCCGGCCGCGCGCATCGCGCGCGGAGCTCTCGGGCGTACGCGTCGTCCTGCTCGACGGGCTCATCAGGATGAGCCGAGAACGGGAGCAGGACCGGCGTGAGGCCAGTCGATGTGAGCTGATCGAGGAGCGCCACCAGCTCGGCGGCCAGCCGCGGTTGCAGCGCGCCGGCGCGTAGCCGGCGGACGGCGACGCCGATGTGTCCGGGCGGGCGTGATCGCGCGTGGGGAGCGACGGGCAGACGCAGCGCCGGGTCATCTTCGAGGATCAGGGCGCGTTGCAGACCGAAGGCGCGCAACGCACGGACGCTGGCCTCGTCGCGCACCGATACGAAGTCAGCGCGCTCCATTGAACGCACGAGGGTACGAGCGACAGCGGGTGGCGTTGTCGCATAGACGCCGAGCGCGCGGAAGATCACCGGCCGCCGCAGCAGCCTCGCGAGGCGGGCGAGCGAAGGCAGGTTGCGCGAGCGCGGGCCCATGTAGGCGCTGAAGATGCCGCCGCCGCCGATCACGAGCGCATCGGTTGCGGCGAGCGCGCGAAGGAGGCCGTGCGGCGTCGCGGCATCGGCGGTGACGTCGTGCATGCGTGCGGTCTGCGCCGGGCGGGCACTGAGCACGCGGGGTGCGACGTCGAGCCGCCGCAGGTCATCGATCAGTACGCTCAGGATCGCCTCGTCGCCGACGTTGCCGCACCCATAGCCGCCGACGACGAGCGGGCGGCGGCGGCCCGCGAGCGCGACCCGCAGCCGATCGAGCACCTGATCCGTGGTCGCGGGGCTAGTGGGTTCCAACGTCGTAGATCCTGTATTGATCGTTCTCGTAGACGGGGACGAGCCCGCGGTCGCGGATCAACGGGAATGCCGCGCCGTCGCCGTTGCGATCGATGACGTAGCGGACGCCGTACTGCGCAAACACGGAGGTTTCGTCGTAGAGGCGCGTGTCGTCGATGCGGCGCTCGCTTCCGTTGACCTGGAGGCGGAGGGAGATCTTGCGCCAGACGAGGGTGCCGTCCGCGCTCGGCGGCAGCGCGAGGTTCGCGGACCGCTCCCAGCCCGTCGTCATGTCGATCGGCACCTGGCTTCCGTCGAAGAGCGCCGCCTCGAAGCTCGATCCGCCATCGATTGCCGCGACGGATGTGCCATCGGGCTGGGTGATGTTCAACGAGAGCGATGCGGGCGTGACGCCGTTGATCGTGCCGACGTAGTAGTCGACCTGGAGCGTGCGCGGCAGCGAGCTGTCGGCGCTGACATCGCGAATCACCTCGGCCTTCTGGGCGGTCAGGGCGTAATACGTCAGCACGTGGCGCACCGATCCGTCATAAGACGTGGCGGTCAGCGGACGCGCGCCGCTGGTCAGCGTCACCTCCTGCGTGCTTCCGTAGGCGGAGAGCGCCAGCTTGACGTCCCTGTCGTTCAGGCTGAACGCGTTGCTGTAGATGCCCTTATGGAAGACATCGACCCGCAGCCCGACCGGGAAGACGTGGCCGGAGTCCTCGCCGCCGTCGTTCACCGTCGCGAGGAACCGCCCGGTCTCGACACCGGCGCTGGCGCGCTGCAGGACTTCCGCTGCGATCGCGCTGTCGACCTCCCACGGGCGCGTGATGTAGATGCGGGGCAGGTAGAGGAGCGAGTCGCGGCCGGTCAACGCCTCGAGCCACTTGACCTCGCGCGTGCCGCCCGTGATGGCGCCCGGCTGGGCATCCGTGTTGAGCCAGTCGCCGGCCGCCGTGAGCTCGGCGCCGTTCGCGTTCATGCCGTAGAACGAGGTCGCGCGATTGAACGCGTACAGGCTGTGCTGGCCGGCGAGTGTGGCGACGCACACGGCGACGGCGGCGATGACGGCCGGGTTGCGCGCGAGATAGTGGATGGCGGCAGCGGCGGCGACGCCTACCGGTACGACCAGGTAGGCAGCGAACCGCGGGTAGTCGGTGTTCGTGTGGCGCGCCGCGGACGCGAGGATCAGCGCCAGGGTGGCCGCGATCCATACGGCGAGCATCGTCCGGCGCGGCGAACGCAGACGTGCGTCGCGTGCGCCAAGCACGAAACCGGCGAGCGCGATGAACGTGGCGCCGTAGATCATGCGCTCGTTCGGGTCGTTCCAGACGCTGAGGAACAGCTTGTCGGGACCCTTCAGGTCGTAGGCGGCGGCGACGTTCGCATAGCCGAAGATGCTGCTCCCATTCAGCAGGAGGAATCCGCACCAGACGACGAGCACCGGCGCGATGCTGACGACCGACGCGGCGACGATGCGGCCCCTGTCATCCGAAGCCTTGAACCGCCAGCCGAGGCAGCATGCGAGCACCGGAAGAAGCACGGTCGCGGACGGTGTGTGCGAGAACATCGTCAGGAGCGTGCCGCCCGAGATGAGCAGCCAGCCGCGCCGGTCGCCTTCGTCTTCGGCGACGCGGAGCAGGCCGAGCAGAGAGACCGACATGCCGATGACGCCCGCGAGCTGCGGGTACGCGCCCATCGAGAAGTAGTCGAAGAGGCCGCCCTGCGCCACGGCGACGAGCACGACGGCGAGCATGCCGCCCGCCGCATCGCCGGTCATGCGCCGGCCGAGCAGGAACGCCAACCCTGCGATCGCGACGTACGACGCCGCGGCGAGCGCGACGATCGCGAGGGTGCGGTCGGGGAGGATCATCGTCAGTGCAGCGAGCGCGAGCGGTACGACGGGCGGCACCGTCGATACGGTGCGATCGACGGGTACGTGCTCGCCGAGGTAGTAGCGGCTGATGGTTAGCCACTGGCCGGCGTCCGTGCCCGGCGGTAGCGGGTAGCGGGTGAAGAGATACACGAGGTAGGCGACGACGTAGAGCGCGACGGCAGCCGCGAGCAGCTCGGCCCAGCGCCGGCGCGCGAAGCCGCGCAGATCCGGTTCGGCGGTGCGCGCCCACGCCACCGCCTGCGACGCAATGCCCTGGCTGCCCGCGGCGCCGCCGGTGAGAATCGCGCTCGCGTACGCGCGGTAGCGCGCGATGCTGTTTTCTGGAGTGCGTGTGTTGATTCTCATGCTGCCGCCGCCACCAACTGCCGCTCCACCGGCGCCGGCACTTCGGCGTACACGCCTTCCATGCGATCGGCGATCAAACCCCAGTCGTATTGAGCGGTCGTTTCGAAGCAATTCGTGCGGATCGCCGCCCGTAGACGGCCGTCGCTGAGCACGCGACGCAACGCCTCAGCGACCGCGCCGGGATCCGGCGGGACGATGAGGCCGGTGACGCCGTCCTCGACGAGGTCGGCGGCGGCGCTGAACTCGGAGCGCGCGATGATCGGGACGACGCCCGCGGTCTGCGCTTCGATCACCGTCATCCCGAATCCCTCCTGCTCGGACAGCGAGACGAGCGCCTTCGCGCCGCGAAGGTACGAGTACAGATCCTCGGCGCGCGGAAGCCATCCGGTGAACCGCACGCGGCCGGCAAGCCCGAGCGTCCGCGACTGCGCTTCGAGCCGCGCGCCCTCGGCGCCGTCGCCGATGATCACGGCCGTGGCGCCGGGCACGCGCGCGAGCGCTTCGAGCACGAGGTCGGTGCGCTTGTGCGAGACGAGCCGCCCCGCCACCACCACGCCGGCCGGCTCGGCAACGGGCACGGCGCCCCGAATGCGCGCGAGATCGACGCCGTTCTCGACCACACGCGTCGGCGGCCCGGCCGGGAGCCGGCGTGCGGTGAAGGCCGACACCGCGACGCGTTCATTGCCACGGCGGGCGGTTGCGGCCTCGACGCGAGATGCGACTGCGGCGCCGTGCCGCAGGTAGGCGTGCCAGCGCTCGCCCATGTACTCGTGCCAGGTGACGACGAGGCGTGCGTGGCTGCGCCCGCGAAGGGCGGCCGCGACGAACGTCGATGCGTACGGGATCGACGAGCAGTCGATGACATCGACATCGAGGCGCGCGAGCACGGGCACGCTGCGGATGGCGAATGCGGCCGCTTCGCGGAACGTGCGCATGCCGCGATCGTCGTGGAGCCGCGGAGCGCGGCCGACGGGGTGCAGCCGCACACGGGGGTGGCGGGAGACCGACGAGCGCGGAAATCCCCAGCTCACGTGGTGGACGTCGTGCCCGCGCGCGGCGAGACGCTCGCCAAGCTCGAAGTAGCGGCGCTCGGCGCCGCCGGTGACTTCCGGGTACAGCGCGTCGTACACGTAGGCGATGCGCATCAGTTCGACCCGTTCATGATCGCGGCGAGGCTGCCCGAGAACGCAAGGTTGCCGCCGACGAGGATGCACGTTTCCGAGATGGCGGCGAGCGCGATGTGATCGCCGCCCGACGTGAACGCGATCGCGGCATCGACGAGGACGCCGAGGCCGGCGAGCGCGAGGCCACCGACGAGCGAGTACTCGAACGTGAACAGTCGCCGCGCCGCACGCCACGTGCGGTCTTCGCGGGTCAGACCGCGATGTGTCGTCGCGATGCGCGCGACGGCACCGAAGATCAGCGCGTTGACGCCGAGCACGGTGAGAAGCGGCGCCGCGAACACGGGCTCCCAGCTGCCGCCGAGCAGGTGGATCGGCCCGAAGAGCGATGCCAGCAGTAATCCAATGCCGCCGGCAGTAAGCAGCAGCCCGGGCGTCGTGAACAGGTGACTCGGCGTCGCGAGCAGCAGGAAGCGCAGGTGGCGCCAGCCGTCACGGAAGGTGCGGAGCTTCGCTTCGCTCTCGTCGTCACGCGCGTAGTAGCGGATCGGCACTTCGCGCACGTCCATGCGCTGGCGCGACGCCTTCAGGATCATCTCCGACGCGAACTCCATGCCGTCGGTGGCGGCCCGCATGCGCAGGTATGCGTCGCGGGTAAACGCGCGTAGACCCGACTGACTATCGTTGAGGCGGGCGCCGGTGAACGCGCGAAGGAGGAAGCTGATGGCCGGCGTGCCGATGTACCGGTGGCTCCATGTCATCGCACCGGGCTGGATCCCCGCGTACCGGTTCCCGACGACCATGTCGGCGCCGTCGCGCAGCGGCTCGACAAGGTGAGAGATGTCGCTGAAGTCGTACGTGTCGTCGCAGTCGCCCATGACGATGTGCTCTGCCCGCGCCTCTTCGATGCCGCGGATGAGCGCAGCGCCGTAGCCGCGCTTGTCTTCGACGATCACACGTGCGCCGGCCGCGGTTGCAAGCGCGCGCGACTGATCCGTCGAGCCGTTATCGACGACGATCACTTCACCGACGACGCCTTCGCGCGCGAACCATTCGCGTGCCTTTCGCACGCACCGACCGACGGTCGCCTCTTCGTTCAGGCACGGCATGACTACGGAGACTTCGGGAGCTGGTCCCGAATCGACAGATGGCATCGCATCCGTCCCCCAACGGGTGCGCGCAAGTGCTTCGGCCTGCACAAGACCTCCCAGTGTTGTTGCTGATGCGTGTGGTGCGCAGCATGAGCCAGCCCGGCGCGTACGCGCCTTCGTCGTGGTCATGTGCGCCGATGATTTGACCCTTATCCCGACCTATACGTCGGACGCCTCTCCCCGATCTGTTGTCCGAAGCGGCGAGAATAGGGCCTTCTTCCGGACGCTGCGGCGGATGCCGCTGCCGAAACTAATGCGGGGGTGATATTCGATGGCAACGCTCGCCGGACCGCGTCCGCTCACGCACCGACGCATCGGTCTGTCGAACATGGCCAGGTTCCGCGCCGTAGCGGCAGTGGCGGTGGTGCTCGTCGCGGCGCTCGCGCTGTTTGCGGCGCGCGTGGTTGCGTACTGGCACGCGGCCGTCACGTCCGATGAGTCGCTGTATCTCTCCGAAGCCGTGGCGATCGCGCACGGGCATCTCGCGTATTCATCCGGCGCGCCGATCGTGCATCGACCGCCGCTGTTCCCCGCGACGCTCGCGCCGCTCTTGATGCTTACGCACAACAACGTCGATGCCGCGCGGATCGTGCCGGCGCTCTACGCACTGGCGGCGCTGGCGGCGCTGTTCATATTGGGCCGCGTGCTCTTCGGGTCGATGGCCGCGGCGGCCGGCGTGGTGCTCGCGGCGGCGGCAGCGTATCCCGCCCGGATGTCCGCGTCGTTCTTCGTGGACACGCCTTCGACCGCGTTCCTGCTGGCATCGGCCGCGGCGCTGGTGTACGGCCTGCGTGCGGGGCGCGCCCATGTTTGGTGGTGCGCGTTCGCGGGCGGACTGCTCGGCGTGGCGTTCCTGCTGAAGGAGACCGCGATCTTCTGGGCGCCGTTGCCGCTACTGCTCGCCGCGTTCGACGCGGACGTGCGCGCGAGGCTCGGCATGCGCGGCCTCGCCGCATGGTGCATTGCGTTCGCGCTCCTCGCAGGACCGTGGTTCGCGTGGGTGGCATGGCAGACGGGCTCCGTCTACAAGCTGTCTGACCGTACCCTCGCCGAACTTGCCGTCGCCGCGCTCGCCGTGGCCGCGCTTGCGCTCGTGTTGCGGCGAGGCTGGCGCGCGGGTGGGAGGCAATGGCCCTTCGCGCTTGCCGGTGCGCTGCTGGCTGGATGGTGTGCGATCTCGCTACGCGTGCTCGAGTTGCGCCCGGAGCCGCAGGCCATTGACTATCCGCACACGGTGCCGCACTGGTTGGTGTACGTCTTCGGGACGTCTATAGAGCCGTCGCCGCTCATTGCGCTCGCGTGGGTGTTCGTGCTGTACCGCGCAGTGCGTGGCGATGCGGGCGCGCGCGCGCTGGCGCTCATCGCGTCGCTTTCGATGCCGCTGCTCGTCTTCGTCGCGAATCGCGGTTGGGAGCCGCGCGAGGTGATGCCGTTGGTGTATCTGTCGTATCTCGCGCTCGCCTGGGCGGCAATGGACGCCGGCGCGAACGTGGCGGCCCGCTGGCGGCAGCGGGACCGGTACCTGGCCGCCGTCGCGCTCGTGACGGCGCTCGTGCTCATAGCGGGCTTCGTGAGCGGGTGGAACTCGGGGTCGCCAGGCGGGACGAACGATGCGGCGATCCTCGACTGGACGGGGCCGCAGGAGCATGAGACGTCCGCGTTGCTGAACTCGCTGCCCGCAGGTTCCGTTGTCATCTCGAGCCGCCTGTACTACAGCCAGCTATACGTCGATCACGACGCCCGGCTGACCGTGCGGCAGTTGCCGACGCTCGGCGTGCAGTTCGCGCCGGGCGACGAGAACGTGCAGGCGTTCGGATCGCTGCTACGGTACGACGATCCATCGGTCGATGTGCATGCGCCGCGGCACTGGATCTATCTCCGCGAGCATGCGGAGCGCGACTACGCTATCGGGCTCGCAGAGGAAGACCTTCTGGGTGCGATCGGGGAGAGCCACGCGGGATACGTCCTGCTTTCCGGCGATGACGCCGGGTTCAGTGCGCTGAGCTATCTGCCGTACTTCCAGTCGAACCCGGCGTTCCGGCTGGTCGGCTCGACAGGCGCAGGCGCTGTTCGCAGCTATCTCTTCGCGATCGACCGCGATCACCTGCAGCTTGCGGCCGGCCCGCTGTTTCTCGAGCTGCGCGATATCGCCTACATTGACGCGTCGGTAGGCGACGGCACGCCGGGGGACGGGGCGTTCTGGCAGCGGATCGCGCCCGATGGCATCGTGCTCAACGGCGGTGCGCGGATCGATGCGGATGCGGCCGCGGAGATCGTCCGCGATCTTCGAGCCGGACCTTCGCCCGCGGGTTGACCACGGATCGCGATGGACACAAAGAGAGGGGCCATCCGGCCCCTCTCCTTGCGGCACAGTCTTGTCAGAAGTCAGGCGCCGTTGCCATGCCCGTGGCTGACAGCCTGGCATGGTACGGTCACCCGGTTCCCGCTCGGCGTGATCTTGACGACGGTCTCGCCGTGCTCGCAGACCCCATCTCCGTTGTCGGGATGGAACACGGGGTTCGAGGGCGGAATCCCGTGCGTATCCGAAGCCGCTCCGGATACGTCCTGCGATGCGAAGGCACCGAACGCCACAATGGCGACGAGCAGCACTCCTGCACCCAACGCTAACAGCTTCTGCTTCATACACACTCCTGACCAGTTGACTTGCCCGGCAATAGCATCGGCCGTGGCACGACAACCCGAAGGCGAGCGCGCGAGAGTTCGACAACGGTGCAAACGCGATCCGACGCGGCGGTCGGTGATGTGCGCAGCCGTATCGACTCGGCATCGGCACAGGTGCGTGCATCGGCGTGTGCCGCCTTCTGGACAGCGTGCATTCGAAGCGCGGCTCCGCCGTACGCGAAGCGAGAAGAGACGCGCGTTACTTCGGCGCGCTCATGCGCATTGGTTCGCCATCGCGATCAGGCAGGTACGAAGAGCGGCAGCGAGACGCCGTCGTCGTCCTCCCATTCGACGCGGACGCGCTGGCCGACGCGCACGGCTTCGGGATCGACGCCGACAATATTCGAGAGCAGACGGAAGCCTTCGTCGAGATCGATCCATGCGATGACGTACGGCGCACGCGCGCGAAACGCGGGGTGGTAGCTCTGGCGGACGATGCTGAACGTGTAGATGGCGCCCTGACCGGCGGACGTCTTCCAGCTCAGGTTGAGGCTGAGGCAGTGCGTGCAGTGACGGCGCGGGTAGAAGACGATGCCGCCGCAGTCGTCGCACACCTGGTAGCGCAGTTCGTGCGCCTTCGTCGCTTCCCAGAACGCACGTGTGTCCGGCTCGGCGAGGTTCGGTAGCGGCCGGCTGGGCATCGTGGTCATGTGCTAGTCCCTCCCGAGCACGATCGTGCTCGCCGCGTGACGGCTGCCGAGCATGCCGCCGTTGCCGTGCGCCACCGCGAGACGCGCGCCGGGCACCTGCGAGGTCGACGCGCCGCGCAACTGGCGGGCCGCTTCGATCAGCAGGAAGATGCCGCGCATGCCGGGATGGTTGGACGACAGCCCGCCGCCGTCGGTGTTGAGCGACGGCTTCGTACCGCTGTCGAAGCGCAGCCGCGTGCCCTCCACAAACGACCCGCCCTCGCCCTTCTTGCAGAAGCCGAGGTCCTCCAGGATCGCCAGCACCGTGATTGTGAATGAGTCGTAGATCATCGCGATGTCGATCTCGTCCGGGCGGATGCCGGCCTCGTCGAACGCGGGCGGCCCCGACTGCGCCGCGGCGCTCGTCGTGATATCGCCGCCGTTCTCCGGGTACTTCGTCGCCTCGCCGGTGCCGAGGATCCAGACCGGCGGCTGCTTGGCGTCGCGCGCGACATCCGCCGACGCAATCACGACGGCACCGCCGCCGTCGGAGATGATGCACGACTCGAGCAGGTGCAGCGGATCGGCGATCATGCGCGAGCCGAGCACATCGGCGACGGAGACTTCGCGCGCCCCCGGCTCCAGCTTCAGGTCCTTCATCGCCTGCACGGCCTCCGGGTTCCGCATCGCGTGGAAGCGGGTGGTGACCGCGATGTTCGCGAGCTGCTCGCTTGTGGTGCCGTAGTCGAACATGTGGCGCCGCGCGACCATCGCATAATTCGCGATGAGCGTCATCCCCCACGACACTTCCATGTTGCCGACGGGGCTGGGCGGGCCCATACCCATGCCGCCGCCGGTGCCGATGTGCTGGCTCATGCTGTGCGCGGTCGAACCGTACGTGAGCAGAGCCACGCGCGCCTTGCCGGACGCGATCGCGCGCTTCGCGTGCGCCGCCTGGAACTCGTACGAGCTGCCGCCAACCGCGGTCGTATCAATGACGCGCGGGCTGATGTTGAAGTACTCAGCGATGCTCAGCCCGGACATCATGCCGCCGTCGCCCGCGTCGTAGATGGCGTCGACGTCGCGCCACGTGAGGCCGGCGTCGGCCAGCGCATGCAGCGCCGACTCGGCTTTGATCTGCAGCGGCGAGAGCTTCCCTTCGACGTTCCGGGACGGATACTCGTGGACGCCGATGATGGCGGCGTCGCGCTGTTGCGTCATGCGTGTGCCTTCCCTCTCACGGTGCGTCACGCCGGCTGGCGGACCGCGCGCGCCGCTCTTCGGAAGCGCGCCCGATACCTCCGGAGTATAAGCTCCGCACCCCAGAAGCAAACGTCGACGTCGGCGTCCGCGGCGTTGTCCGATGCGCGCGCGATGGCTGTCGACGGCCCGCATCTGCTAGGCTCTTGATGCGGCGCACACCGATCGAGTTGCGTCCGATGCTGCGCGTAACCGAGCGGGAGTAGCTCAGCCGGTAGAGCATCTGCTTCCCAAGCAGAGGGTCGCGAGTTCGAGTCTCGTCTCCCGCTCCAACTTCTGTTCCACACGCGGAACCCGCAGTTTTTGCCTGCCGGCGCGCTCGGACGCGCCTGGTGACGGGTGCATTTGCGCCTTGCCCCGAGGCGTCCGGCCCAATTCGGGTGCCGAAGCACACGAGCGGATCGGACCCTGTTCGGTCGGTGTCGTGCGCGGCGCGCACGCGGCATGCATCCGGCATCGACGGGTGGCGGCAGGCGCCGCGCGAGACGCGCATCATCTGCAGACCGCCGACCACATCTGCCGGAGTCTGTTTGCGAGTGCAGTCGCAATGTACAGTGGCGGGCAAAGCGGGAAGGGAGGGGCGATGCGTGAGTTCAAGGGACGCGTTGCGGTCGTGACCGGGGCGGCGAGTGGGATCGGCCGCGGGCTGGCCGAGCGGTTCGCGGCGGAGGGCATGCGCGTCGTGCTCGCGGACGTCGAGCGAACAGCGCTCGATCAGACGGCGAGCGAACTGGCCGCTTCGGGCGCGGACGTGCTCGCGGTACGGACGGACGTCTCGAAGCTCGCGGACGTCGAAGCGCTCGCGCAGCAGACGATCGAGCGGTTCGGCGCGGTGCACGTCGTCTGCAATAACGCCGGCGTCGGCGGTGGCGGCGGCATGTTCTCCTGGGACACGCCGTACGAGAGCTGGGAGTGGACGCTTGGCGTGAACCTCTGGGGGGTCGTCCACGGCGTGCGCGCGTTCGTGCCGCTGATGCTCGAACGCGGCGATGAGGGCCACATCGTGAACACAGCGTCCGTCGCAGGGCTCGTCGCCGGCGCGGGCGGGCCGGCATATACGGCGTCGAAGTTCGGCGTTGTCGGTTACAGCGAGTCGCTCTACCACGAGCTGCAGTTCGTCTCGGGCGGGAAGATCGGCGTCTCGGTGCTCTGCCCGGCGGCGGTGAACACGCGGATCCTCGAATCCGGCCGCAACTATCCGGCTGGCCCGATGCCCGAGCCGCCGGCCGGGACGCCCGAGCGGGCGATGTTCGATGCGATGAAGGAGCACTTCGCAACGCAGGGCATGGCGCCGTCAGAAGTCGCGCGGCAGGTGCTCGACGCGATCATGAGCGGGCGCTTCTACGTGTTGACGCATCCGGAGCACAACGACCGGCTGCGGAAGCGCGCGGAAGCGATCCTCGCGGGCGGGCCGCCGCCGCTGATCACACCCGAATAGCTCGCCGGTTGCCGGCTAGAACTCGCCCTCGCCGCGGAGGTTGCCGTTCGAGCGGCGCAGCTTCTCGAGCGCCTGCGCCTCGATCTGCCGTGCGCGCTCGCGCGTGACGCCGAGCTCGTTGCCGACGATGTCGAGCGTGCGCGGCCGGCCGTCCTTGATGCCGAATCGCAGCTCGATGACGGTGCGTTCGCGCGCGGTAAGCACGTCGAGCGCCGAGCGGACGCGCTCGCGCAGCAGCTGCCGCGACGCCTCTTCTTCGGGCGAGGGCGCCATCACGTCTTCGAGGACGCTGCCGAGCGTACCCTCTTCTTCCTCGCCGACCGGCGTTTCGAGCGACACGACGGATTGACGCAGCGCGCGTGCTGCTTCACGGACCTTGTCCGGCGGCATGCCCATCATCTTCGAGAGCTCGGTCGTGCGGGGCTCGCGGCCGAGGCGCTGGAACAGCCGCTCGCGGGCCTGCGAGTACTTCGAGATCAGCTCCGTGATGTGGATGGGGAGCCGGATCGTGCGGCCCTTGTCGGCGATCGCCCGGCCGACGGCCTGGCGGATCCACCACGTCGCGTAGGTGCTGAAGCGGAAGCCGCGCCGGTGCTCGAACTTCTCGACGGCGCGCATCAGGCCGCCGTTGCCCTCCTGGATCAGGTCCATGAGGGGCATGCCGCGGCCGGCGTATTTCTTCGCGACGCTAACCACGAGGCGCAGGTTCGCGTTGACCATGTGCTCTTCCGCGCGCTGGGCCGTACGGCGCGCGCTCTCGACGTATGGCACGAGGTCGTGCAGCGCCGCGGCGCCATCGCGGTGTAGCTTGCGCGCGGCTGATTCAGCGTCCTTGTATTTCTTGAGCGCTTCGTCGTACTCCGCCTGCGCCTTCTTCGTCACGCGGCCGGCTGGCTTTTCGGGCGGCTTACGGTCGGCGCGCGCCCGCGTCTCCTCGTACTGGGCGGCGAGCACGGTGCTCAGCGCAGGGTGTGCCGCCTCCGGGAAGATGCGTTCGGCGACCGCGACGGTGATGAGCTGTTCGCGGAACTCGGCGACTTCGCGCTTAGCCGCCTTCGCCAGCTGCGCCTCGACCTCCTCGTCGAGGCGATCCTGGATGGCATCTCGAAGCGCATCGAAATAGAGTTGATCGAGGAGCTCGCCGCGCTGGGGGAAGCCCTTGATGACGCGGGAGCGACGGATGAGCGCCAGCGTATCGAGCACCTTGCGGAGGAGGCGCACCGTGATCTGCTCGGTCGAGGGCACCCCGCCGATTTCCTCGGTGAGACCGTAGCTGATCTCCTCGAGGATGCGGCCGTTCTCGATCTCTTTGGCGAGCGTGACCTCCTCGTCTGGCCTGAGCAGCTTGTAGCGTGCGATCTCGTTGAGGTAGAGCTCGACGGAATCGGGCGTTTCGCCGACCGGCTCCTCGGTTTCGGCCGGCTTGACGGTGGCGATCCGCGCCGGGATCGGCTCGCGGCTGCGCTTGCCGTCCTCCTGGCGGACGGCATCCGGTGCGTGTTCTGCGATGGTTCGTGTCTTAGGCATCTCGCTCATCCCGGGTTGTCAAGCGCGCGCAACCCTGCTGTTCTCGGCTCTCGGCATGCATTGGTGTGTGGTGAGGGCGCTGGGCCGGCGTGGTGCTCAGACGACGTCCGGAAGCGGCCACTTCAGGTCGCAACTCAGGCAGCGGGCCTGGATGAGCGTGTCGCCGCTCCAGTAGCCCGCTGTGAAGTTCTTATGGCACCTGGGGCACTCCAGCTCACCCATTCGTACCTCGCGGGGGCGCGCCGGAGCCGCGGGCGGCCGGTCCTTGCCGTTCGAGCCCTCCGATGCGTTCATATGCCTCTCCGATTGCATTCTACACGTCTCTGTCTGTCCGTTCTATGCCTCACGGCGTCTGATTGTCGCGGATTCGTACGCAGTTTGTGCCAGTTCGGCGCTCGTCAACCTCACCGCCGCCGTATCTGCTGCCGATACTGGAATGGTCAGGAGCACAGGGGAGTTTCACGGTGTCCGTCCCGGACCTCGATTCGATCATCGCCCTTCTCAATTCTCTTTGGCCTGAGCCGACGTTGGGGCAGGTCCAGGGCTTGCTGACGGGTTGGCGGGAGAAGCTCAACAGCAAGGACAACTACTCCGGGCATCACGCCGGGCTGGCGAGCGAGTACGCCATCCAGCTCGCGAACCGGCAGGACCTCGGCTTCGACACGATCGCGGCGCTGTGGATTGCCGGACACGTCTACGATCTCGGCAAGATCTCCGTCCCGGAGAACATCCTCGTCAAGGCAGGGCCGCTCTCGACCGCCGAGATGCTGATGATGCGCAATCACGTCAGCACGGGGTACGACATCTTGCGGGACTGGGACGTCTTCCGGGTGAGCCCGCGCTGGATGTCGCAGGTCGTGCTGGACGTCGTCCAGTATCACCACGAGCGATGGGACGGCGATGGCTATCCGAAGCGGCTGGGCTCCTCGTCGATTCCACTCGCCGCGCGCATCATGTCGATCGCCGACGCCTTTGCGGCGATGGTGATGGACTCGCCGTACCGATCGGGCCGCGCGCAGGACCTGGCGCTGCGGGAGATCGAGGAACACGCGGGATCGCAGTTCGACCCCTACCTCGTGCGGTCGTTCGTCAGCCTGGTGCGCGTCAACCAGCTGACCGGCCGCGGCCCGCAGCCGGAGCAGTGGGCGGCGTAAGGCGGCTCACCCCTCTTCGTCCTCGTATTCTTCGTCCCCGTCGTCGTCGGTCGCAATCCACTCCCGGTAGCTGACGCAGCGGCCGTCGATCTCCGGGTGGCGGATCGTGAAGTTGCCGCCGCGCATCCGGCCGAGCATGTGCCACTCGAATCCGACGAGCGCGCGCACCTCGTCGTCGTCGATGAGGTCCAGCGCGATGGGGTAGGGCGGCGGCAGGTAGCGCTGCTCGCCGAGGCTGCCGACATAACGCCCGCAGCGGTCGCAGATGAGGCCTTCGTGCAGGGCGTCGATGAACTCGCGGATGGTCTTCGGTTGGGTCGGGACGTCCACGCATCGAGTGTAGCCATACGCCGGACGGGGGGCACGGCGCCGGCTTCGGGCGGTTGACATGCCGAAAGTCAGGGATTCCCCTTATCGCCGCTGATCATAAGATCGGATCTAATGGCCAGGATGACGACATCGACGAGCACCAGGCGAAACCAACGCGGGAGCGCGACTCCGAGCGCACCGCGGCAACTGCGCGCGGCGCCGACACCCGATCGAGTACTGCGGGGCGACTGCATCGAGCTGATGGCACAATGGCCGGACGCGTGCGTCGATCATTGCATCGTGGACCCGCCGTTCAACATCGGCTCGGGGAGCGGCCGCAGGAGCAAGAACGGCCTAGGGTGGGCGTTCTCGTCGCACGTGACGATGGAAGAGACCTGGGACGCGTTCACGAAGGACGAGTTCTACCAGTTCAACGTGCGGTGGCTGCGCGAGGTGTCGCGCATCGTGAAGCCGAACGGGAACATCCTCGTCTTCGGCACCTATCACAACATCTACCAGCTCGGGTTCATTCTCCAGAACGTGCTCGAGCGCCGCGTGCTGAACTCGGTGGTGTGGTTCAAACCGAACGCCCAGCCGAACATCACCGCGCGGACGCTGACCGAGAGCACGGAGCAGATCATCTGGGCGGTGAACGAGACGCCGGCGCGCGCGCCGGGGTGGACGTTCAACTACTGGGACGCGAAGGAGATGAACGGCGGCAAGCAGATGCGGAACCTCTGGGAGTTCCCGGTAACGGCGAAGCGCGAACGATCCG
>DASUKS010000114.1:0-2464 GCA_036278595.1 Dehalococcoidia bacterium
GGTCAAGGTCGGCGCCTCGACCGAGACGGAGATGAAGGAGAAGAAGCACCGGGTCGAGGACGCGCTGTCGGCGACACGCGCCGCGATCGAAGAGGGCATCGTCTCCGGCGGTGGCGTGGCGCTGATCAACGCGCTGCCGGCGCTCGACAAGGTGCAGCTCGAGGGCGACGAGCAAACAGGCGTCGCGATCCTGCGCCGGGCGCTCGAAGAGCCGCTGCGCCGCATCGCGGTGAACGCGGGCAAGGACGGCTCGGTGATCGTGCAGCAGGTGAAGAACCTGAAGCTCGGCGAGGGCTACGACGCGGCGAAGGACGAGTTCGGGAACATGATGCAGAAGGGCATCATCGACCCGCTGAAGGTGACGCGCGCGGCGCTCGAGAACGCGATCTCGATCGCGGGCTGGGTGCTGACGACGAACTGCCTGGTGACCGACGTGCCGGACAAGAAGGACGCGGGCATGGGCATGGGCGCCGGCGCCCCGCCGATGTACTAGGGATGGTCGTTGGGCGGTAGGCGGTAGTCCCAGGGCGGTAACCGCGACACGCCATCGGGGTGACAGGATGTATACGGAGAACGGACTGCTGGTGGACATCGGGGAGATCCGGGACATCGTGAAGAACGCGGATGTGTTCGGCATCGGCTTCCGGCTGTTCCCCGAGCGCCTCATCGTCGACACGCGCTTCGACGCCAAAGAGACGCCGATGATCGCGATCGTCGATCCCGTGCAGTCGCTGCAGGAGCGGTACTTCTGGCTGGGGCAGCATCGGCCGTCGCTCGGCGTCCCGGAGCAGTTCATGTTCTTCATCTGGCCGCACACCCCCGGCTACCTGCAGGAGAGCGGCATCTGGGACCTGATCCGCGCCCGCGTCGTCCCGACGGGCTTCAGCGGTGCGTCCGAGACGTGCGATGCGGCCCTCCGCGACCTCATCGCACGCGAGCACGCCGCCAACGTCGATGCCATCCGCGGCGCGCGCTACCAGACCCTGTGGAGTAGTTCGCAGTAGCGAGCCGACGGCTCACAGATGCGGATGGGCGGCCCGAAGGCCGCCCTTTTCGCGCTCCTCGCACGGCAGCTCACAACGCACCGGGAAACCCGATCGCATTCACAGCCGGCATATCCAACGCCGCCTCTCACCTCCCATTCCCACCGCCCGGCCGCACACGCGCGCGCTATCATGGCTGCACAGCCGGCGCGCCCAATCGCGCGCTAGCGTACGAACGGAGCACCCGTGGAACTTCGACGCGTCGCCATCACCGGCTTCGGCGCCATCACACCGCTTGGCAACGACACCGAGACCTTCTGGCGCGCCCTGCTCGCCGGTCAGAGCGGCATCGGACCCATCACGCAGTTCGACGCCTCGAAGCACTCCGTCCGCATCGCCGGCGAGGTCAAGGGCTTCGATCCGACCGAGATCATGGACCATAAGGCGGCTCGCCGCTCCGGCCGCTTCGCGCAGCTCGCCGTCGCCGCGTCGAAGCAGGCCCTGCTCTCGGCGAAGATCGAGCTCACCGAAAGCCTGGCCGAGGAGATGGGCGTCATCATGGCCAGCACCGGCGGCGTGTTCGAGATGGGCCGTCAGCTCACCATCGTCGATGAGCGCGGGCCCGGCCGCGTCGACCCCCTGATCATCCCGCGCTGGGGCCCGCACATGGCGGCCGGGCGCGTCGGCCGCACGCTCGGCCTGCGCGGCCCGAGTACGTCCGTCAACAGCGCATGCGCCTCGGCGACCGACGCGCTCGGCCACGCCTTCAACATGATCCGCACCGGCTCCGCGGACATCCTCCTCGCCGGCGGGACGGAGGCCATCATCAACGCCGTCGCCGTCGCGACCATGGGCCTCATGGGCGCGCTGTCGAAGGACTACAACGAGACGCCGCAGAAGGCCTCCCGCCCGTTCGATGCGAAGCGCGACGGCTTCGTGCTCGGCGAGGGCTCGGGCGTCCTCGTGCTCGAGTCCGAAGAGCACGCGAAGGCCCGCGGCGCGACGATCTACGCCGAGTACATCGGCCAGGGCTGGTCGTTCGATGCCCTCGACGACGCCGCGCCGGACGACGTCGGCCAGTCGCTGGCGATGAAGCGCGCGATCAAGTCGGCGGGCATCGCACCCGAAGAGATCTCGTGGCTGAACGCCCACGGCACGAGCACGCCGTACAACGACCGCACGGAAACGCGCGCCATCAAGCTCGCGCTCGGCGACGACGTCGCCTACCGCGTGCCCGTGAGCAGCATGAAGTCGATGACGGGGCACTCCGCCGCGGCCGCCGGTGGCATCGAGGCCGTGGCCTCCGTGCTCGCGATCCGCGACGGCATGATCCCGCCCACGATCAACTACGAGTACCCGGACCCCGACTGCGACCTCGACTACGTGCCGAACGAAGCGCGCAAGGCGCAGGTCGACACCGTCCTCAGCAACTCCTTCGGCATGGGCGGGCAGAATGCCACGCTGATCCTGCGGCGGTGGCG
>DASUKS010000115.1:0-15588 GCA_036278595.1 Dehalococcoidia bacterium
AGGCATTGCAGCGGATGCACTTCACGTCGTCGATCTCGTACTTGCCGCCATGCTGGACGAAGGCATCGACCGGGCAGATGGCCGCCGCTTCGGGCAGCGCCTTGCCCTGCTCGACGACGCGGTAGCGGATCAGCGACTCGCAAACCTTCGCGGGGCAGCGGTGCTCGAGCGCGTGCGCGTCGTACTCCGCGCGGAAGTGCGTCATCGTGTTGTTCATGATCGTCGGCGAGAGCTGGCCGTGGAAGCAGTTGCCGTTGACGAACGAGACGGCGAGCGACTTCAGCCGGTCCGGGTCGTTCGCCTCGGCCTCGCCGCGCGAGACGCGGTTGAAGATCTCCACCATGCGCTGATTGCCGATGCGGCAGGTCGTGCAACGCCCGCAGGACTCGTCCTCGAGGAAGTGCGCGAACATGACGTTCAGGTCCACGACGCACGCACGGTCATCGACGAACACCAGGCCGCCGCCGCCCATGCCGGCGCCAAGCGGCCGGAAGGGCTCGGGCTCGAGCGGCAGGTCGAGGGCGATCGACGCCGGCAGCATCCCCGAGAGCGGGCCGCCCTGCTGGAGCGCCTTCAGCGTGCGGCCGCGCGGGACGCCGCCGGCGGCTTCGAGCACCTCGCCCACCTTCACGCCGAACGGCACTTCCAGGCAGCCGCTGAGCGTGACGTCGCCGGAAACGGTGAAGAGCTTCGTGCCGCGGTTCGTCTCGGTTCCGGCGGTGCTGTACGTCTCCGGCCCGACCTTGAGCAGCGTCGTGACGTCCACATAGGTCTCGACGTTGTTGACGTTCGTCGGCTTGCCGAGCACGCCGAACTGCGCCGGGAACGGCGGCTTGATGCGCGGCATCCCGCGCTCGTCGCTCACCGACGACAGCAGGCCCGTCTCGTCGCCGCAGACGTAGGAGCCGGCGCCGCGCACCACCTCGCAGTCGTACTTCACGCCGGTGCCCATCGCGTTGTCGCCGAGGATGCCCTTCTCGCGCGCCTGCGCGATGGCGATGCGCATGCGCTCGACAGCGAGCGGGTACTCGTCGCGGATGTAGATCCAGCCGTAGTTCGCGCCGGTGCAGAAGGAGCCGATGAGCATGCCTTCGATCAGGCGGTGCGGGTCGCTTTCGAGGATGACGCGGTTGACCCAGGCGCCGGGGTCGCCCTCGTCGGCGTTGCAGACGAGGTATTTCGTGTCGCCCTTCGCCGTCTGCAGGAAGCTCCACTTCGTGCCGGTCGAGAAGAACGAGCCGGAGTGGCCGCGAAGCGTCGAGCCCTTGACGATCTCGATCATCTCATCCTGCGTGTGCGTGCAGGCGTCTGCGAACTGCTTGTAGCCGTCGCGGGCGATGTAGTGGTCGACGTTCTCGGGGTCGATGACGCCGCAGTTCTCCATCATCCAGCGGACCTGGATCTGCATCCACGGCAGGTCGGCGAGCATCGGGACGCCGGGGACGGGCTCGCCCTCCATGACGCCGACGGCCCACTCCTTCGCGACGCCGGCCACCGCCTGCTGCGCGAAGGCGCGCGCACGGTCGGGGGCGACGTTGCCGTACATGATGCGCTGGCCGTTCGGCATCAGCACCTGCACGACCGGTTCGGCGAAGGCGAAGCCGGTGTCGCCGGTGCGCATGACGTCGAAGCCGCCGCCGTCCTCGGCGAGCTCGCGCAACGTCTCGAAGGTCTGCGCACCGCCGCTGGAGAGCGACGACGTGTTGACCGAGACGGCGAAGAGCGGGCGGGAGGGCGCGGCGAGCGGCTGCCAGACGGCATCTGCTGCGGCGCGCAGTTCTTCGTAGGTTGGCATCAGGCTTCTTCCCTCAGCGTGTCGACCAGCTCGGAAGTCGAGGCGGCGGTCAGCGGGCCGTGGACGACGCCGTTGACCCAGACCTGCGGCGCGTGCTCGCAGGTGCCATTGCACTGCGCGAGCGCGGTGCCGATGCTGTTGTCCTCGACGCTACTGCCGAGCGGGCAGCCGAGGCGGGCCTCGAGCATGCGCAGGACGCCCTGGCTGCCCTTGAGCCGGCACGCGGGCCCGCTGCACCAGCCGATGAGCGTGGCGGGCGGCGGCGTCAGGCGGAACTCGCTGTAGAACGTCACGACGCCGTAGACCTTCGCCTCGCTCATGCGGAGCTGGCGGGCGACGACGCGCAGGGCGATCTTCGGGACGTAGCCGTAGTGGTGCTGGACGGCGTGGAGCGCGCCGAGCAGGTCGCCGTCCTGCGGTTTGAACTCGCGGACGAGCTGCTGGATCTCGAGTGTGGCTTCGTTATCGAGCGTCATTGTGCGCTGTTTCACTATACGCGCTGGAAGCAGGACGCGCGAGGCAGGTCCAGAAGCTGGAAGCTGGAAGCGAGAGGCTGGACGCACGGGGGTTCCCTTCGGAGGCTGGAGGATCGACGATTGTGCGCAGCGACGGCGTATGCGCGTGCGTGGACGCCGCGCCGTGGGCCAAGACCTGACCGCGTCGCCCCGAAGGGACGGAGAGCGCGCTCGGGGTTGGAGACAGCGAGAGCGGTGGGGGCTGGTGTGGGGATGGCCGCGGGCCGATATCTCTGGAGACCGGTCGTTCTCATGTGAGGTCAGATGGCGGGTGTGCCCCGGGCTGCTGACGGTGACCGCGTGCCGTGGCTCGACGGCATGCGCGGCCTCGCCGTGCTCCTCGTCATGGCGGTGCACCTGCCGTCGGTGACGCGCGTCCCTTCACCTTCGAGGTTCGACCGCGCCGTCACGATGCTGAGCCAGAACGGCTGGATCGGCGTCGACCTGTTCTTCGTGCTGTCCGGCATGCTGATCACGGGCATCCTGCTGGATACGAAGGGCTCCATCGGCTACTGGCGCCGCTTCTACGTGCGCCGCGTGCTGCGGATCTTTCCGCTGTACTACGCGTTCCTCATCGCGGTGTTCATGCTCGCGCCGCTGATGTATCCGTCGGAGGGGGGCGCGGTCGCGGAGCTACGCCACGCGGAGACGTGGTTCGCGCTCTACCTGACGAACGGCTGGGTCGCGGCGCGGCACGGCGTCGACTTCAACCTTTTCGGGACAGGACCGGTATGGTCGCTGTCGGTCGAAGAGCAGTTCTATCTGCTCTGGCCCTTCGTCGTGCTGCTCCTGAGCAGGCGCGGGCTGACGGTGTTCTGCGTTGGTCTCGTCGTGTTTGCTGCGGCGCTGCGGTTGGTGCTGCTCGCAGCCGGCGCCGCGCCGGTCGTCGTGTACGAGGCGACACCCGCGCGCTGCGACACGCTCGCCCTCGGCGCACTGCTCGCACTCGCCCTGCGCGACGACACGTGGCGCGCGCAGGCGCTCCGGCACGCGCGGCCGGTGTCGCTTGCGATGGTTGGCCTGCTGGTGCTGCTCGGCATCGCCTGCCACGGTCTCGCCTGGCCCGATAAGCGCGTGCTGGTGTACGGGCTGACGCCGATCGCATTGCTGATGGCGTCGCTCGTGGCGCAGGGCTTCCGTGGCGGTGCCGTCGCGGCCGCCTTCAGCGCTTCGCCGATGCGCTGGCTCGGCCGCTACAGCTACGCAATCTACCTGTTCCATCTGCCGATCGGCGTCTGGCTGTGCGAGCACTGGCACGCGCAGACGAGGCTGATGGCGCACGGCATCCCGGAAGCAGTCGCGGACCCGCTGTGCTGGCTCGCGGTGAGCGCGATCACGTTCGCGGCCGCGTGGGTGAGCTGGCAGGTGTACGAGAAGCAGTTCCTGAAGCTGAAGCGGTTCGTGCGCTACGAACGCGGCGTCGAAGTCGCGCCGGTGCCGGTTGCCGCGAGCATTCCCGTCGAGGTGATGGCGGAGACGGCCTGATGGTCAGGCGACGGCGTCGGCCGCGGATTCGGGGCGGCGGGCGTGGTCTTCGACGACCATCCGCGCGACTTCCTCGCCCATCTTGATGCTGTAATTCTGGCCGCGGTCCTCGGGGTAGATCTGGGTCATGTTCTCGAGGTACAGGCCCTCGATCGGCGTGCGGTGGCCGGGGCGCTTCGTGCTGTACTCCGTCGTGATGATCGGCTGCGCGTACGGACCCTTGAACAGCCAGCGCTCGTTCACCCACTCGGACGAGAACTCGGGGTTGATCTTCTTGAGCGCGGGCTCGAAGAGGGCCCAGAGCTGGTCCTCGCTCATGCCGAAGTACTCGTGGTCGGGCTCGAGGTAGTTCGAAATGTAGAGGATGTGGTTGCCGCCGTAGTTCTCTGGCCCGACGAAGTTCGTGTGCTCGACGAGCGCCAGGAACGGCATGCTCTGGTCGGGGATGTTCATCCAGTAGATCGGCGAGAGCTGGCGCTTCATCGTCACGACCATGCAGAGCGCGAACTGCCAGCCGACGGCATCGAGGCGCCGGTCGTAGTCGGGCGTGGTCGGAGGCGCCATCTTCTTGAAGATCGCCGACGGCACGGCGGCGACGACGGCGTCGGCGGCGTGCTTCGTGCCATCCGGCAGGATGACGCCCGCCGCGCGGCCGTTCTCGACGGCGATGTGCTGCACTGGCGTGCCGGTGTGCACCGTGACGCCGCCGTCGCGCAGCCGGCGCTCGAGCTCATCGACGTAGACGGCGAAGCTGCCCATCAGGTAGCCGAGCTGCTCCTTCTGGAGCGGACCGCCTTTCCGGGAGGCGAACCGCAGATGGATCTTGCTCCAGAGCCACGCCATCGCCACCTGGTCGTAGGCGTCGCCGTACTTGCCGTGCAACAGCGGGCCCCAGACCTGGTCGAAGACCTTCTTCGAGACGTTCTTCTCGATCCAGTCCTTCGCGGTGATGTGCTCGAACTCCTCCCAGTCGTCGCGCTTGCGAAGCTGCAGGCCCATGAGGCCGAGCTTTACGCGGTCGATGAGCCCGAGGGGCGAGAAGCGCGCAAGGTCGAGCGGCGTCACGAAGTTGTAGATCTTGCCGTTCGTGAACCAGCCGACCTTCGAGTCGATCCACTGCATGCGGTCGCCGAAGCCGAGCTCTTCGATCAGCGCGAGAATCGTTGTGTCGGTCGAGAACAGGTGGTGGTAGAAGGCCTCGAGCCGTGTCCCGCCGACCTCGAACGTGCGCACGAGTCCGCCCAGGTACGGGCTCGCCTCGTACAGCTCGACCTCGTGGCCCTGCTGCATCAGCCGGTACGACGTCATCATCCCGGCGACGCCGCCGCCGATCACCGCGACTTTCATTCCTGTCCCGTCCCTCCAACCGCCGGCCGCGTGCGCATCGCCACCGCCGGCGTCGCCTCCGCCCCTTCGGCGGGCACGGGCGCCGGGGCTCCTTCGGGCTCGCTCCGGCTCAACATCTCGCTGAAGCTCAGGTCCATCGACCACATCAGCACGAGGCCGATGACGACGATGGGGACGAGCAGCAGCGCGTGCAGGCCGAGCGCGTACGTCGACGCCTCCGCGCTCGTCGGGCTGGCGGCGGCGGTGCCGGCGCCGACCGAGAACGCGATGATGGTCCGCGAGACGACAAGCTCGAAGGCGCCGATGCCGCCCTGCGTCGCGACGATGGCGATCGCCAGGTTGGCGGCCGCGGTCACCAGAATGAACACCTCGAAGCCGAGGTGGATGCCGAAGGCGCGAGCGACGATGTAGTACATCGTGGCTTCGAGCAGCCACGAGACGAGCGACATCACCCAGGCGATGCCCAGGTCGATGGGGCTACGAAGCGCGTGCAGGCCCTCGAAGAACGAGTGCAGCATGCCCTCGACGTGCGGCTTCAGTTTCGCCGGAGCGAAGCGATGCACCAGCGAGTGCAGCAGGCGCCGGCCGCGGTCGGACAGCGCCAGATAGAAGAGGATCCCGAGCGCGAGGCCGAACAGCACGCCCATGACGATGCCGAGACCCGCGAAGTTAAGGTCGTGCCCCAGCACCGGGAAGTGCGCCTTGTCGCCGGCGATCGCGGCCGTGATCAGCATCAGCGGGATCAGCGTGACGCCATCGAACAGGCGGTCGACCGCGATCGTGCCGAGCGAGGTCGTCTTGCTGATCTTCTCACGCTGGCCGAGGACGTAGGCGCGCGCGAGCTCGCCCGCCCTCGCCGGCAGGATGTTGTTCGCCATCAGCCCGATGATCACCACCGGGTAGAGGCGCAGCGTCGAGACCTTCTGGACCGGCCGCAGTAGGAACTGCCACCGGACGGTGCGCACGAGCAGGCCGAGGAAGTACACCGGCAGCGCGAGGAGCGCCAGACGCCAGTCGGCCTGCTCGAAGGCGGTCTTCATGTCGTCGAACTGGTGGTAGTTCTTGAAGACGAACCATCCGAGGAGGAGGGCCGTGAGGCCCATGCCTAACCAGAAGCCGCGGCTCTTGAGCAACAGGTACTCCCCGGGGGTGTGAAGTCGAATCTACGACCGCCGGCGGCGTTCGGGGCGCCGGCTCACATGTATGTTCGGCTCTCAGGCCGCGGCATTATAGGTTTACCGTCCGTACCCCCGCCAATGCCCCGGTCGCCCCGGGCAGGCGAGTTTCACCTTCTTGAAACAGTCGCGGGAGCGCCCCACGAGGCGACGCTCCCGTATTCGTTACGTCAACTCCCCTTCGCCCCGGCCATGACTTCCGTCAGCGGGATCTTCCGGACGACGCTCCCCGCGCCATCGACCACCAGCACGCTGTCGCCGGAGACCGCGATCCCCAGCGGCCGCGCGCTCGCGCTCTGGCTGGCGACGACCGGGTAGGCGCCGAGCGATTTGCCATCGAGCGTGAAGATCAGGATGTTGCCGTGCTCCGGGTCGGTCGCCAGGATGTGGCCGTCCGTCGTCAGCGCCAGGTACGGCCGGTTGGTGACGGCGTTGCTGCCCCACGACGGGACCGGGATCGGCTGGCCGACCGGGTTGAAGTCCTTGTCGTAGTGCATGATGCGCTTGTTCCAGTAGTCGGCGAGGTAGACGTCGCCGTTCGGCGACACCGCCATACCGACCGGCTCATTGAGGTCGAGCGGGCCGGGCGCCGCGTTCGCCGCCGCCTTCTGCCCCCATGTCTTCACGACCTTGCCGTCGGCCGTGTACTCGATCACGCGCTCGTTGCCCGTGTCGGTGATCAGCACGTTGCCATCTGGTGTGACGCGGATGTCGCGCGGGCCGAAGAGGTGCGTCTCGTCGCACTGCGGGACGGTCGTACACGGCGCCCCCCACGTGGCCACCTGCTTCAAGTCCTTGTCGAGCTTCACGATGTTGTGCGCCCAGGTATCGGCGACGTACACGCTGCCGTCGGGCCCGACGGCGAGCGACCACGGCTGGTTGAGCGACGCGCCGCCGGCCTGCGAGAAGCCGCCGGCCACGGCGACGAACTTGCCGTCCTTGTCGTACTTGGTGATGCGGTTGTTGTTCGTGTCGGCGACGTAGATGTTGCCATCGGCATCCACCGCGACGCCGGACGGCGTGTTCATCTGGCCCTGAGCGGTGCCCGAGCCGCCGATGACGAGCTGCGTCCCTTCCGTGCGGACGGTCGGGCCGGCGGGCTGCGTCGGCAGGACGTTCGAGTCCTTCGGGAAGAAGGCGATGCCATCGACGGTGCCGAGCGCACCGGGCGGCGTGCGGCGCACAAAGTAGTCGAGCCAGTAGCTGAGCTTGTCCTTCGAGAACAGGTCGCTGAAGAAGTCGTGCGTCGAGAAGACGCCGTTCTTGCCGCGGTAGTCCTCCGGGAACCAGCGGCGATGGTGGTACTGGACGCCCTGGTTGTAGCCGTCGCCCAGGTTCAGGTTGGCGACGTCCTGCGACCCGATGAACAGCACGGCGCCCTGCGGCGGCGTGTAGCCCTGCGTGATCGTCGCGTACTGCACGTTGGTCCAGTTCCGCAGGTACCACGCCCACGGCCACGTGTACCCATCGACGGAGTCGACGACGACGGGCTGGTTGACGCCCTTCCCCGTCTGCTTCGCGTACTGCTCGAGCTTGCTCACCAGGATCGGGATGTCGCCCGACGTCTGCGTGTACACGAGCAGCTCCACCGGCAACGCGCCATGGTCGTTCTGCGAGAGGCCGGCCGAGTAGCTGGCTTCGGACGCGGGTATGCCGCTCTGATCGAGCGACGACAGCACGCCCGCACGCACGGTGAAGATCATCAGCGCGGCGATGGCGCCGACCAGCGCGACCTGCACGCCGGTGCGGCGGCTGTACGACGTGAACGCCCAGCCGAACGCCACGGCGGCGACGGCGGCGAGGATCCACGCGCCCGCCGACGCGAGCGTGAACGGTCCGACGATCACGAACACGATGACGGATAGCGCGGCGGCGACGATCGCGTACATGTACGGCGCGAGCCGCTCGACCTTCGGCAGGTCGACGCGCAGGTCCGTCTTCGACAGGATCTCGCCGACGAAGAGGCCCGCGATCACGGCGAGCGGCAGCGCGATGTGCACGTTCAGCCACGGCATCTTCTCGGATGCGACGGTGAGCGCCATGCTCGTGATGACCGCCCAGAAGAGCAGGAAGCGGACGAGGACGTCCAGCTTGAAGGAGAAGATCCCGAGCAGCACGATGCTGAACGGCAGCCAGACGTGCAGCAGCGACGCCTTGAAGACCACCGGCCCGGGCGGCAGCAGCAGCAGCACGATGATCGCCGCAAAGCCGCCGAGGATCATCAGCGCGTGGTCAAGCCGCCCGCGGATCGTGTAGTAGAGCAGCGCGGCGATCGACAGGCCGAGCGTGAGGAACTCGTAGACCGGGATCGTCATGAAGTAGTAGTAGGATGGCTGGTTGCCGCGGGCCACGGCCTGCTGGCTGATCCAGTAGTCCATCGACCCCCAGACGACCGACATGAAGCCCGGCAGGTTCGAGAAGAACGTCGTCGAGAAGAGCACGACGGGCACCCAGAAGCAGGCGGCGGCGATCGCCCAGACCTTCGGCCGCCAGAGCATGCCGAGCGAGATCGAGGCGCCGATCAGGACGACAATTGTCGCGATCGCGACGCCCCACTCCTGCGATGCGGTGTGCGAGTTGCTGTTGTCGCCGGCGCGGTTCTTCCACGCCTCGCCGAAGCCCGGGATGTACTGGATGCCCGCCGCGTACATCGGCGCGGAGAGCGTGCCCATCGCGACGAGCAGGTTCGCTTCGGGCGGCATCTCGTCGAGGTCGTATTTCGCGCGCCAGCCGCTGATCAACGGCCAGAACAACGCGATGAGCCAGGCGACGAACATCAGCCCGATGACCGCGCCCGTATGCTGGACCTCCGTCATCGGCGTTTTGTCGCGGATCTTGCCCGCGAGATGCATCGCGAACATGTAATCGAGGAACACGAGGAAGGCGCCGACGGTCATGTACGTCGTCTCGAGCGTCAGGAACGACATCGCGACGAAGCCGACCGTGAGGTAGAGGAACTTGTTCTCCCGCGTCGCCATGTAACGCCACATGAAGATGACGATGCCGAAGACCCAGAAGGCATCGTAGATGTCCTCGCGCGTGAACCGGCTGTAATACAGCAGCGTCGGCGAGAAGGCGATGAAGAGCGATGTGAACAGCGCACCGAAAGTGCCGAGGTGCTTGCGGAAGAGGAGCGGCATGAGGACGAGGCCGGTGCCCATGGTCGCGGCGAGGATGCGGCCCTGGTAGTTGCCGTCCCCGAAGACGAACATGATGAAGCCGTTCCCGATGAACTGGAACGGCCCGTGCATGAACGGCACGTGCTTGTACGTCTCGTCCTGGCCGGCGGCGCCGAAGCTGAAGAAGTGGCGCAGGCCCTGCGTGAACTGGTAGCTGAAGAAGCCGTGCAGGCTCTCGTCGTGATGGTACGCGCGGGCGCCGAGGTTCCAGAACCGCATGACGGCGGCGATCAGCGCGATGGTCGCGTACGCCGCGGCTTCCCAGTAGCGGGTCGCATAGGCGGCGAGGCGTTCGCGGCCGGCGGCGTTCGGCGCGAGCGCACGCAGGCGCTCGGCAGTCGTCCCGTAGGAGGGTTCCTGCGTGCTCATGGAGTCGTATTAACCTCGCCCGTCAGATTCGTAGCCCGGTATATCGTAACCGTTCCTTTTTGAAATGCCACCGGCAGCGATTGGAACTTTGCCAGCGCCGCGTCCCCGAACGCGGTGCGCTCGAGCGGTCCGACGTAGATGTAGTCGACGTGGTACTTCTGGACGATGGCGTTGACGCGGCTCACGTCACCCGTCGTGTACAGCTCCTTCGCGTCCTCCCAGCGGCCGGCGCGCGCCTCGGCGGTGCCGCCGCGCCACTGGTCCTCGTGCCCGGCCCAGCCGAGGATCGTCGGGATGCCGGTCGCGCCGGAGATGCGCGCCGCGCCCGTGTAATCGTTCCCGGTGCACTGTGCTACTGCTACGGGGCAGACGCTCTCCGCGATCACCAGATCCTGCCCCTGCGCCTGCTTCTGAAGGAAATCGATGCCCGCGCGGTCGTCCGCGTTGTAGTACACAAGGCCATCGAGCGTATCGGCCGGCTTCGCGAGTGTGTCCCCGTCGTACTGGCGGATGCGGTCCATCGTGCCGCCGAACGTGTACAACGCGCCCGCCGCAATAAAGATGACGGCGACGGCGCCCCAGGCGTAGCGGTAGACGTTCGCGCGCGGGAACGAGACGCGCCAGTGCGTGACGATGTAGTAGAGCGCGAAGCCGCCGCCGACGGCGAGCAACAGCCACGCCTGGTAGTAGAGCTTGAAGACGGTGTTCATCCTCGAGTTGAAGACGTCGCCGACGTAGAAGAACTCGCAGCCGAGCACGAGCAGCAGCGCCGTCGAGATGATGCCGAGCGTGAAGACGACGCTCTCGCGCTCTTCGCGCTCCTCGGTCGATGTCGCCTCGAGCCAGAGCGCGAGCAGCGCCGCCGCGAGCACGCCGGCGAAGAATGCGTCGGTCGCCCAGGCGCTGCCGCGGTCCGCGATCTGCGAGGCAAGGCCCGACGCGCCATTGAGCTTGCCGCTGCCCACGGCTTTCTCCCATCCGAAGACGAGCAGCCAGCCGGCCAGCACGAGCAGCGACGGCACGCAGGCGAGCGCGGCCCGCGGCGCGGTGATGCGGTCGCGCGCGGCCACGAGGCGGACGGCGACGAACGGCAAGACGACGGCGAACAACGGGCCCCAGAACAGCAGCGCATCGATCGGGCGCGTGCCCGGCACGCTCACGCCGCGATTCGACACGACCGCGCCGATGCCGTTCGCCTGGGACGTGAAGCTCGTATAGAACGGCAAGTAGAGCACGACGGCCAGGATCACGAGCGGCACCGCGAACGACACCACCTGCACTGCGAGGTCGAGCGTCAGCTTCCGCACGCGCATGAAGTTGCTCACGGCAGCGGCCGCGACCACGACGAACGCGAGCGTCGCGATGTCCCACGTGTTCACGAAGGCGAGCGCGCCGAGCACGACGGCGGCGGCGAGCAACGCCAGCGGACGCTGGATCCAGAACGCGATGTCGAGCGGCTCGCGGCTGCGGTAGAGCGCGAGCGCGACGCCGACGGCGAGCAGCACGAACGGCAGCGCCATCACGTGCGGGTGGAGGTCGCCGAGGATGAAGCTGAACATCGGGAACTCGGTGATCACGTAGCCGCCGGCGCTGTCGAACGGGTAGATGCGCGAGGCATTGAAGAAGCCGAAGTAGCTGCTCGGGTACCAGCTGTGGCGCGCGAGGTTCGGGCCGAGGCCCTGCACGTTGATCCACTCGTAGAAGCCGCTGCCGCCGATGCCGTACGCCGACATGAACTGCAGCACGCCGACGAGGTTGCCCATCAGCACGAGCATGAAGCCGGCGGACAGCGCGAAGAACGGCGCCCGGGCGGCGCGCCACATGCGCGCCCAGTCGAACTCCGGGCCGGCGTTCGCGGTCGTCGTCTCGTACGGCGAACCGGCGACGGTGGAAGCCGCGGGTTGTGGCGTCCTCTCGACCGGCGCCATGCGCCGCGTGCGCTGGCGGATCAGCATCGGCGCGGCGGGCGCTGGTGTGCCCACGTCGCCCAGGCTCTTGTCTCTGTACGACGCGTCAGCGATCAGCATCGATGACGCGGGCGCCGCGGAGGACGGTCGGGCGCCATCGATGGACTGCGCGAAATTCCCGCGTGTGGATCGCGTCGTGCGCGCGTCTCCGTCTTCCTCATCGAGCGTCTGCTCGTGCATGCGGACGAGGTTGTACGCGATGCCGGTCGCGCCGACGAGCGCGAGCGTCGCAATCATCGCGATCCCCAGGTTGTACGAGACTTCGGGCGCGGTCCCGGCCATGCGTCCGACCATCGCGACGATCAAATAACCGAAGTAGTAGTAGGCCACGGTATGGCCCGAGAGCCACGGGTCCTGCGGCGGGAAGTGCGCGGCCCGCGTCGCCGCGTTGATGTACATCAGGTCCATCGGCTGCTCCGTGCCGCCGATGGCGCCCACCTGCATGCGGAGCCACACCGCCACAAGGAAGACGACCAGGAAGAGCGCTTCGACGCCGAGCACGTAGCGCCAGTGGTCGCGGAACCAGGCGGTCAGCTCGTCGCGCCGCCAGTACGCGAAGGCGCCGGATACAAGCGCCAGCGCGAGCAGCGCGAAGGTGATGCCGCCGGCCGAGTTCGGGATGAGGTGCAGGCTGTTGAGGAGCCAGAACAGGTAGGCGACGAAGAGCAGCCCGAACGGCTTCGAGAGCGCGTATCCCCTGTCGGGCAGGCGCGCGAAGAGCCCGAGACAGAGTGGGAGCAGAAAAAACCCGAGGAGCTGGAGGATGAGCCACCAGCGCAGCGCTTCGCTCATGCGTCAACTACTCTAACGCGCGAAGATGGGCGTTTGTTCCTGTTGCGGGGCCGGGCGGGGGGTCGGCTCACGGCGGCTATCATAGCATTACGTAAAGCAGCGGGCGCCAGCCCGGGCCTACACGAACAACGCCTCGACGAATTCCTCCGCGTCGAACGGCGTCAGGTCCTCCGGCTGCTCCCCCGTGCCGATGAATCGCACCGGGATCTGCAGCTGGTCCGATACGGCGAAGACGATGCCGCCCTTCGACGTGCCGTCGAGCTTCGTCAGGCAGAGCGCCGTGATCGGCACCACCTCCGCGAAAGCCTTCGCCTGCACGAGCGCGTTCTGGCCCGTCGTCGCGTCGAGCACGAGCATGACCTCGTCGGGGCCCTCGGGCAGCTTCCGCTCGATGATACGGCGGATCTTGCCCAGCTCTTCCATCAGGTTGAACTTCGTATGAAGCCGGCCCGCCGTGTCGATGAGCACGACATCGGCCTTGCGGCTCTCGGCCGCGGTCATGGCGTCGAACACGACCGCGCCCGGGTCGGCGCCCTGCTTGTGGGCGATGACCTCGGCGCCGACGACGTCCCCCCAGCTCTTGATCTGCTCGATGGCCGCGGCGCGGAACGTGTCGCCCGCGGCGATCACCACCTTCTCGCCGTCCTCTCGATAGGACTGCGCCAGCTTCGCGATGCTGGTCGTCTTGCCGGTGCCGTTGACGCCGACGACGAGGATGACCGTCGGCCGGTCTGCGGGCGGCGAGTCCTCCTCGCCCCAGACACGGCCCTTCTCGGTGCCGATGTGGAGGATGTTGATCAGCTCCTCCTTGAGGGCCTGGCGCACCTCTTCGCCGTCCTTGATGCGCCCCTTCTCGACGCGCGTCTGCACCTCGCCAAGGATCTTCTGCGTGGTGGAGACGCCGGTATCAGCCCCGATCAGCAGCTCTTCGAGCTCGTCCCACAGCTCGTCATCGATCTTGCCGCGGTCGAAGAGGCCGGAGATGCCGCTGAACCAACCCTTGCGCGTGCGCTCGAGCGCCTGCTCGGTCTTCTCGTCAGTCTCTTTGGTGCGCTTGAAGATGCGGAGCAGCGGCGGCCTCCTTGCTGGAATCAGGCGGCATTCTATCGGTTCACAGTTCACGGTTCACAGTTCGCGGTGGATAGGGGATAGTTGGGCAGGGAGGCGCCCAGTTGCTGACGTTCCGGAAGGAAGATCGCGGGCGGGTGGCGGCCGGCGAGATCACGGTCTCGTACCGGCTGTGGCAGCGCGCCAAGGTGAAGGCGGGCAAGCGGTACGAGACCGGCTTCGGCGCGGTCGAGGTCGATGATGTGCGGGTCATGCCGGCGGGGCTGGTCGGGCCGGAGGACATCGGCCCGACGGGGTGCGGCGACATCGCCGCGATCTGGGCGAGCGCGGGCGAGCACACGGGCACGCCGGTGACGCCCGAGACGCTGCTCCATCGGGTGCAGTTCCGCTTTCTCGGCTAGTCTCGACTATCCAGCGGCGTTCTGGGGCCGTACGCGGCCGCTGCGTCGTTCGGCCGAGGCGCAACCCGGCGCCTCGCGCCATCCCGGAGGGTGAGCGGCGGCGCGTTGAAGCCCCGAGGCGGGCGGCGATATACTGTGTCTCCGGGAACGGTCGAAGGGAGGTGCTCGTGCAGATCGACTGGGACAAGACGATCGATGACATCTTCGCCGACAAGCTCTCCTGCGCCCGCTGCGGCGCGATGAAGAGCACGCTCGTCGCGGGGTACTCCCGCTCCCCTGCCGCCGGCGAGTACTCGCCGCGCGTCCACAACTGCAAGAACAAGGAAGAATGCGACGCCCGCCGCCTCGTGGTGGTGTGCGAGGCGTGCGCGCGCGAGCTGCGCCTGCGGGCGAACCCGGTGGACCCGGAAGGGATGATGACCCTCCTGATCAACGACTGCCGGAAGGATCTCGAGGACTGCCTGGACTACCTCGCGGACTACTGGCAGGAGGACCTCGATGTCGACCCGAATGACGCCGACAAGCGGCTCGAGGAGATCGAGCCGGACATCTACGCCGAGGAAGACGCCTGGCGGCGGAAGCTCGAGGAGGAGTATCTCACCTACCACCGCTGGTTTCGCGAGCACGCCGCGCGCCTGCCGAACCCCGGATGGCGCGGCGAGTACGTCGAGGAGATCCTGACGCTCGGGTACGCGACGCTACTCGGGGATTAGCGGCTAGTCGCAGGTCGCAGGTTTCAGGTCGCATGTAGGCGGTCCGGACGGGCCGCGCGTTTTTCTCCCGGACGATTCTTCGGTTCACAGTTCACAGTTGGCCAACGACGGGCGGGCACGTCGGTCGCAGGTCGCAGGTATCGGTGGTCGGCGGGCCGCCGTTTTTTCCGACGAGCCTTGAGTAGCCGACGACCGGCGGGCACGGCGGTTGCATGTCGCACGGCTGAGGTCGCAGGTAGCGGTCGCCGGGCGGTCGCCGTCTGTTCCGATAGTTCTTCGATAGCCAACGGCGCGCGGGCACGTAGGCCCGCCCCTACCACGTTCGGCGGCGATCGCGGGGGTATGCCACCGGGTCTTCTCGTTCAGCGGGCACCTGCGACTTGCGACCTGCGACCTGCGACTATCCCGGCGGGCGTGATGTGCCGGCGATGGTCGTCGCGCTACGGCGTTCCCTCGACTACGGGAGTTGGGCCGGGGCTGATGGTGACCGTCGCGCTATCGGCGCCCGGTTCGTTTGTAAACGTGAGCATTGTCGAATTGCTGGAGGCGTCTCTCTTCGCGCCGGTCGCGGTGAATTTGTAGACGCCGTGATAGACGCTCGCGGGGAGCTCAATGCTCGTCACGGTGCCGGTCGGCAGTTGCCGGCCGTCCGGCGTGGTCGCGGACCAGGAGACCTCGAGCGTGCGGGTGGCGGGGTCGTAGTGCACGCGCGTCGGCGTGCCGGCGATGGCGAGCGGGTGCGGCCGGACGACGGCGCCGACGGTGGAGGCGACGAGGTTGTC